>CAIWPG010000120.1 GCA_903914535.1 uncultured Oxalobacteraceae bacterium
AGCAAGCGTAGCGCAGCATGCCCCTGCATTACCATTTGACTATGGAACCTGTAAATGGATAAAATTACTATTCACGCATCCGGTTTGCGTAACTTTGGTGATTCCGGCGGCGCATCGTTTTACCTTATCACAAGCCCTTCTCTGACAGACGAATTTAGTATAGAGAATGGCTACAAATATCAAAAAAGTTACATAGTAAGCTACGCAGGCGGTATCGGATTAGCGCAGTTTATCCAGGAAAAAATTCCGGTACATACACATATTCTGGTAATTTTACCCGACACTTACGTCAAATCACCGGCTCCTGAAGCATTAGGAAAACAACGCAAACTGGCTGTGATGGCTTGCTCATCGACACCAAGCTCCATAGAAGCTATCCGCCATTTTTTATCCGTCGCAGAAAAAACAGATCCGGATGCGCAGGAACAAACTGCCCGGCATTTTTTTTACAGAGGAAGCCAGGCGAAACAGCTTTACTTCATCGACAACGACTATCAGACCTGCGCCACCTTTAATCATCTGAGCGATGCGCTTTCCTGGCATGAGCAATTGGGAAAGCTGGACTGGGGTGAGCAACAACTTCTGCCATCCGGCGAAATTTCAGTATTACCGGTAAACGTTTTTGGTCAGGATATTAACTCGGCCTTCAGCCTCGACGGGGAACTTGCATTACGCGGCTACCCTGTACTGCATTCTGGCACCCCATCCTATTGCCCCAGTGATCAGCAACGTATTTTTCATGCATTAACCAGTATGAAAGAACACGCCCTTATCGCCACCGTGAATGCGGGAGTAATCTCCCGGCTGACAGCAACCTCACCACATTGTCAGCCGGCGGCAGACATTCTGCGATCCATGTTCGATGTTGACTCCCGCTATCGTAATTTGCTCGAAATAGGCTTTGGCATCAATACCGAACTTACTTTATTTGAAGGAAATTCCGCCATGAACGAAGTATACGGCAACCGCCAGGGTGTAGTGCATTTTGGATTAGGGCTTATCCCGTACACGCAATATCACCTTGATCTGCTCTGCCCGGGCACCTCCGTTCTGGATGAACAAAAGAATCCCGTGTTAAGTACCACGCCTGCCACAACATACGCACAGCCAGGTCAAATGCAAACACCATGACAAATCATGCCACAGACAAGCTCATCCAACTCAGGGAGACCATAGAATAATGCCTGCCATACAATGCCAGAAATCGTTGTTTTCTCTGGGTGATATACACTACCTGAATGCGGCATACATGTCACCGCTCTCTAAAAAGACAGAGGCAGCCGGACTGGAAGGAATGCAACGCAGACGCACGCCAACCCACATCAAGCCTCACCACTTTTTTGAGCACCGTACCAGAATCAGAATCCAATGCCAGCAATTGATCCGGGCTGCATCGCCAGATCACATTGCCATACTTCCTTCCGTTTCCTATGGCATGGCTATCGTTGCGCACAATACACCGGTTCAACGCGGCCAGAATATCGTGGTTGCAGCACATCAGATGCCATCCAATTTTTACGTCTGGCAGCGGCTCTGTGCAGAACAAGGACTGGAACTACGTATCACCCCTCAACCGGAAGAAATTAACCGGCGTGCAGATTACTGGAATGAAGCCTTACTCGACAATATCGACAAAAATACTGCCATCGTATCACTGGGACACATACACTGGCTTGATGGCACTTTATTCGCTCTTCATGAAATCAGCAACAAGGTACACGCCTGTGGTGGTGTGCTTATTGTCGATGCAACCCAGTCACTTGGTGCCTTACCGCTTGATATTCAGCTTATCCAGCCAGATGCTGTTATTGCGGCCAGTTATAAATGCCTGATGGGTCCCTACGCAATGGCAGTAGGTTATTTCGGCCCGCGCTATCTGAATGGTGTGCCACTGGAAGAAAACTGGATTAACCGTGTCCGCAGCGACGACTTCCCCAACCTCACCCGATATCAACGCAGCTACCGGTCTGGCGCATTACGCTACGATGTCGGGGAATCCAGCAACTTTATTTTGAGCCCCATGCTGGCAAGTGCACTGGAACAGATCAATACCTGGGGCGTCGCCGCCGTTGCAGACTACTGTACCGGACTAAGCCGCAAAATTGCCGGAAACGCAACAGAAATGGGGTTCCGGGTTTCGGATGAAACACAACGTGCCCCCCACTACATCGGTCTGCCTATTCCGCCCGGCACCAATACCCCGGCTATGGCACAAGCATTTGCAGCACATAATGTGGCCGTATCGATACGGGGTGATTTTTTACGTGTAACTCCGCTGATTTATAATGACGATGCCGATATTGCCGCCTTACTTGACGTACTTGCCGGCTTTCGCCCCGTAAGCACGTTTAGCGCTGCTGCACACGGTACACCGGGTACGCCATAATGGCTATTCTTGCCGCGGCAGCGATTTTAATGGTTACCATGGGTACCCGCCAGATTACCGGGCTGTTCGTATCGCCCATCAACACCTCCACACAACTGGGCATTGTCGCCATAAGTCTGGCATTAGCTATCGGTCAGTTTATGTGGGGAGCCGCACAGGCCGTCTTTGGTGCAATTGCCGACAAATATGGTGTCATGCGTGTTCTTATTACAGGAGCCGTCCTGATGGCAAGCGGTTTAGCCCTGACGCCGCTAATCACTTCAGAATGGGGCTTAATTATCAATCTTGGCATCTTAAGTGCAGCAGGTGCGGGAGCAGGAAGCTTTTCCGTACTGATGGGTGCTACTGCACGGCGCTTACCGGCACAACAACGGGCATGGGCATCCGGGGTCATCAATGCAGGCGGATCATTAGGCCAATTCATCTTTGCACCACTCATGCAATTCATCATCAGCCGGGCTGGCTGGGTTGCCGCTATACTCACTATGGCGGCAACCAGCCTGCTCACGATCCCGCTGGCGTGGCCGCTGCGTACACCGCATCCCCCCGGCCTGCAATCCCCAAACATGCCAGACACAACAAATAAGCAAACAAACTCCGCCATCGGTCTGCGGGCGCAGCTTCGTCTCGCCTTACGTAATCACAGTTATTTATATCTGCATGCCGGTTTTTTTATTTGTGGATTTCACATCGCCTTTTTGATTACCCACCTGCCTGGCGAAGTCGCACTGTGCGGCCTTCCTGCCAGTGTGTCTGCTACGGCACTTGCCCTGATCGGACTGTTCAATATTGCCGGCAGCCTGTCAGCCGGCATACTGGGAGCGCGCTACCGGATGAAATATATATTGGCACTGCTATACGCTGCCCGCGCGTTTATTTTGCTCGCATATTTGCTGGGGCCAAAAACAACATGGGCATTTTACCTGTTTGCCGGCGCGCTCGGATTCACCTGGCTGGCCACCGTCCCGCCAACCGCAGGCCTGGTAGGAAAACTATTCGGAACGCGCTATATGTCCACTCTTTTTGGTCTGACTCTGTTAAGCCACCAGACAGGCGGTTTTTTTGGCGCATGGCTGGCAGGTCTGGCATTCGTACACTTTGGCAGTTATACATGGATATGGATCAGCGACATTGCATTAGCCATTATCGCCGCACTTATCCACCTGCCCATCCGGGAACCCGCTGTGGCACTCCATAAAATCGCCATCACCAGGCAAGCCGGACAATCCCGTTAATTACGTATGCCATTTAACCATCCGACACCCCGGAACAAAGCATGAGCAAACTGCCTCACGCTTTGTTTTGTTCCGATAAAACTCAGATTTTTTTACAAAGCCCGCACACAAAGCCGGAGATCGGGATCATCCTCATACGGTTTAATCTGGAAATCTAAACTACGCATTAATTTAAGCATGCCGGAATTATTACTTAACACCAGCCCTTCAATAAATGCCAGCCCTTTGCTGCGTGCCACATCAATAATTGACAACATCATACGTGCGCCCAGCCCCTGGCCGCTGAACTCATCCGCAATCACCAGAGAAAATTCACAGGTGCTTTTATCCGGATTAGTGACATAACGCGACACACCAATAATACGCTCGGTTTCCGTAAAGCCACCGGACGGATTGGCCGTACGTTCCGGATAAATCGCCACCAGCGCCATCTCCCTGTCGTAATCAATCAGGGTAAACCGCGCCAGCATACGCTCAGGTAATTCGCGCATCGATGATATAAAGCGGAAATAACGACTTTCCTGCGATAAGCCGCGCACCAACTCCTGTAACATCTGCGCATCATGCGGATGCAGGGGACGAATAATATAACGGCTGCCGTTACGCATGGGCCATTCAGTTTCACGATCGGACGGATAAGGCAGGATCGCCAAATGCTGATAATTACCCGATGCAGCAGGTGTTTTCTCAATCACAATACGCGCATCAACCACCAAAGCACCGGCAGCGTCAACAATCACCGGATTAATATCCATTTCGCGTAGCTGAGGCAGCGCACAGACCATCTCCGATACCCGCAGCAATATCTGCTCCAGCGCTTCACGATCAACCTGCGGCGCCCCGCGCCAGGCATCCAGCATTTCTGCTGAACGCACCCGCTCAATCAAACGGTGCGCCAAAAATTGATTCAGGGGAGGTAATTCAATAGCACGATCCGCAATCAGTTCTATCATGGTGCCACCGGCACCAAATGAAATTGCAGGGCCGAACAACTCATCCGTGATCACCCCGATATACAACTCGCGCCCATCCGGTTTACCTGACATATTTTGCACAGTAACGCCATTAATGCGGGCATCCGGACGCATACGGCTTACCGTTGCCATCATGTCCAGCCAGGTGTCACGCACTCCGGCGCCATTATTTATGCCAAGCGCGACACCATGCACATCCGACTTGTGAGAAATATCAGAAGAGTCGATTTTAAGTGCGACCGGGTAACCCAACTGATTCGCCACTAAAATAGCCTCATTAGCCGAACGCGCCAAAATAGTCTTAGTAACAGGAATATGAAATGCCGACAACAAGGCCTTGGACTCCATCTCCGTCAAGACATTGCGTCGCTCGGCCAAAATATTTTCGATCAGGATACGTGCACCCTCAATATCCGGTTTGGCCAATTGTGACAATGAGGAAGGTGCCTGATGTAACAGTTGCTGATTTTGATGAAAGGAAGCGATATTATGAAATGCATCAACCGCTGCTTCCGGAGTACGAAACGAAGGTATGGTAGCCGCATTTAAAATAGCCCTGCCGGCAGCGACCTGCTCTTCTCCCATCCAGCAGGTAATTAGTGGTTTATTCACGCTGGGCTGTAAATCTGCTAACACCTGCGATATTCCATTAATATCCAGGCCCGGCTTAGGTGACAGCAGCACCAAAATACCGTCAATATCTCTACTGGCAATGCAAGCGCTCACCGCCGCACGGTAATGTGCAGGTTCGGCCTCTTCTGCCAGATCAATTAATTCAGATACACTGGCGTGCGCGGATAATTTCGGCAACAGTTCACCGGCAGCTTCAGCAGATAACCTGGCCAACTCAAGATTCAGTTCGCACGCCCAATCGGCTGCCAGCACACCAGGGCCACCACCGTTAGAAACAATAGCGAGCCGCTTCCCGACCGGCAGATAGCGCGATGATAAACATTTAACAGCAGAAAATAATTGAACCAAAGAGCGAACACGGACTGCACCAGCCCGTTTTAATGCCGCATCAAATACATCGTCGCTTCCCACAATAGCACCGGAGTGCGTCAATGCCGCTTTTGACCCGGCAGGTTTACGTCCGGATTTAAGCACAATCACCGGCTTGGCTCCGGCAGCAGCACGCAAGGCGCTCATAAAACTACGTGCGTTGCGTATACCTTCCAAATACACCACGATGCTTTGTGTCGCCGCATCTTCTGCCAGAAAATCAAGTACCTGGGCAATATCAACCACCGTATTCGCCCCCAGCGATACCACGGCAGAAAAACCGACACCATTGGTGCTGGCCCAGTCAAGAATAGATGTTGTCAGGGAACCGGATTGCGATACCAGCGCAGTCGCCCCGCTTTGTGCTAACTTACCTAAGGCACTGGCATTGAGTAATTGTCTTGGCCGCTGAAATCCCATGCAATTGGGACCAAGTAAATACATACCATAGCCACGGGCAATGCCATGTAATTGCTTAGATAAAACTGCGTCTACTCCGTTAGAAATAATTAACGCAGATTTACAATGAATACTACCCGCAACTTCCAGCGCCGGTGCCAACTGATCAGAAGGTAAAATAATAATAGCCAGATCAGCGCGTGAATGCAG
Source organism: uncultured Oxalobacteraceae bacterium (assembly GCA_903914535.1). GTDB lineage: Bacteria > Pseudomonadota > Gammaproteobacteria > Burkholderiales > Burkholderiaceae_D > Solimicrobium. Next base: position 6,207 of record CAIWPG010000120.1, read on the forward strand.
CAAATCGCCTAATGTACCACTCATGCCAACATCAAGAAACGTGAGAGGACCTTTAAAACCACCACTCTTAAGATGCTCTACAACCAGGCTGGCCTGTGCAGAATACGTTTCTGTATCCCCGGCAAAAACAACGATAGAACGCGGAGAAAAAAGAGGGCTGAGATAATGCTTGTCCATACTGGTTCCCGTCGATAATAAAAAATCAGTCGGCGCCAATCAGCGCCTTTACATGTGCTGCAGTACTGCGCCCCAATGGCGACAATACATAACCGCCTTCCAGGCAAGACACGATACGCCCCTGAGCGTGAACTTTTGCCACCTGAACAATCTGTTGTGTTACCCATTCAAAATCTGCTTCGAGCAGACCGAGGTTTCCCATATCATCATCGCGATGTCCGTCAAAACCGGCTGAAATAAAAAGCATTTGCGGTTTAAATGCATTCAGTGCAGGCAACCAGTTTTTCTCTACCGCAGCCCGAAACTCGGCTCCGCCGACCCGCGACGGTAATCCGATATTCACCATATTCGGTCCTTTCGGAACACTTCCTGAAAATGGATAAATACCATTCTCGAAAATCGAACACATTAATACGCGCTTATCATCACATAAAATGTCTTCGCTGCCGTTGCCGTGATGCACATCAAAATCAATCAGTGCCACCCGCTCCAGACCATACACTTCCAGTGCATGACGAATACCGATCGCTATATTATTAAAAAAACAAAATCCGCCGGCTGCCGCACGTTCTGCGTGGTGCCCCGGAGGGCGAACGTTACAAAAAGCCACTGAAGCCTGGCCACTCATGACCAGATCCGTGCCAAGTACTGCGGCCCCGGCAGCACGCAAAGCAGCCTGATACGTATACGGGTTCATTTGCGTATCCGGATCAACATGCGCATAACCACTGACAGGCACCTGCCCGGCTAAGTGATGCACATACGACAGAGAATGTGCCCGCCCCAGCTGTTCCTCTGTCGCCAGTGGTGAATCATAAGACTGCATAAAATCCAGCAATCCTTTAATTAATAAATGGTCTTTGACCGCGCCTATACGCGATGGACACTCAGGATGCTGCTCACCCATTTCATGTTTAACACAATCACTATGCGAAATATACGCCGCTAACATATGTCTCCTCAGTCAGGATGGAATTAAATTCTCTGTTTTTTTACACTCTTGCTATGTACTATACCGCGTACCGCTTTAACAACGCTATTTTATATGATCAAATACACCAAATACTGAATAAAATCAAATGACATAAAATCTAATAAAAAAGACAATTACAGTCATATACGAAGTAAAACTGCCTTAGCTAATACAATTTAATGCAAAAAAATACCATGTAAAATTCTGCCGGGGCAGAAATCGTATAAAGGGAGGATTGTGTCTGGAAGGGAAGAAAATAATTCAACAATCCATGCCGCGTCAGCATGAATGCTTGTTAAAATGCGCCATTAATCGCGTATAAGGACAATAATGAACCACTCAGCCGACCCATTGCAGGGTATCACTCTGGAAGCCATTGTTACAGCATTAGTGGATCACTTTGGCTGGGAAGAATTATCCGGTCAAATCAATATACGTTGCTTCACGCATGATCCGAGTATCACGTCCAGCTTAAAATTTTTGCGGCGCACCCCGTGGGCACGTAAAGCAGTAGAAGATCTGTACTGTACCTTTGCCACTTCGCGGACCTGAAATAAAAACGGTGTGAATATGCTTATTTCACACCGTTTATCAACAGTAGTCGCTTAACTTCCGCTTTTAAGCTCACTACTCAGAACACGCATATCTAACTCATTTTCCCACTTTGAAACGACAATAGTTGCCACACCATTAACGACCAAGTTAGTCAAAGCACGGCACTCACTCATAAACCGGTCGATACCCAAAATTAAAGCCATGCCTGCAACCGGGATAGTAGGTACGACCGCGAGCGTTGCAGCTAAAGTAATAAAACCAGCACCAGTCACACCCGAAGCACCTTTAGAGGTCAGCATCGCCACGCCGAGAATCGTTAATTCCTGCGTTAATGTTAAGTCGGTATTAGTCGCCTGGGCTACAAACAAAGCTGCCATCGTCATGTAGATATTTGTACCATCCAGATTAAATGAATAGCCGGTAGGCACAACCAAACCCACCACAGACTTACCGCAGCCCAATTTTTGCAACTTTTGCATCAAGGAAGGCAAGGCACTTTCCGATGAACTGGTACCTAACACAATTAACAGCTCTTCTTTAATATAAACAATAAAACGCCAGATCGAAAATCCAACCATTTTGGCGATGAGACCCAAAACAATAAAAATAAATAAGCCACAGGTCAGATAAAAAGAACCCATTAATTTCGCCAAAGGAATTAATGAAGCAATACCATATTTACCGATAGTAAACGCCATCGCGCCAAACGCCCCCAATGGCGCCACTTTCATAATCAGACCGACCACTGCAAATACCGCTTGGGCGAAATCATCAATAAAATGTGCTACCGGCTGGCCTTTTTCGCCTAACGATGACAATGCAAATCCAAATAAAATTGCAATCAGCAATACTTGCAAAATATCGCCTTTAGCAAAAGCATCAACAAATGTATTCGGAATAATATTGGATAAAAACTCGACGGTACCGGGCAAGTGCGCCTGTGTCGTATATTGAGCAATTGCACTGGTGTCCAGCGTCGCCAGATCGACATTAAAGCCGGCACCCGGACGCAACACATTAGCAACCAGCAAACCTATCATCAGGGCAAAAGTAGAAACCACCTCAAAATACAGCAACGCTTTACCACCCACACGTCCCACTTTTTTCATGTCTTGCATACCAGCAATACCGCTTACGACGGTACAAAAAATAACTGGTGCAATGATC
>CAIWPG010000121.1 GCA_903914535.1 uncultured Oxalobacteraceae bacterium
CCAATCGCTTGATTACCTTTACCTTCAGGGCCATGACAGGCAGCGCAAACACCGAACTTAGCTTTACCAAATGAGGCTTTGATCGGGTCATGCGGCGATCCGGACAAACTCAACACATAGTTAGCCACGTTACGGATATCCTCATCGGTACCGACAGCAGCACCCATAGGAGGCATGATGCCATTGCGTCCGTTAGTAATGGTTTCCTCGATAGTGGCAGGTTCGCCGCCATACAACCAGTCGTTATCCGTCAGGTTAGGAAAGCCTTTGCTACCTTGTGCATCAGAACCATGACACTGGGAACAGGTAGTCATAAACAAACGTTCACCAATCGCATGCGCTTCAGGTTGTTTAGCCACTTCCTTGAGATCCATCGCCAGGTATTTATTAAACAAAGGACCGTACAAGGCGTCACCTTGTTTGATTTCCTGTTGATATGCACCGGCGGAACTCCAGCCCAGCAAGCCCTTGAAGCTACCCAAACCAGGGTATAAGGCCAGATAGCCCAGACCAAACACAACCGTAATATAAAACAACCACATCCACCAGCGTGGCAGCGGGTGATTATTTTCAGTCAGATCCCCATCCCAAACGTGACCTGTAGTTCCTACCGGCAAAGGTTTACCATCGCTACCCAGTGGTACTTTGACGTTGGATTGTGACCATAACAACAGCGCACAGCCCAAAATACTAACTACTACCAGGATGGCAATCCAGATTCCCCACCATTCATTAAAAAAGTCAGCCATGATTACCCATTTCCATTTTCGTTATCGATCAGCGAACGTCCCAATTCCTCAAAACGTGCTTTATTCTGCCGACTAAATGCCCAATATAAGATGCCAATAAAAACCACGAAACTAAGCAAGGTAAATAAACTGCTTAACAGGGTGAAATTCATGTGATATCTCCCTTTAGTTTAGTTTTTGTTTTTAAGCGCAGTGCCAAGAACCTGCAAATATGCAATCAATGCATCTTGCTCGGTCTTACCAGCTAACTCTTCAGGCGCTGCCGCTACTTCTGCATCGGTATAAGGCACACCCAGAATACGCATAGCGCGCAATTTAGGAGTGATATCTGCCGGATTCAGCGTATTTTTTGATAACCAGGCATACGCAGGCATGTTTGACTCAGGCACAACGTCGCGCGGATTATTCAAGTGAATACGATGCCAGTCATCGCTATAGCGACCACCAACCCTGGCCAGATCCGGACCGGTACGTTTACTACCCCATTGGAACGGATGATCATAAACTGACTCACCGGCGACCGAATAGTGACCATAACGTTCTGTTTCTGCACGGAATGGACGAATCATTTGTGAGTGGCAGCCATAGCAACCTTCACGCAAATAAATATCCCGGCCGGTCAATTGCAAAGGCGTGTAAGGCTTCAGACCGATAATAGGTTCTGTTGTCGATTTTTGGAAAAACAAAGGAACGATTTCCACCAATCCACCAACGCTGACAGTCAGAATAACCAGCACCAGCAGCAAGCCCACATTGCGTTCAATCAGGCTGTGACTAAATTTTGTAATACTCATTCAAATTCTCCCGGAGATGATCTTAAGCGTGCGCATCAGCAGCAAGCACAGGTACTTTGACATTAACAGTCTCTGCACCAATGACCGTTCTGGCAACGTTATAAGCCATGATGATCATGCCTGAAACATACATGAAGCCACCGACCATGCGAATGATGTAGTACGGATAAGTTGCTTTAACGCCTTCAAAAAAGTCAGCAGTTTCACGCGGTTGGATCGTTTCATCGGTCCATAATAAATCAATATGGGTAGCCCTACTGCGCTGCCCTCTTGCGATGCCCGAACTACCTGAAGTTGAAGTAACCCGCCTCAGTTTTGCCGGCGCCATTGCTGGTGGAAAAGTTGTTTCAGCACGTCTTGGCAAGCCGTTGCGCTGGCCTTTGGGAGTGCCCGTGGAACAGCTTGTGGGCCAGACGGTTCGAGGCGTGCGCCGGCGTGGCAAATACCTCCTGATTGATCTGACCGAGGGCTTGCTGCTGATGCACCTTGGTATGTCGGGCAGTGTGGTTTTCGGACACGGTCTGCCGGTCGCGGGTGCGCATGACCATTTCGATTTGAAGACGGACCGTGGCACCCTTCGGCTGAACGATCCGAGGCGCTTTGGTGCCGTGGTATTTGCGACTGCTGAAAGCGATCCGGTGGCGCAAAAACTGCTGGGAAAGCTGGGTGTCGAGCCACTCGGGGACGATTTTCGCCTCGATTCCTTCCGCTCTGGTTTGGCGGGTCGCAAAACTGCGATCAAGCAAGTTTTGCTGGCGGGCGACATTGTGGTTGGGGTGGGCAATATCTACGCTTCAGAGGCGCTTTTTTTGTCAGGAATCCGGCCCACCAGCAAAGCCAACCGTTTGAGCCGGCCGCGCGTTGAACGGTTGCATCAGGCCATTCGTGACGTCCTGTCAAGGGCGGTTGAGAAGGGTGGCTGCACCTTGCGGGATTTTTCCGATGCAAACGGGGATGCGGGCTACTTTCAGCTGGAGGCGATGGTGTACGCGCGGGCGGGCCAGCCCTGCAAAATTTGCGCAGCCGAGGTCAGGCAGATCCGCCAGGGTCAGCGATCCACCTTTTTCTGTCCAAAATGCCAGAAGCCGTAAATTCCCTGCCCCGGGCGATGCTATATTGACTTGTTGAATCTGGGGGGAGCGTGGCTACTACTTTTAACGATCAATTGGACCGGGATGGTGCGTGGCGCCGAGAGTTTGCGTTGCGTCTGAAATTGCTCTCCCAATGGCTGAAAGACCACGACCTGCTCGACACCGCG
>CAIWPG010000122.1 GCA_903914535.1 uncultured Oxalobacteraceae bacterium
CACGTCTCTGGCGTCATGAAAACTCGAATAAAACGTGCTATACGACCACTAAAAAATAATACTATGGAAGAAACAAGTTGTATGAATGAAATGGTCTATCTGATGAATACCATTCAGGCCAAAGATCCCGGCCCCGGAACCGGACTAACACGCCCGCGTACACATCAAAACAGGATTTATGGGATAACCACTAAAGCCTAGGAAGGTCCAAGCAAGCTTTCTTTGGCTAATCCTCCATTATCTGCTGCGGCCACGACTGGTTTTTTACTGGCTGCGACAGCACCAGGCACAGCGGCAGTATTAACTAATGGAGAGGCTGGAATCGGGGGGGGGGCGACATATCCCGTAGTTCCGGGACCACCAAATCCTGCGGCTCTTAGTCCAGCAGTTTGCGCTGAACCAGAATTCGCTAAAGTATTAAATAAATTATGATAGAATCCCATATTATAATCTCTGACTATTCCCACCCGTTCCAAGGATAGCACTCAACGCATCAGTGCCGCTACCAACTGGCGTTTGACTCAGCGTATTAGCCGCCCCAGCACCTTTATCCGCCGTTTTGGCTACCTGTTCGGCCATAGCTGATTGTTGCTGCTGTTTCTGTTGTTCTGCCCGTTGCTGGCGAACTGCTGCAATTGTTTTCGGTCCCTTAAGTATCTTCTGCTTATTGCCAAGAAGATCGTTATATTCCTGAAGCGTTTCATCAAAATCCGGTATATCCAGCACGTCTGGGTGAATTTGTCCCAATTCTCCCACCATACGCATTAGAGCTTCGATACCTCCGGTGCTTGCTGATTTCTGGGCAAGTGCCAGAATCGAAACAAACTGAATATCAAGCGGCACACCCTGCATTGATTTTGGTGTTGGCGGTATCATACCCTTGCGTTTTAGGATCGAGAAAATACGCTTCAGTTTCGGTTGCAGGCTTTCGCTCAACAAATTTTCAATGACCGGACCGATAACCTGCATCTTCTCGGTCAAACGTGCCTGAATCTCAAACTTTGTTTTTTCATTGGTCGGGCCTTCAATGATCGCTAAAAACAAATCATTAAATAATCCTGTTTTAATTCGTGCCTGTATCAGCGCAATATCCTGTGATACATGGTCAAGATCGAACTGTGCATCATATATTGAGCGGATACCCTTACCCGGCCCTACATCGCCATTAAGAATAGTCAAATGTCCAGGCAACTGCGTGGTAGGTTTATTTAATAATTCAGCGCTACCAATCAACGGTGGCCGCAATCCCTTTTCAATGCCCTCTGCCTTACGTGCCGTTTCAACTTGTAGTTGGCGCACGTCCGGTAAAATATCCATGCCAGGTGAACGTCCATAGGCGTCATTACTCTGAGTTGACCAACGCGAGGCAGTAAAAGGATTGTCCATGAATCCACGCATAGCCATAGGATATGCGCCACCAGATCCGTACATCCAATATACTTCACGCCATGTGAAATCACCCTTGACCTTACCAACACCATTACCAACTGCAAAGTTAGGCTCAATTGAATGGGCCACCAAACGCTCGGTAGTCAAAGCACCACCCTTTTCTTTCCATAGCTTTTGTATATCGGGTGAGCAATTTTCCAACCCGAAGAAATCCACCATCTGCGCCACCGTCATTACGAATGCGCGGTATAGGCCATCCACGCGCATGGTAGCGCCAGATGCAAGGTAATATTCCCCTACGCACGGCGTGTAACAACGAATCAGGTCTTTTTCATCTTCATAGATTATATTTACTGCTGTACCAAATATGACAATATCTTCACATTCCTGCGCGAACGCGTTATAAAAATTACTTCTCGCCAAAACGGTGTAGATCACATCTTCAATACTATCGAGCCATTGCCGCGCTTCATCGTCAATATTCACCCCACGCTGCGCTGGTACCATTTTAAACCACGGACGGCTTGGCGATGCCAATCCGCTCATCAAACCGCCCGCACAAATACGCGTAGCGAATGTTGCAGTCGGGTCTAATATAGATTCGTTTATTTCCAATCCGCGTGTCATCGTATTTGGACTTGGAAGTCCACCCGCAGATTGCGTAAGCCAGATTGAGCGGCGCGGTAAAATAAATCGTGCAAGATCGGAATAATTTTGTATCCACCACGTATCGCGCCATGTGCGCAACATGGATAAGCGACCCTCCAGATGATTCTTGAGAACTGCCCAATCTTCTTTGCTTAATTTATCGGGTGGATTTTTTTTTGCGGGGTTTACTGGCTGTTTAGCGAGTTCGTCAGGACCGGCGCGTTCATAAAATGCGTTTTTCCCGTCCTCTTTCTTATAACCAGTCTTTGTAGACATTAACCTGCACCGAGCAATGCATTCTTAGCAGTCTGCGGTTGAGCGAAATCAGATCCAGCAGCGCCAGCTGCTGCTGCGCCACTTGCGGCAATTGCAGCCTTGGAACGCTGTGAAGCCGCTGTTGCCGCAACTGCGGTATTTGCGAGAGAGGCGGGAGCCGCTGCGGGTGGAACTGCTGGAATAGCTGGAGCCGAAGGGGCTGAAGGCATTAAAAATCCCATATGAACTACTCTTTGAATTTTTTCATGGAAAAAAGAAAATGTAACGCTATCAATATGCGCGTCCGATAATTATAATTAGCAGGAGTAAATAGCCATTTTATCTGCCATAAATGATGACGCATAGCCACATCAACCTGAATCTGCGTGAAATCATTTTTCTTGGCATCACTATCAGCGTCTGGAAGCAAAGAGGGAATCCAGACAAGTCCTATCTGCTTACAAAACGCTTGTGATTGTGTGTAATCGTAATTCAATGCCATCAAGGAATAATATTACAAATCTCTTTATATTTCAACACATTCGATAAATGTATCCTATAGTATACGCCTGTACACTATCTACCGCTTAACTCCAAGAATCTGATCAACGTATTTGTGCGCCAGAGGATTATAATCCGCTGTGTGCTGATTTTTCGCTCCATCCATCTGATCGATGGGATAGCCGTTGATAAAACCCTGCGGTTTTTTCACGCGGGTTGCATAACGCAGATCCATCACAATATGCCTGCAGGCACATAAAACGTCATCGAATTCTTTCCAAATTTTCCCTTCGCGGCGATGGTACATCCTTTTCTCTTCAAAAAAATAGGTTTGATTGCGGAACACTTTTAATCGTCCCGTTTCCATTCGCATCAGCATTTCAGCAATTCCCGCTTCGACGCCATTACTTCCATCTTCAAACCGCGCATTATCGGTTCGCATATTCAAACCTTCCTTGCGATAAATTTCTTTTAACGGCACGCCCGAACCCTTATCATGTTGCAATCCATCATGCGGCCATGCGAACAAAACACTACCCCACGGCTTCAGCGCAGCCGCATGTACAAGTGGCGTTGCTTCACGCCTACGATAGGTATTGGTAATGTAAATAATATCATCCTGCGGATTATACAAAGCCCGCGCTGCGGCTGTCGGATGGTCCCAGCCAAAATCTATACCAGCCAGTTCCAGCCAATAAAACGGCACCACTGACATATCGAACGGATCGCACATAATATCTTCGTCGGCTATCGGGAAAATCGCTCCCGATCCCAACATAGGCTCTCCACGAATACGCGCACCACGTTCATGCAATGGGTAACTCTCAATAATTTTATTTCTTTCACTCTCTGGGATATGCAGAGCATCCTCAATCGTCATATTCACATCACATCGATCAGGCGATGGTTCGCTCAAAAATCTGCGCACTACTGTGCTCATGCCCTTGAGCGGCGTGAACGTCATACATATAATGCCTTTCGTCGCATTGGTGCGCGTCAGCATTTCAAGATAAATATCTTCCGGCGGTTCTTCATCCAGCCAACCGAAGTCAACGGTGTCGCCCTGAAATTTTTCCCGTCCCTGCTCGTAATATTTCAAACGAATACGAGTTACACCACCAGAAACATGCTTCACCAATATCGTATCGAGCAAATCAGCTACGCCACGACTCGGCATGGTTTCTTTCACATCGTCGGGCGGAATCAACCCGGTGCCAGGATTTGCTACATCACCTACCAGCAAACGCTGTATCGTATCGCGTACCACTTCCCCGGTAACACCCGCACACCAGATCACAGGGGCTTTGCGGAATTTTTTACCCTGCCACCATGTCGGATACTTCCCAGTCGCATGCATGGCCGTCTCAGCAGCTGCTGCCCAAGTTTTCCCTAATTGGTTTCCCGCACGAAGCAAGCGTTCCCTGAACTGAGAACCCTGCAAATGAAATAAAGCCTGTTTCGGATATGGACGGTATAATTCAAGTTTACGCTTGGCTAATTCAGCGTTCACGAGTGCTTGCTCTTTTTGCGTAAGTGGCATCGTTATTCTACCGTGGCGCTACTGCATTTACCGCAACTGCGTGTATTCGATGTTCTTAGGTTCGTAAGCCGAACATCCGTAATATTACCACATTGGCATTTACAGCGCCATATAGCTTCGCGGTTATAGCGTCCCACTACTTCAATAGCAGTCAGCTTTCCAAATGTGTGATTCGTTATATCGCGTTGACGTGCTGGCATTATTCAAACAAGATACTAAAGCCATGCTTTTTAAAATTAGCGATGTCTGCATTATACCTCGCTTCAGCAGAATAACTTATCGGTACCGTACTCGTGTATTTAATACCATCCACCTCTAGTGTGTGAGTCAATTTATTTGCCTCTAATATATCACCATGATCGGTAAAAGTGGCATCATCGCATACTATACCAGTTTTTATGTTGCTCACGATTAATTTCATAAGTTGCTTCCTTTGTTACGCTATTGGGGTTTGTGCCTAGTAGCTATCACCCTAATAACGATTAAACCCCACATGCCACCTACCCATACCCTCTTTTTTTCACTGAAATTTAATAGAACAATGCCAAGAAAGATTTTATATTCCTATGAAAGTAAGCAAGGTAAGAGTCATCGTATGTTGATCGGCAGGATCAAGACAGGCGTATATCAAACTCAGTATTGCGGCAGTGCATAACCAGAATCTCATTCTTGCAACTTATCAGGTATTGGGGGAATAATCAAGGGTTCATCTAGCATGGCTGCCAAGCGTAATAACTTATCCGTGCTCAATTTGCCCAAACCATCATCTTTGACCGTCATGGCTATGCTTTGCGGGGCTTTGCCTAGCGATCTGTCAAACCACTCACGCATAACCGGCAATGCCTTGAACATATCCTTTTCGCTCATGCCGCCTATGGCTAGTTTCAATTTAAACGCCTCTGCAATGTCATCCTGGCTTTTTAGCCCAATCCCCCACATTGCACCCGAAACACGCTGTATGAGGCCTCGCAATGCGTTTGCGTCCATGTTTTCGATCTGGGATAGGGTTTGAGCATCAATTGCGTTATCCGCCGTTGGTACATCCATTTTAACCGGATTGCCTTTCATCACGTAGTTTTTGAATGGATCGGGCACGTTTTCGCTCATAAACCTATGTTATTGTATTTTATAGCGTTTGTAAAGCGACACCACTCAGTCACCACTTGGTCATAGTCAGTCACATTGTATTATATGAATAATGACGATGTGACGATATAATATTCATGTATATGGTAAAATGGTTAACAAATATTACTGTTATAGGCACAATAGGAAACAAGCGTCACCATCGTCACCAAATTCACTTTCTTCATATAAATCAAGATGACCGTTGTGACGCTATGGTGACCAAGTTTTATTGCTAAAAGAAACATATATTGCCTATTGACACATAATGTATCTTTTGCTATTGTGTGAATACTAACTGAAACCTAACCAAAAAGGATTGAGATTATGACTTATACCGAGTTTTTATCTGAATGCAGCAAGCGGACAATCCATAAAAGCGTTGCTGTTGAAAATGACAAAATCGTTGCTGCATTAAAGGCACGTGATGACAAACTGGTTTTAGAATTGCTCGACACTGAGTTTTAACCCCTCTCGAAAGGCACTGATTTTATGACTGACACAATCAACGACAACCTGAGCTTAACCGTTGTAAACGACAATGTGGGCGATCAATGCGGCGCAAGCTATAAAGAGCGTTGCGACCTGTTCTTAAACGATGAATTGC
>CAIWPG010000123.1 GCA_903914535.1 uncultured Oxalobacteraceae bacterium
CCGCCACCACCTTTCCATTAAACTGAATAGTTCCGCCGGCTCTGGCCAGAGCTGAAGTTGAAGAAACACACAACAGTACGGTCAAAGCACCGCCCAAAAAAGTCTTATTCATACATCTCCTTAAAAAAATGAGGTTAAGCACGTCGTAACTCGATTGAGTAACTGATCTATCCAAATTCATTTAAATATTTTTAAAATAGATCAAAATAAGTAATTTTAAATAAATAGTTTTAAATAACATTGCTATAAAGCTTAGCCATTATACTTATCCAAAATAGCACTGTAAATTGAGTGCCGATTTATAGTGTCGCTTTTTAGTCGGAGGAGATGAAGGAAGGAATTAAAAAAACAGGCCGGGCCCATTGCAGGCATCAGGCAAAAGAATAACAATGAGATCAATGTGGCCTGCCGGGTCAGCATCAGACAGGCCACAAATTAATAATAAGCAAATACAAATAAACAGATAGCTAAATACCGTTAAGCCTGCATACGCAGCAGAGATTGCTCAATATCCGCAATTAAATCGGCCACATCTTCCAGTCCGATATTAAAACGCACCAGCTGGCCCTGCTCTTGCCAGTCAGAGCGGATTTCATTCATACGATAAGGCAGACATAAACTGTTGGCACCACCCCAGCTATAGCCGATTTTAAATAGTTCAAGATTATCAATAAACTGATCAACCTGTGCTTCACTGAAGTGAGGGGCAAATAATACTGAAAACAAACCACCTGCACCGGTAAAATCACGTTCCCATATTGCGTGCCCCGGACAATCAGGGAAAGCCGGATGCAAAACACGACTTATTTCAGGACGACTGTTCAGCCAATTGGCAATTTTTCTGGCATGCGCATCATGTGCCGCAAAGCGCAGGGACAAGCTGGGCAGACTACGCAATACCAGATAAACATCATCCATTCCGACACCCATACCAAGCCGCATACGCGCCAGTTCCAGGCGGTGATGTACTTCTTTATCACGCGTAATCAACGCCCCCATCAGTACATCAGAACCACCCGACTGGTATTTAGTCAGAGCCTGCATGCTGATATCGGCACCATGTGCAAACGACTTAAATGCGATGCCGGCCGACCAGGTATTATCCAGGGCAAGCAATACACCACGTTCATGAGCTGCACGACACAGCGCAGGAATATCAGGAACTTCCATAGAAACGGAGCCGGGAGTTTCCGCCCAAATCAATTTGGTATTATCCTGAATCAGATCACGTATACCGTCACCGATCAACGGAGGGTAATAGCGGGCAGAGATGCCAAAATCGCGCGCCAGCCACTGACCCAGTTCGCGGTTAGGCGAATAAACATTATCCGCAATCAAGACATCATCACCACTTTTCAGCAGACCCAGACTGACGATAGCAATCGCCGCCAGACCACTGGGAGCCAATAAACAAAACTGTCCCTCTTCAATTGCCGCCAGACGTGCTTCCAGTATGAATGAGGTCGGTGTACCATGCAGGCCATAAGTGTAGCCTGATTTATCGTTCCAGCAACCATTACGCATTGCTGCCACGTTATCAAACACCACCGTTGAAGCCTTGTGCACCGCAGCCGGAAAGGCAGAAAATCCTTCCGGTGCAACATAATCATGGTGAATAATTTTAGTAGCAGGATGCGGTTTCATGGTGTCTTCATTAAAAGTGAGCTTACCTGATTATACGGGCTCTGCCCACAAATCATGCGCATCGGAAGCAGTAATTTTAACGTCAACGAATTCGCCAGCCTGCAATTTTTTATGCGGCTCATAATGTGGTTTTACATAAACGACGCCATCAATTTCCGGGGCATCGGCAAACGAACGTCCTATCCCGCCCTGACGATTCACTTCATCCAGCAAGACCCGCATGGTTCTGCCCACTTTGGCTTGTAACCGTTTTTTAGAGATTTGTTCCTGCAACTCCATCACACGGCCACGGCGTTCTTCTCTGAGCTCTTCCGGAACCGGATTTTCCAGGAGATTAGCAGTCGCACCTTCAACCGGCGAGTAAGCAAAACAACCCAGACGATCAATTTCTGCTTCTTTGAGAAAATCGAGCAAATACGAAAATTCCTGCTCGGTTTCCCCCGGAAAACCGGCAATCAGCGTAGAACGTATTGTCAGATCCGGGCACATTTTGCGCCAGGCGGCAATGCGGTCCAGATTTTTTTCACCGCTGGCAGGGCGTTTCATGCGCTTGAGCACATCAGGATGCGCATGCTGCAAAGGAACATCCAGGTAAGGCAAAATCAAGCCTTGTTCCATGAATGGGATAATCTGATCAACGTGCGGATAAGGGTATACATAGTGCAAACGCACCCAGGCACCGTATTGTTTTGCCAGTTCGCCCAGGGATTCCACCAATTGCGTCATGTGGGTTTTAACCGGTTTACCGTTCCAAAAGCCCACACGGAACTTAACATCCACACCATAAGCGCTGGTATCTTGTGAAATGACGAGCAATTCTTTAACACCGGCTTTGAATAAGTTTTCCGCTTCCAGCATCAAATCGGCAATCGGGCGTGAAACCAGGTCACCGCGCATGGAAGGAATAATACAGAAACTGCAGCGATGATTACAACCTTCGGAAATTTTCAGGTAGGCGTAATGTTTAGGCGTCAGCCGCACACCCTGAGGCGGCAGCAAATCAATAAACGGCTCATGTGGTTTAGGTAAATATTTATGCACTGCCAGCATGACTTCACCAGCGGCATGCGGACCGGTCACTTCCAGTACTTTAGGATGGATAGATTTAATCATATCCTGACCCTGTGCGTCTTTTTTCGCACCAAGGCAACCGGTTACGATCACCTTACCATTGGCATGCAGGGCTTCGCCAATCGCATCCAGCGACTCCTGTACGGCAGCATCGATAAATCCACAGGTATTAACGATCACAAGATCGGCACCCTCGTAGGATTTGGCGGTTTCATAACCTTCTGCACGTAATTGCGTAAGGATTTGCTCAGAATCAACCAGAGCTTTAGGGCAGCCGAGCGAAACGAAACCGACTTTAGGAGGGGGGGCGAATTGGTCTGACATAGCGATCTTAGTTCAAAACGAAGCCGCTATTGTACCTCATCCGGTAATAACTCCCCCGCAAACTAAACGCAGCATCGCGAGGAGAGGCCGTTACGGCAGTTACTTAGGCTTATTCTCAGGTACAAACGGAAATTTATTGAATATACCTATCGTTTGGTTTTGCATTTGCTCCTGCATCTGCACGAATAAATTCTTACTTTGCTCAATATAATTACCCATCATTCCTTGCATCATCGGGCCTTGTACATTCATAAACTGGGTCCACATTTCAGGACTAAATGGCTTACCTTCATACACTCCAAGTGAATTTTCAGCCAATTTATGCTGAATATCAATGAAAGACAGAATATTTTTTTCTAAATAGCTACCCATCATGCCCTGCATAGCATGACCATAATAACGTATAATTTGTGACAACACTTCACTGGAAAACATGGGCGAACCGCCAGCTTCTTCGTCCAAAATAATTTGCAATAAAATACTGCGTGTCAGGTCTTCGTTGGATTTTGCGTCAACCACCTGAAACACATCGTCTTCCATAACCAATTGCTTAACATCAGCTAGCGTAATATACGAACTTGTTTGAGTATCATAGAGACGACGATTCGGGTATTTCTTAATTAAATGCTCTGATGATTTTTTTACGCCACTCATGGTAATTCCAATGCAAAATACCGCCCTGCGTGAGGTGTTGAAAGGCGGATAGTCAGTTAATAAAATTAAATAAAACGGATTCCGGCCAGAGAAATTCTCCGTATCCGGCTAACACAACACAGAATAGCGACAGCACGGCTTAGCGCCCTCATCCTGCCACCACCCGGGACTAACGGCAAAGTGCGGCCAGAAGAGATGCGGCAACCCGGCTTATTATTGTGCCGGGATTGCACTACACAACATGCCAGACAAAGGATACTACTCGGCACGAACCTTGACGTAGCGACCTGGTGCTGGTTCGATAACGGGGTAATCGGCACTGCCAAACTTTGCAGTCGCCTTCACTTTTTTCCCGCCATGCTCCGACAAAAAATCAGACCACAAAGGCCACCAGCTGCCAGCGTGCTCTTCTGCATTATCCAGCCACTCCTGTGCATTTGCAGCTACATTTGCGTTTGTCCAGCAGCTTCTTTTCTTTTTCAGCGGCGGATTAACGACACCGGCGATATGACCCGAAGCCCCCAGTACAAAACGATTATAGTCTGGTTTTTCAGGATTAAGCAAAGCGAGTGATGCATAAGCAGAAGTCCACGGAACAATATGATCTTCACGCGAACCGAAG
>CAIWPG010000124.1 GCA_903914535.1 uncultured Oxalobacteraceae bacterium
ACATATCCTCATCGGAAAAACATCATGAGTAGACACCCTGTAACGATGCATATGTGCTTAGTGCTGTTTTCTTTATCTGCGTTGTGTCAGCATGTTCGCGCAGCATCTGATGCCGATGCCAGTGGGCGGCAGGCGGAAGCGATTCAGCAAAAACAACAGCAACAAATTCAACAGGGCCAACAAGATGTCCGGCCATCCGTTTCTCCGGATGGTGTGAATTTGCGTGCTATTGATCCGAAATTCCTGAAGCCGCCAAAAGCAATAAATGCTTGCTATGATATTCATCGCATTGAAATTCAATATGCCAGACACCTGGCTCCCGAAATAACATCCAGGATCAACAGGCAGTTTGCCGGACGTTGTTTAGGCAGTGAAGAGATTACCGAAATATTAAGCCTGATTACCAGGAGTTACATCGATCAGGGGTTTGTGACAACGCGTGCTTACCTGAACACACAGGGGCTGGAGAGTGGTGTGTTACATATAGCTGTACTGGAAGGAATTATCCGGCATTTTCAGATTGATGATAAAAATTCTCATTCTGTTTCGATCAATAATATTTATCCGGGCATGGATGGAAAGATATTAAATATACGGGATCTGGAGCAGGGACTTGATCAGTTAAATCGTCTGCAATCTAATAATGCCCAGGTAGATATTCGCCCCGGCGATGTGCCCGGCGAAAGTCTGGTTGTTATCCATAATGAGACTAAGTTTCCGGTCCACTTACTTACTACGTTTGATAATCAGGGCCTGACAGGCACCGGGCGGGATCAGGCTGCCGCCACAATAACTGAAGATAATGTACTGGGTTTTAATGAATCCGTGGCGCTGACGCATCGTCAGTCATTTCCTGCAAATGACCAGCTGCATTATGCAGATTCTACTGACGTTAATATTGTACTGCCGATGGGGTATAGCACGCTGATGATGGATGCCAACCGGTCAGCTTATATCGATATGCTGACAACACCGGCTGATGTTTTATTGCCAGCTGAAGGATTTAATAGTGTTAACACTCTGGCGCTGGACAGACTGGTTTACCGGGATCAGAGTACCCGGCTGTCATTTTCTGTCGGACTGACTACAAAAGATAGTCACAATTTTCTGGCAAATCAGTTATTAACGGTGAGCAGTCTGAACTTAACCGACCTGAATTTAAAAGCGTCCTTGTCGGCTGCGGTAAATAAAAAGAGCGTGTTCATGCTGGATTTTAGTTATACCAGGGGATTGGCGGCTATGGGGGCATTACAGGATGCGGCTGATCTGCCATCGGATGAAGCACATGCGCAATTTCAAAAAATAATGGCTAATGGTCGTTTAAAGATGCCATTTGATCTGCTTGGACAGCGTTTTGATTATGAGTCCACATTAACCACGCAACATGCATTTAATCCGTTGTACGGGGCAGAACAACTGCTGATTGGGGGGATTTATACGGTACGTGGTTTTATGAATAATACCCTGACGGGGGACAATGGGTATTACTGGCGCAATGATTTGTCCCTGGCTAAGCAATTTGCAATGGGTAATCAAACGATAAACGGTAAGGTTTTTGTTGGTCTGGACGCTGGTCATGTCTCTAACCTGGCATCTGGTGTTCCTGACGGCAGTCTGGCAGGAGCTACGGTAGGTTTGTCAGCTCAGTGGCAAGGTTTGACCTGGGATTTATTCAGGTCTGCTCCGGTGTCTGAACCTGCCACGATGATGCGTGAGCCGGCGCAATTCTGGCTGCGATTATCTGCTTCTTTATAGAGCGTTAACTATGAATAAAGTCTACAGGCTGGTTTGGAGTCGCGCTCATGCATGCTGGATGGTCGCTTCTGAAATTGCACGCTCGGGTGGTTCACCGCGTTCTGCTCTCATCACTTCGTCGCTGATGCTGACTCTGCTTTCTTTGCCTGTGCTGGGCAGCGCTGCGTTCGCGGCGCCTGTGCCGACTGTAACGCCGTCATCAGGGAATACCCGAAGTTATTTAGCCCCTAACGGGGTTACGGTGGTTGATATTGCCACCGCCAATAGTGCTGGTGTGTCGGTCAACTTATATAGTCAATACAATATCGGGACTTCGGGGCTGGTGTTGAATAATGGTGTCAGTTCTCAATTAACCCGTCAGTCCTTACTGGCTGGTCAGGTATACGCTAATGTGAATTTGCTGACTCCGGCTACTTTGATTCTGAATGAAGTTACCAGCCCCAGCCGCAGTGTTCTGGCCGGGTTTACGGAAGTGTTGGGCAGTAAGGCGGATGTTGTTGTTGCCAATCCTTATGGCATAACATGTACTGGCTGTGGATTTATTAATACGGACAGGGTCACTTTGAGTACCGGGACACCTGTGTTAAGTGCGGATGGCAGCCTGAGCGGGCTACAGGTTAATCAGGGGGATATTCTGGTGACCGGTACCGGATTAAATTCATCCGCTCAGCAATTACTTGATCTGGTGAGTCGTTCTGTCACTATTGATGGCCAGGTCAATGCTCCTGATCTGGGTCTTACCGCAGGCCCGAATCAATGGAATTATGCCACCCGCGCTGTGACCGGTAGTACAGTGCCTGCCGGAACAGCACCAGCCTATGCTATTGATTCCACCGTATTGGGGGGGATGTACGCTAATAAAATTTTTCTGGTTTCTACCGAAGCGGGTGTCGGGGTAAGAATGCTGGGCAATGTGGCAGCCGCTGCCGGTGATGTTACTCTTAACTCTGCCGGCGATGTTTTTATCGGCAGCCAGTTGTCGGCCGGGAATAATCTGAGTGTGAATAGCAGCAGTGCTGATGCCAGCGCCATACAATTAAATGATGCCAGTCTTACTGCAGCTCAAAATCTGATCATCAGCAGTCAGGGGGGGCTGACGTTCAGCGGTAGTGCTTTGGTTGCAAATCAGAATTTATCAGTCATTGGCAGCAGCTTGACGGATACATCGGACAGCAATATGCAATCCAATAATAATATGCGTTTTGCAGGCAATAATCTTTCTGTCAATATTGGCGGAACAGGCATTATTGACGGGACACAATGGGGGGCGGGAGCCGGTACCTGGCAGGGGACTTTTGGTAAGCTGAATATTGCGGCTCAGGGTGCTACATTGTATAGTGGTACGACACTTAACCTGACTTCTACAGCCGGTGATTTGTCATTGGGCACAGCTCAAATCAAGGCCGCAGGTGATCTGACCCTGTTGTCTTCCGGCGCGATTGAGACCGGGTCTTCTTTTACACAAGGTCTGGAAACCACCGCAGGTAATCTGTCTCTTTCCGCAGAAAATGGTCTGAATAATGCCGGTACTATGTCATCTGATACCGGGACGGTTAATCTGGCTGTCAGTGGTACGCTGGTAAATAGTGGTGTGATTCATTCCGCCGGTACACTTACGATTACCGATGCAGCCGGAGGCGCCACAGAAAATATGAACATTACCGGCAGCGGGCAATTACTGACTGACAGTGCATTAAACCTGCAAGCTGCTGTGATGACTACCTCGCCCAATGCATGGGTACAAGCCGCTACCGGCAGTACCCTGCAATTAGTCAGCCTGAATAATGCCGGTAGCTGCTTGCTGTCGGCAACAGCCGTCAGCGGAACGCCGGTGCCGGTTGATGTTATGACCCTGAGCGGGACATTCGCAAATAGCGGTACGGTGCAATCGGCCAATGCACTGACTTTAACGGCAGCCAGTGCCGATAATGCAGGTAATCTGCTGGCTGCTAATAATATTACGGCCAATATTGCCGGTGCACTGACGACCGGGACGGGCAGTATGCTGCAATCCGGTCAGACACTGACCGTAAATAGCGATAGCATCAGTAATGCCGGCACTTTTAAAGCAGCGACTGTCGTGCTGACGGCAACCGGTAGCGGCGGTCTGACCAACAGCGGTACGATTGAGGCGGATAGTGGTGTGGCAAATCTGGCGATTAATGGTGTCATCGCTGACAGCGGTGTGATTTATTCGGCCGGAGCGCTGACGGTTGCGGATGCGGCCGGAGCTGCTACAGAAAATATAAACCTCACCGGCAGCGGACAATTACTGACGGACAGTACGCTGAACCTGCAAGCTGCTGCGGTAAGCACTTCACCCAATGCATGGGTGCAAGCTGCCACCGGCAGCACCTTGCAATTAACCAGTCTGAATAATTCCGGCAGCTGGTTGCTGTCGGCTGCGACAGGCAGTGCCCCTGCTGATTCTCTTATCCTGAGCGGAGGGTTAATGAACAGCGGTACACTGCAATCCGCGCATGATTTGTTTCTTGGTGCAACTAGTATGGATAACTCCGGTCAGGTGCTCGTTGCCGGAAATTTAACCGGAGCAGTGGCAGGGTCGCTGACTAATGAAGCGGCAGGTAGTATACAAGCCGGCGGTGATTTATCAGTGAATATCGGTACTGGTAATCTGACGGATAGTGGTAATTTGCTGGCTGGAGGAACGCTGACGCTGGCTGCACTTAACGGTGCTGATGCTGCTGTAACCGTGGGTGGTAATGGGGTGGTGCAAGGTAATGTCGTTAATATAAGCACACCGCAACTTACCATCAATGATAATGGTGCTGTGATATCGCAGTCGGATATGAATCTGGCACTGGGTACGCTGACTATGGGCGATAGTAATGCGCTTATTGTGGCCGCCAGCGGGGGAGTCGGCACCGGCACGATTACGTTAGCGAATAGTCTGGTGAATAATGGCGCTGTTTTGTCCGGTGACAGCTTGTTGCTGACTGCTCCTGATATAACGAATACAGTCACCGGCGTTCTCGCTGCCCAAAATAATCTGGTATTAACCAGTACTACCGGCGATCTGAGCAACAGCGGCGCGCTTTATTCGGGCGGAACGCTGACTGCCAGTGCTGATAATGGCACTATAAGCAATGTGGGCAGTGCGACTACGGGTGCTGTCGGGACGATTAATGCCGATGGTGCAATTATACTAAATGCCCAGACCATCGTTAATAATAGCAAAATTAACAGCAATGGCGATATTACCTTATCAGCCGGTACGATTATTAATGAATCGCCGGGGGGGGACACCCGCACGCTGGGGCCGCAAAACGGAAACACGACAAATCAAACAGGTGATACCGGTATGGGTTATCACTGCGCCTGTGTCTTTAATCAATGTGAAACGTGGTATTACGCAGAAACCTGGAACCAGCAACAATCCTATACAGGCGGCTTAACGCCATTTGTAGCTGATATTATTGCAGGCGGAACATTAACCTTGCAAAACTTTGATACGGCTGCCAATCTGGGCGGTGTTTTATCAGGAAATACAGTTACTATTTCAGGCAATAGTGGTGCGACATTTACTAACGATCCATTATCTTTGTTGCAGTACAATTACCAGGATACCTGGGATACGTATGAAGAGCTGATCGCTGCCGGTCCTTTAGTGCAAACTTACGCCACGGATCAAAATGACTCAGGTACCGTACTTCAGAGCGTAACTACTCTTTATAACACTGGTGCCGGTATTTATGCTAATACCCTGAACGCTGGCGGGTTTGGTCTGTCCGGTGCAGGAGCTGCCCGCAGGCCATTGGTCACAGTCAGCGGTATAAATTCTCAGATTCTTAGCGAAGTCGCTGCGGTTCCTGCTATTTATGCTAAAAATTATACCGGTGTAAACAGCGTGCCGGCGATGGCGGGGCTGGCTTTCTCCGGCCCGCAGATTACTTTGCCAGCCACGCCTGCCGGGTATGTGGTTCCGCAACTGAGTCCGGTTGCGACTTATTTGACTGCAAGTAATGCCGTGCCTGATATCGCTGCTCAAACACAAGAGCAAAGTAATACCTTGACGCAATTAAATCTTAACCCAACGTCAACGCAGACTGTACTGGAAAACTCCAGCTATGCAGCAGAGCTAACCCAGCAGCAGTTACTGACGCAAACCGATACTGATTTAACTTCAGATTACCAAAATCAATTAGGTGCCAATTTGGTCAATGCCGGAACAGTGGTGGTCAATGACAGCACTGCTTTGACTAATAATGCTGATTTAAATTTTGTGTCGGCTCCGGGCTTGGTTTCCGTCTCCCAGGGAGTGAACTATGTGGCAAATTTAAACCGGCAGCAGTATCTGGCTCAAACGGATAATAATTTACTTTCAGGGTATCAAAATCAATTAGGAGCCAGTCTGGCAAATGCCGGAGCGGAGGCGGATGGTCATAATCCGGGCGTGGCTACGATGGGTGAAGATAGCAGTGCTACGGATTTGAGCGTACAGACAGTTACGTCACAGGCAGACATTGGTGACGCTGATATGATTACACAGCTTACGGTACTGGAAAATACGGGCGAGTCTGATGTGGGTGCACAAATGCCGGCCTTGAACGATAGCGATAAATCAATCCCGCCCGATATCAGTCTGTGCGTATATCAGAACGAGGTTTCTCATACGCAATATACTTGTTTTGAAAAAGTATGGGGCACACATTTAAAGCGCATTAAAATACCCGCTTCCGGCCGGGGTGAACACCGTCATTTTATTGCTTTTGTAGCAGTTTCCTCATCGGGCGGCCAGGTGCGTGCGGTCAGACCCGATGGTCGTCCATTGCCCGTCTGGTTAAAATTTGACTCTTCATCTGGGAAGTTATACGGCAATCCTCCGGCTACTTTTTTTGGAGAAATTGATGTGGATGTCGATCTAAAGCAAGCCGATGGAACTAAAAGGCAAGTATTGTTCACTTTTACGGCTAGCTGAGTGGCGTAGTGTCAGACTGCCGGTTATAAGGGAGAACCCATGAAGCCGGAAGATTTGGCTAGCCTTGAGCATGCACGTACCCAGTCTGATATTTTTGTATTTCATCGTTTGTTTTTTGATGGTCTGACGCAGCGGGGCTGGGCTTTTCAGGCATTAACAATTGACGAATGTGACTATGAGCTATTAAAAAAATTAATGGTGGATTGGATTTTTCAGGCACCGCTGATTAATGGCACCGATGAGTTGCGGCTGCTTGCAGCCAGAAACGGGCTGCGCCGGCTGGCACTGGCGACGGGAAGTTCTCTTGGTGAGCTGGTCTCCCGCGCTGTGAGTCTGGCCGGGGGCGCAAGACAGCAAACATTGTCACTGATCGGACGTTATAAACTTGCTTTACTGGCCGATGCTGCATTGTCTGACGGGCTGGATATACTGAGATGGGGGCAGGTTGAACCAAGACTGGCGATGTTGTATGTTATCGCTGCACTGGATGATTTGCCCTTGCAGGCAAGCCGGTTGCACTGTCTTGATCAGTTAGCCCGGCTCATCCCTGCATTGCCGCTTGCTGATTTGTCGCCCGGTCTGCTGACGATGCTGTACCGTGCCTGCTTCAGGCTGAGTTACCTGACTACTGAAGTGCGCTATGCCGCTAAAAAACGTCTGACCGAACAAGCCTGTCACATCTTAACTCAAAATGGTATTGCATCGGCCAGATGTCAAGAGGCGTATTCCGGCGGGCATCCCCACTTAGTAGTTATCGGAGAAAGTTTATTCCCCGGTCATGCTATGTACCGTTTTTACGCACAGTCTTTACAAGAACTGAGGCAACATTTTCGTGTGACCCTGATGATTGAAGCAAGTGAGCGTCATCAGGAACACGCTGTTATGGCTGATCAGGTTATTTATTTTGAACAATGCACGCGTCCGGTTGAACAATGGGCAGAGCAGGTACGCCGGCAGGCTCCGGATTTGATTGTATATCCGAGTATCGGTTTTTCCTTTGCGAGCTTTGTTTTGTCGTTATTGCGTTTGGCGCCTTTGCAGCTGGCATCAATAGGTCATCCGGCTCCCAGTTGCAGCCCCTGTATTGATGCAACGTTGTTGTTTGAGGAACTGATTGTCCCACAAGAATTTCCTCATCCGTTGTTTTACGACCAGCAGCAGCTTAGGCCTGCTGTTTTAAATGGGTGTACGCCGAAACGGCATCTTAAAGATAAAAACGTTCTTCCTTGTATTGGCATTAATGCTTCTGTGCTGAAACTCAATGCACTGTTTTTACAATCGGTTCAGGAGGTATTATCGGTTTTTAGTCAGCCTTGTCGCTTATGTTTTTTCCCTAATGTGGCTGGTTTGGAGTGGCAGGGGCTGGCGCTTCATTTAAAACAGCAATTTCCGGAAGCGGAAGTCTATTCGTCGCTTGACCATATTTCCTATATGGAGAAGCTGGCAGAGTGTGATTTGGTCCTGCAAAGTTTTCCGTTTGGCGGAGCCAATACGACGGTAGATGCGTTGATCATGGGGATTCCTGTCGTTGCTTTGCGTGGCTGGAGTTTATCCGGGCAAACGGATTATTTATTACTAAAAGCATGCGGGCTGAGTGAGTTATGTTCTGATACACAGGCTGACTATATTAAGCTTGCCGTTCATTTACTGAATGATCCGGCTTACGCTGAGAGTATTTGTCACCGCTTGCAGTGTGCCGATCAGTTAATTCATCTTCAAAAAAAAGGCCGGGTCACTTTTGCTGATGCTATCTCCTTGTATTGGCAGGCAAATTTCGCTGCCGGAACGACACGTACTTATGAGTAAACCGGGTGAAAGCGGCATTGCTCTGATAGGGGCAGGAGCACTGGCGCAGGAATTACTTGAGTTGTTTAGTGCGGCTGATGCCCGTTTTTTTTCAGCATGCTATGCCGAACCGGAATTTACCACCGGAGCCAGAATCGGTTTGCCGCTTATTTCTGATTTGTCTGCTTTGCGTAAAAAAGCACGTTATTTTGTGCTGGGTCTGGCGGCTCCTCAGGACCGGGTTCGTATAACGTATCAACTGACAGCAGCCGGGCTTGAACCTGCTCATCCGTTAATCATGCCTACGGCGATCGTTTCTCCGACTGCCAGTCTGGCACCAGGCACACTTATCGGTCATGGTGTGCAGGTAGGTTCACGCTGTCGGATAGGGGCGCATAATTTGCTGATGCATCATGTTGTGTTCGGCCACGACACGACGACAGGAGAGCATGTTATTTTAAACTCAGGCGTGTATGTGGCGGGCTATGTCACGCTTCATGATAAGGTGGTTATCAATGCCAATGCCACGCTGACGAAAGGTATTGTGGTCGGAGAAAATGCATTTATTGCTCCCGGTGCTGTCTGTTTTCGCTCTGTACCGGAAAGCGCTACGGCAGTGGGAAATCCGGCCCGGTTTTTTGCAGGAAGTACCCGGTGACCTGTGCCCGGTCAGAAGAACAGGCCGGATCGAAAAACAGGTACTCCCTGTCCCGGAAAATCGCCCGGATGCCCGATGTGCAGTATGTCAGCGGCGCACAAGCGGCCATCCGTTATTATTTAAAATGAGTTGAACCGGATATCAGTTAGCCACCATCATCCAGGCGCCGCTGGCGGCGACCACTGCTCCGGTTGCGCGCAGTAGCAGGTTTTGTTGATTTAGCCCTTTGCCCAATGCTAATCCCAGGCCGTGTAATACGGCGGTTGAAATGATAAATCCCAGGCCATATTGCCATGCAGAGCCAAGTTGCGGCATTTCCGCACCGTGCGCATAACCATGAAAAACAGCAAACATAGCGACAACACAAGCACCGATTGCCGGTGTTACGCGTACCGAAAAGGTAATGAGCAGACCCAAAATAAGTACGGAAGTCGCGATGCCGCTTTCAATCATAGGGAACGGGATACCGGCTATGCCGATGCCGCCGGCGACAGCCATGAGGCTTACAAAACTGGCCGGAACCATCCAGTTTGCCCGTCCGCCCAATTGATAAGCCCAGACGCCGACCGCGATCATCGCCAGTAAATGGTCAGCACCAGACAACGGGTGGCTGATACCTGCCATAAAATCGCCGCCGTGACCGGGGTGTGCATTAGCAATGCCGCAAACGGCAATGGACATCAGGCAGATACATTTCAGAATAAATTTATTTTTCAAGCCATTCTCCTTAAATAAAATTGGGCCATCGTGGTTTAGCTGATGGCCTTACAGATTTCATTTCTCATGAAACCACTGATTATTTGCACGCAATAATTGAGCCATGATTGCACCAACGGTATCACCTTTGTGTCGTTGCCGGTTTTCTTTGCTGGAAATGCCCTGTGTAACCTTGAGTATGCATTTTTTTATACATTGCATCTTGCCTGAGACTGGTTAGTAACTTTACAGATTGCATAGTGAGCTGTATAGCCTGATTCGTATGCCGCTGCTTAAAAACAGACTGTTCATCGCTGATTCGGCAGTATTAGGTCATTTTGTGTCTCATTTGGATATTCTTTGGCTATGGCACGAAAGTTGCGATCCGGTAGAAATTCTATCCGATCCGGTAATGCAGTTGCAGCACCCTTTAAGGTCGTTGATAGAAACTGCAAAAACTAAAGTATGTTGAATACCTGAGGAGATTTCAAATGGTCGAGACTTTTTATGACGTCATGCGGCGTCAGGGCATTTCACGCCGCAGCTTTCTGAAATATTGCTCACTGACGGCGACATCGCTGGGTCTGGGGCCTGCATTTGTACCGCAAATAGCGTATGCAATGGAAAATAAACCACGCATACCCGTGCTATGGCTGCATGGTCTTGAATGTACCTGTTGTTCGGAGTCCTTTATCCGCTCTGCCCATCCGCTTGCCAAGGATGTTGTGTTATCCATGATTTCGCTGGATTACGACGATACCTTAATGTCTGCCGCCGGACATCAGGCCGAAGCGATTCTTGAAGAAATTATGACGAAGTACAAGGGCAATTACATCCTGGCCGTAGAAGGAAACCCGCCGCTGAATCAGGACGGTATGAGTTGTATTATCGGCGGAAGACCATTTATTGAGCAATTGCGTCATGTCGCAAAAGATGCAAAAGCGATTATCTCCTGGGGATCATGCGCTTCCTGGGGGTGTGTGCAGGCAGCCAAGCCGAATCCGACGCAGGCCACGCCGATTCATAAAGTCATTCTTGATAAGCCCATCATCAAAGTACCCGGTTGTCCGCCGATTGCGGAAGTGATGACAGGGGTGATTACCTATATGCTCACGTTCGATAAAATACCGGAACTGGATCGTCAGGGACGGCCAAAAATGTTTTATAGCCAGCGTATTCACGATAAATGCTATCGTCGCCCGCATTTTGATGCAGGTCAGTTTGTTGAGTCCTGGGATGATGATGCGGCACGCAGAGGTTACTGTCTTTATAAAGTCGGTTGCAAGGGGCCGACTACGTATAACGCCTGCTCTACAACGCGATGGAACGACGGAACCAGTTTCCCGATTCAATCCGGTCACGGGTGTATAGGTTGTTCGGAAGACGGTTTCTGGGATAAAGGTTCCTTCTATAATCGCCTGACAGATATCCATCAGTTTGGGGTTGAAGCCAATGCCGATCAGATCGGTGGCACTGCCGCCGGTGTGGTTGGTGCAGCAGTTGTTGCACATGCTGCTGTGTCCGCAATTAAGCGCGCCAGCCTGAAAAAAGATTCCGGCGATACCCGTCAATAAAATTAAAAATTAAATCATGCCAAATTACGAAACTCAGGGTTATAAAATTAATGACGGCGGACGACGTATTGTTGTTGATCCGGTTACGCGCATTGAAGGGCACATGCGTGTAGAAGTGAATCTCGATGCGAATAATGTGATCCGGAATGCGGTGTCTACCGGCACCATGTGGCGTGGACTTGAAGTTATTCTGAAAGGACGCGATCCGCGTGATGCCTGGGCTTTTGTTGAGCGTATTTGTGGCGTCTGTACCGGATGTCATGCGCTCGCTTCAGTACGTGCGGTGGAAGATGCACTGAATATTAAAGTGCCTAAAAATGCCCATCTGATTCGTGAAATCATGGCAAAGACCTTGCAGGTACAGGATCATGTTGTGCATTTTTATCATTTGCATGCGCTTGACTGGGTTGATATTTTATCTGCACTGAAAGCCGATCCTAAAAAAACGTCAGAACTTCAGCAAACCGTATCGCCATCGCATCCGATGTCGTCGCCGGGGTATTTTCGCGATATTCAGAATCGTGTCAAAAAATTTGTGGAAAGCGGCCAGCTTGGCCCGTTTAAAAATGGCTACTGGGGTAATGCCGCTTATAAATTACCGCCGGAAGCTAATCTGATGGCACTTTCTCATTACCTGGAAGCCTTGGATCAGCAAAAGGAATGGGTCAAAATCCATACTATTTTTGGCGGAAAAAACCCGCACCCTAATTATCTGGTGGGTGGTGTTCCCTGCGCTATTAATCTGGATGGCAATGGTGCTGCCGGGGCGCCACTGAATATGGAACGTCTGAATTTTGTCCGGGCGCGTATTGAAGAAGCGATCGATTTTTGCCGGAATGTGTATATTCCTGACGTGCTGGCTATCGGAACTATCTATAAAGATGCGGGCTGGCTTTATGGCGGTGGTCTGGCGGCGACCAATGTCATGGATTATGGCGCTTATCCGACGGTGAATTACGATGACAGTACGAATCAAATGCCGGGCGGGGCTATTCTTAACGGAAACTGGGATGAGATTTTCCCGGTTGATCCGCGTGATCCTCAGCAAGTGCAGGAATTTGTATCGCACTCCTGGTATAAGTATGCCGACGAAACAAAAGGCTTGCATCCGTGGGATGGTGTTACAGACCCGAATTATGTGCTGGGACCTAAAACAAAAGGCAGCCGGACAGCGATTGAACAAATCGATGAAGAAGCCAAATATTCATGGGTCAAGGCACCGCGCTGGCGTGGTCATGCCATGGAAGTGGGGCCGCTGGCACGTTACATTCTGGGTTATGCGCATTCGCTTAAAGATCCGAATCATGCCGGTGCTGCTTATATCAAAAATCAGATTCTCACTTCTGCCCAGGCGATTAACGTCGATATACCGCGCGCACTTGGTCTTAAAGAAACCAATTACACGGTTAAGCAGTTGTTGCCGACCACGATAGGCCGGACATTGACGCGGGCGTTGGAATCACTCAATTGTGCTGAAATGATGCTGGCTGATTTTAATGAAATGATCGCCAACATTAAAGCAGGTGATTCATCGACCGCCAATGTGGAAAAATGGGATCCCGCTACCTGGCCGAAAGAAGCGCAGGGTGTGGGTACCGTTGCAGCCCCGCGTGGCGCTTTAGGTCACTGGATCAAAATCAAGGATGGCAAAATTGAGAATTACCAGTGCGTGGTTCCCAGTACCTGGAATGCCGGTCCGCGTGACAGTAAAGGCCAGATTGGTGCATTTGAGGCGGCATTGATGGATACACCTATGGTTAATCCGGATCAGCCAGTCGAAATTTTACGTACCTTGCATTCATTCGATCCCTGCATGGCATGCTCAACACATGTAATGAGCCCGGATGGTCAGGAACTGACGAACGTGACAGTACGCTAACCACCATATTGATGGAGACAGCATGGCTATGCATACCAACTCAAAGCAGGCGCCGGACAGTACCGGTGCCGATGAAAACGCCGTGGCCCACGGCGCTTCAGTTAAATCCGTCTATGTCTATGAGGCTCCGGTCAGGGCCTGGCACTGGATAAACGTACTGGCAATTATCGTGCTGGCGGTGACTGGTTATTTTATCGGCAGCCCCTTACCCAGTCAGCCGGGTGAAGCCAGTGCAAGTTTTGTAATGGGGTATATCCGTTTTGCGCATTTTACGGCGGCATACTTGTTTGCTGTTGGTTTGCTGGGGCGTATTTACTGGGCTTGTGTCGGTAACCATCATGCACGTGAAATGTTTTGGGTACCTGTTTTTACCGCGGCTTACTGGCGTGAAATCGGTACGATGCTGAAATGGTATGCCTTTGTTGTTCCTGAACCGGGGCGTTACGTCGGGCATAATCCATTGGCCCGGTTTGCCATGTTTGCCGTTTTTTTACTGGGGTCGGTTTTTATGATTTTTACCGGCTTTGCGATGTATGGTGAAGGATTGCAGCGCGGCTCATGGGCTGACCGTTTATTTGGCTGGGTCATTCCGCTGATGGGACAGTCACAGGATGTGCATACCTGGCATCACGTCGGTATGTGGGCCATTATTGTATTTATTATTGTTCATGTATATGCGGCCATACGGGAAGACATCATGGGCAGAACCAGTGTGGTCAGTACCATGATTTCCGGTTACCGTACTTTTAAGCGTTGAGGCTGAATATGCGCTTACAAACAGAAACAAATGCACCGGTTATTATCGTTCTCGGGATTGGTAACGTGCTTTGGGCTGATGAAGGCTTTGGTGTGCGTTGTGCCGAAATTTTACAACAGCGTTATGAGTTTGCAGACAATGTGCAATTGATTGATGGCGGTACGCAAGGTTTGTACT
>CAIWPG010000125.1 GCA_903914535.1 uncultured Oxalobacteraceae bacterium
TCTCCCCTTTTATTACGAACCACACGCCGGCTCCGAATGTCAGGAATGTATTAGCTACTAGGAAGTAATTTATTTGTCCCATGGGAATGAATTGCCGAAGTGTCCCCACTCTGCGGTTTTTTCAAATTGTGGTTTTCGCAGCTCTAGAAAATTAATAATGCCGAGGGGAGTCAGATCGTAATCTTTGGATGTTATTTCCCAGCTGTCATTTAAGAAGTCGAATGCTTGGCCGTCTACCCATGCGGTTGCCATGACCGGTTTAGCCACTCCGATTGCATATGCTATCTTCACCATCACTTCCTTCGCTTCTAATCGCTTCAGGAGGTCCACAGCAATTTTGCGGGCCATGTATGCACCGCTTCTATCCACCTTTGTGGCATCTTTACCGGAGAATGCTCCCCCGCCGACAGCAATTTGCGGACCATAGGCATCCACAATAATTTTTCTGCCAGTCAATCCTGTGTCAGCTTCAAAGCCGCCAATCTCCCAATCTCCGGCCGGGTTGGCATGTACAATAAAATCTTTTGTTATGCGGAGATGTGTTACCACGCTCCACTCTAAAATAATTTTATTTAAATCAAACTTTTTAATTTTTTGGAAGCTGGCCACGAGTGTCTGCACTTCGCCTTTGTCGTTTATCGTCACCTGAGTTTTTCCATCGAAGGGATGTTTCTCGTAAATGTATCGGCAGAGTGATCGGGCATAGTAAAGTTCTAGCGGGATGTAGTCTTCATTTTCCCTGCATGCGTATCCGACCATGATTCCCTGATCTCCAGCGCCGCCGGTATCTACGCCGTTGGCAATGTCGGGGGATTGAGTCACCACGTTTACTTTGATTCCGTAATTTGGCCCGGCGATTTTCTTTGCGATAGCTCGCATGTCCACATAGGCCGTTGTTGTCAGCTCTCCGGTTATATCAATACTTCCATGGCCGCCCATCACCTCTATTGCCACCCGGCTCATTGGGTCTTGCTCTAAGCATGCATCCAGGATTGCATCGGAGATTCTATCGCATATCTTGTCGGGGTGCATGGGTGAAACACATTCCGCTGTCTTGATCATATATTTCTTCAGTTACCACTCCCATTTGGGAGAGTGTATTAATAATAAATTGCTTTTGAGTCGGGCTGGCAAATTTAACAGCAGCGTGTGTTGGGTCCGTGAGGATTTTCACCAGCGTTGCTTTTGTGATGAAAAATCCGCAGCGATTCGGACATACGTATCCCTTGCCGTTATTTAACAGGCGGGTGTTGCAGTCCGGGCATTTGCCGTATATTAAATTTTGCCATAACCTACTCATATTTTTTGTGGTATCTACTCATTTTCTAATGCTTTGGCGGCCGCTTTTTCTTTGGCCTTCACCAATCTGTCCCAGCGGTCCCGGATAACATCGCAGAATCTAGGGTCCAATTCGATCATAAATGCCCTACGCCCGCATTTATCGGCTGCAGCCATGACAGATCCACTACCGGAGAAAGGATCAAGCACAATCTCCCCTCTGTCGGTTGAGTTGCGCATTGCCCGCATTGGGAGCCAGTCGGGTTTTTCTGTGGGGTGTAAATACTTGGTTACTGCCTTGCGTGGCATTTCCCACACGTCGAATTCCCCTTCGCCGTTGAATTTATGCGTGCCTGATTTCCAGCCGTAGATTATTCCCTCGGCGGTTTTTGGCTCTACCTTTTTTGCCTTGGCAATCCACTCATGCTTATAGCGGTAATCGTTCCAGCCCATCGATGCCACGTTTTTCACCCATATAATCACTCCGGAGTGCTGGAAGCCATTCTTCAGCATACTCTCTAAAAATTGAGGATAGCTGGACCAGCCGGAGCAAATGTAAAGTGCCGCGCCGATTTTTGCTCGCATGATCATGGCGTAGAATATCTTGTCTATAAATTCTCTAAATTCCTGAGGGGTCATGTGATCGTTTTTGATGCTGGAGTTGCCCTCGTCTTTTAATCCCTCGCCACGGCTTTTGTAGTTCACATTGTAGGGGGGGTCTGTCCATATCATGCTGGCTTGCTCTTTTCCGAGAAGTTTCTCGTATGTCATCGGGTCCGTAGAATCGCCGCAGATTAAACGATGCGGGCCGAGCTCGTAAATTTCCCCTGGTAACGATCGGGCGTTCTTCAGTCAGTTTATTAGCTTCATCTGCATTGCCATTCTTTTTTATATCAAAAACGGCATTTCGTTCTGTCAGGTAAATTTTTCGCTTGGCTGAAATGTCTTTGTATGACGCTATTTCAGCCAGACTTTTTGGCATGGTTTCCAGCTGTTTTTGAATCTCAGAAATACGATTGCTGGTTTCTTTTATTTTGGGTTCCAGCGATTTTTGTTCACTTATATCGGCATTTTTGGCAATTGCCATGGTTCTGGTGCCGTTTAAATGTGTGTCGTTATGCCATTCGGTAATCAGGCGTTCTTTGCTAAAAGTCTGGTTGACCAGGTAATCGGTTGTTGTCTTTGCATCGTACAAGCCCCAACTTCCGGCTATACCCATGAACATAGTCAATAATACGACAACACCGAATCCTGCACTGAGGCGCGTACTTATTTTAAAATCAGAAGTTTTCATTACCGGGATTTTCCCTGTGCGTGTGCTGACCGGCTGCTTTGGTTTAGCAGCTCGCCCAGTACTTTATTGTTTCAGGACACTATTTCAGGAAGATAACACAAAAAAACCGGCAGTTTGTCAGCTTAACAGGGAGATTGTGTGCAATTTTGTGATGATATTGCTTATTTATTTACTTTTGTGCCCCATTTAAGGGGGGCAACGCTTTATTTTTGTTGAACGTTAACCGATACCGGGTCTTCCGCACTTTTTTTATTGTCGGATAGTACCTGTAAACGTTTGAGTTGTACCTGTGCCAGCGATGCATATAAAGGGCGGCTGAGAATACGTGAAATGACATTGGCCGTGAGTGCGCAGGCCATTAAGCTCAGTACCATGGCATGACCGTCTACCATTTCCATCACAATGATGAATGAAGTTAACGGTGCCTGAGTGACAGCGGCAAGAAAGCCCGCCATGCCGAGCGCAATTAATGTCGGGGCCTGTGGAATATGCATGAACTGTGCAATATCATTACCAAGTGCGGCACCGATTGCCAGCGAGGGGGCGAATATCCCTGCGGGTATGCCTGACCATGTAGTGACCCATGTGGCGATAAATTTGAACAGGACATAAACGGCCGGTATATGTTCAGAGCCAGCCAGTAAATTACGCGTATGGGAATAACCGCTGCCAAAGGTTTCGCCTCCGGTAATGACGCCGATTATTGCTACAATGAGTCCGCATACCGCAGCAAATATGACAGGGCGTCGCTGACGCAAGAGACTGAGTTTATCGGCAGACTGACCGTTTAACGAGACGATGAGCAGTCGTGAGAATAATCCGCCTGCCAGTCCGCTGAATAAGGTCACCAGCAGACCGGGTACCAGAAGAGACAGGCCGGCACCTTCAGAGTGGATAATGCCAAAATAGGTGCCATTGCCTGTTAGTGATACGGCAATGAGCCCGGAAAGGACAATACAGGCGATCAGTAAACCGCCGCTACGTTGCTCCGGTGAGCGTGATAATTCCTCAATAGCGAACATAACGCCTGCCAGCGGCGTATTAAATGCGGCAGCTATACCTGCGGCACCGCCGGCAACCAGAAGGCCATGTTCGTGAATGCCGGAACGGGCAGGCAGCCAGCGTCGTGTAGCGGCCATAATACCTGCAGCAATTTGTACCGACGGGCCTTCTCTGCCCAGTGACAGGCCTCCCAGCAACCCCATGGAAGTTAAGACTATTTTTGCGCCGCTCAGCCTGAGCGAGACAAATATACTCCGGTTAGCGCGGTTCACTGTGGGTTCAAGTGCGGCCATGACCTGAGGAATGCCGGAGCCGGCTGCGCCGGGAGCGTAACGACGCGTCAGCCATACAATGCCTGCTGTGCATAACGGGGTCCAGAGTAATGGCAGCCACCAGTGGAAGTGGCTAATCAGGAAAAATGCGTCTAGTGCATATTCGGACAGCAAAGTAAAGCCAACCACCACCACTCCGGTAATAACTGCCATCGTAACGACAGCGATTCGCGTTTGCCAGAGTGTTGAATTTGCAAATTCTTTTTTAAAAGCACTTGCAATATGATGGTCGTGTTTCATTCAGGAAATTCCTTTATTGTAAACGTAATTTTTTGTGCTCCTGTGTGTAACAGATATTTGCCCAAGCGACTATTTTACCGATATTTAGGTATAAATGTACTTTGCCCTCGTTTTTCGTTTCCTCTTTTATTCAAATCCACCGCCCAGAGCCTTGAATAAGGCGATCAGATTAGTGGCTAATGCTTGCCGGGATAATAACTGCTGTTCATTCAGTTGTGCCAGTTGCATGCGAGCGTTCAGTACCCCGGAGAAGGCAGTATCACCCAGATAGTAGCGTTGCCTTGCAAAGTCGAGTTGGCGGCGCTGTACATCAACCGTCTGCATAAGTTGAGTCTGCCGTAGTTGTTCTTGCTGATAGCGGATCAGCGCGGTTTCTGTATCGGCCAGTGCCGCTAATACCGCCTGGTGGTAGCTGGCCAGAGCCGCATCGCGGGCGGCTTCTTGCAGGGCGATTTGTGCTGTCAGCCGTCCTCCGGTAAATAAAGGTAAAGATAGCTGGGGAGCGATGCTCCAGAAACGGCTGGCCTGTTGCGTGAGTTTGCCCGGCGTGACAGAGTCCCATCCCGCGTTGCCCGTCAGTGCCAGACGCGGATATTGGTCCGCTACTGCAACACCAATATCGGCGGTGGCGGCGGCGAGCTGGCGCTCTGCCATACGCAGGTCGGGCCGGCGTTGCAGTAATTCGGAAGGCAGACCTGCCGGTGGTGTTGTCAGGGGTAGTTTTATTTCCGGTCTTGTCTCTGCGTTTTCTCCGGTATCTGTCTGAGCGGCTACCGGGAGTCGCAGACGTTCAAGGAGCTGGTCTTGCGGTAAATTGACAAGTACGGTGAGTGCTGAGATTGCTGCCGCCGCCGCTTCATGTAGTGGCGGTAGCGCAGCTGCAGCAGTGTGAACGGCACTTTGCGCTGCCGTCAGGTCGCTGTTGCTGAGTAAACCTGCCTGTTGTTGCAGTGTGAGCAGCTTTAGTAATTGCTGGCTGGCGGTCAGGTTGTCTCCGGCATTTTGCAGACGTTGTTGTGTGATACGGTAATCAATGACATTGCGAGCGACTTCTGCGCTAATGCGCAGGGCAACGTCGCGATGTTGTTGCTCTATAGCGGCAAGACGCGCTTGTGCCGCTGCATTTTTATGGTCGTTGTAGCCAAATAAATCGATTTCCCACGATGCGTCAAAGCCGGCGCGGTAGTCGGTGAAGCTGGTTTTTGGATCGGGCAGCGGCATATTGGCCATATTTTCGCTGTTGCGGCTGATACGGTCGCGGCTGATACGGTCACTGTTCTCTAATTGCGGTTGCGTGGCGCTAGTGATTATGCCGGCCTGAGCGCGGGCCTGTCGTATGGCGGCACCGGCACCGGCAAGATCGTAGTTGCGTTGTAGCGCCAGCTGCTCCAGATCGTTCAGTGCCGGGTCGTTGAAGCTCTGCCACCAAAAATCGGTAGTAGCTACAGGTTTAGCGGTATTGGTGCCTGTTATGGTGCCGGTGCTATTGTCCAAAGGCGCGTTTTGAAAATGCGCAGGCAAATGCTGACGCATGTCGGGGCTGTGATAATCGGGGCCGACCGTGCATGCAGCCAGGCTCAGGCCCAGTAATAGGCTCAGAAACAGGCCGCCCGACAGGCGATAAAACCGTTTTTTTGAGTTGTCTCGTCCGCAAGTGTGTGCGGTTTTATGATGCGTAGTGTTGAACATGGTGTTGAACATAGCGTTGAACTTTGTGTTGAATATTGCGTTCTTATCCGGGTGATTTATAGCATTGCAGTGGTATTTCATTGTCCACTCCGGCGGATAAACATGGCATAGGCCAGCGTCAGTGTGATGCCGGCAATGAGTAGCAAGGGCCATAAGTGTGGCCATGTCTGACTGAAACTGGCACCCTTTAAAAAAATGCCTTTAATCGCGATAATAGCGTGCGTGACCGGGTCGGCTGCACTCAGCATGCGTAAAGCCAGCGGCATGTTTTCTACCGGAGCCATATAGCCGGATAAAATCACGGCCGGAGCCATGAATCCGAATACGCCTAAAAATGCCTGTTGCTGACTGGCGCACATGGCGGAAATAAACAGGCCAAAGCCAGCCAGTGACAGGCCATAAAGAAATAAGGTCAGATACAGCAAGCCAATCGAGCCGGAAAAGGGGATGTGGTAAGCAAATACGGCGGCAATCGCGATGATAGTGCCTTGTAATATTGCCACTAGAATACCGGGCACTGCTTTGCCCGCCATGATGTAGGCCGGTGTTAACGGAGATACCAGTAATTGATCAAAAGTGCCTTCTTCCCGTTCACGCGCCAGGGACAGGGCTGTGACCATCAGACAGCCTATGGTGGTAATAATCGCCACAAAACAGGGCAGGACAAACCAGCGATACTCCAGATTGGGGTTGTACAGGTTTGCGGTAACCAACTGTGCCGGGACGAGCAGGCCGGGGTTTTGTTCTGCTGAAAATTGCTGGACGATTTGTTGCGCATAACTGAAGGCAATCTGGGCGCTGTTTGAACGGCGTCCGTCGATAATGGCCTGAAGCAGGGCGGGGCGTTTGTTGGCAATATCGGCGGAAAACTGCTGCGGCAGGCGTATAGCCAGCAAGGCTTGTTGCCGGTCAATCGCTTGCTGCAATTGCTGCTCGCTGGTGACCATCATCAGATTGGGAAAGGCATTGGCCGCTGCCAGGCGTTGAATCAGCTCGGTTGAGGCTGCGCCGCTATCCTGATTATAAATGGCGAGCGTACTGTTGTTGACTTCCAGTGTGGCAGCAAAAGGAAATACCAGCAATTGCAGGAGAACCGGCATAATCAGCATACGACGGTTTTGTGAATTGCTGACCAGAGCCTGCAGTTCTTTTTTTATTAAAGTAATGAGTGCGTACCACATAATAATTCCTGATTGCGTAGTCTTAATTGTCATCCAGACGACGGGCTGTTTTCAGGGCGGTAAGGCCCAGCCAGAATACGGCGGAAAGCAGTAAATAAAAGGTGTTTTGTAATAACACGATCCAAATGTTGTCAGCT
Organism: uncultured Oxalobacteraceae bacterium; assembly: GCA_903914535.1. Taxonomy (GTDB): domain Bacteria; phylum Pseudomonadota; class Gammaproteobacteria; order Burkholderiales; family Burkholderiaceae_D; genus Solimicrobium. The sequence continues at coordinate 7,154 of CAIWPG010000125.1, forward strand.
TGAAATAATGTTTGCAGCGCGCTGACAAAGTAGCGGGCCGGTACCAGATAGGTCACTAGTTGTATTGCCAGTGGCATGCTGCCGATTTCAAAGACAAAGCCCGATAACATCGTGGCGGGCAAAAAAGCGGCGGTGAGTGCCGCTTGTGCTGCAGCAAACTGATTTCGGGTGATGGTGGATAAAAACAAACCCAAGCCAAGACCACTGCCCAAAAACAGGCTGCTGATCACAAATAACATCCACACTGAACCGCGGAACGGAATACCGATCAGGTATGTTGCGACCAGTACGCACATTACCATGGCAGCCATTCCCAGTACATAATAAGGCAAAATTTTAGAGAGTAGTAATTCGCTGCGGCTTACGCTGGTCGATAACAGTGCTTCCATGGTGCCGCGTTCCCATTCCCTGGCGACGACCAGTGATGTCAGCAGCGCCCCAATGACGGTCATGATCACAGAAATGGAGCCGGGTACCAGATAATTGCGGCTGATGGTGCCGGGGTTGAACCAGTAGCGTGGTTCCAGTACGGTGCCGGCAGGCGTGGGTAAACCCTGATCACTGGCACGCTGAATCAGCCAGACCTGTAATGCACCCTGTACATAGCTGGAAAGAAAATTAGCCGTATTCGGTTCCGTACCATCCGTGAGTAACTGAATCGTTGCCGGTATTTGTCCTTGTCCTGATTTTAGCCCCTGATTTTGCACCTGCCGGATTTTAGAAGAAAAATCCGAAGGAATGATTACCATCCCTCTTATGTCTCCGTTGGTGAGTTGCTCCCGGCTGGCAGGTCTTGAGTGGGACATTTGTACATCCAGAAACGGTGAACCGCTGAGTGCATCACTAAAGCGCTGAGCTTCTGCACCGGCATCTTCCATGACGACGCCGAGCCGGACCCGGTTGGCGTCCAGATTAATACCGTATCCAAATATAAAAAGTAAAATAACGGGTAGTACAAAAGCGATCAGGATGCTGCTGGGGTCCCGGACGATCTGGTAGCTTTCTTTACGGCAGAGTGCCAGCAGACGGCGTAAGCTGATATTAGTGTGTGGCTGCATGTCCGGTTCCGTCCGTTTTTTTTGGATCATCCTGATGATTATTTTCCGGTTGTTTTCTTTGCAGGTCGTCACGTTCTACCAGGCGAATAAAGGCGTCCTCCATCGTGATATCGTTTTCCCCTTCGTGAGTCGCCATTAATTTTAGTGCGTCCGGCGTTCCTGCTGCGATGGTGCGTCCCCGGTAGATGAGACCGATGCGGTCGCAGTACTCGGCTTCATCCATAAAATGGGTAGTGACCATGACGGTAACGCCTTTATCGACCAGACCGTTGATATGTGTCCAGAATTCACGGCGGGTGATAGGATCAACGCCGGAGGTCGGTTCATCCAAAAACAATAAAGGCGGTCTGTGCATAATGGCGCAAGACAGCGCCAGACGTTGCTTAAAACCGAGTGGCAGCGTGCCTGCGGCCGTATTCAGATAAGGTTGCAGGTTAAAAACCCGGATCATATCGTCGACCATGCTGCGTTGTTCTTTGCCGCGTAATCCATAAATGCCGGAAAAAAACAGTAAATTTTGCTGTACACTCAGATTGCCATACAAGGCAAATTTTTGCGCCATGTACCCCAGTTGCCTGCGTGCGTGACTGGCACTTTTTTTCAGGTCTATGCCCATCACCCTGGCCTCGCCGCTACTTGGTCGCAGTAATCCGCACATCATTTTAAAGGTGGTGGATTTCCCTGCACCGTTTGGCCCGAGTAAACCGAAAATTTCACCGCGCCGGACCCGGAAATTAACATGGTCGGTGGCGATAAAATCACCAAAACAGCGGGTGAGTTCAATCGCCTCAATCACCGCCTGCGGATCGACATGTTTGCCAAGGCTGGCTTCCGGCATGTGGGCTGCCAGTACTGACTTACCGCCGGGGCCGCCGCCCAGTAACTCAATAAAGGCATCTTCCAGTCGTGGTGCCACGTTGACAAAACAGGCTTGTGTTCCGGCCTGCAGACTGGCCAGATCAGGAAATTGGCCGGCTTCTTTAAGAACCAGACGCAAGGCATGGCCCTGTATGACACCATCAATAACACGGGGCGAACGCAAGGCGCGTTGTAAGACGGTGCGCCGGTTGCCTTCAATTTGCCGGAGTTGCACGCAACGACCCTGCATGCCGGAAATAATCGCCGCCGGTGTGCCCTTATATTCAAGCTTACCTGCATGCATAAGTAATACGTCGCTACAGAGCTCCGCTTCATCCAGATAGGAGGTGCTCCAGAGTACGGTCATGCCGTCATCAGCCAGTTGACGCACCATTTTCCATAATTCACGCCGTGAAATGGGATCGACGCCGACGCTGGGCTCATCCAGTAACAAGACGCGTGGTGAGCCCAGCAGTGTGCAGGCCAGACCGAGTTTTTGTTTCATGCCACCGGAGAGCTTACCGGCGGGGCGGCCGGTGAAGCTGCCCAGATCGGTAAATGCAAGTAACTGACGGAAGCTGTTAATGCGCTGTTCACCTGTTACGTTACGCAGGTCTGCATATAAATTCAGATTTTCCTGCACGGTCAGGTCTTCATATAAACCAAATTTTTGCGGCATGTAACCCAGTTGCGGACGCAGTATGCCGGCATCTGTGACCGGATTGAGTTCTTCCACCCGGATCTCGCCGCTGCTGGCTTTAAGTAATCCTGCAATCAGTCGCATCAGGGTTGTTTTTCCCGCGCCATCCGGCCCGACGATACCGGTTATTACGCCACGTCTGATGTTAACATCCAGGCCACGTAGTGCAATCTGTTCATTAAACTGATGTTGCAGCGATTGAATCGAGATGGCGAAGGCGGCTTTATCCATAGCTTAATTTTGTGCCAGTCTGACGGTAACCGGCATGCCCTGCCGGAGTAACTGATCCGGTTTTTCTACGATAACGCGCAGCCGGTAGACCAGTGCAGTACGCAGATCGCTGGTTTCTACATTTTTAGGGGTAAATTCGGCACTGGGCGAAACAAAGCCGACCACCGCTTTGTATGGCTGGGTGCGTGAATCGCTAAACACCAGTACTTTAGTGCCGGGAGCGACTTTACCTAAATCCGTTTCTGCAACATAAGCGCGTACCCAGACCGGAGCGGTCAGGGACAGGGTTAATACCGTATTGCCTGCTGCCAGTATGGTGCCGGGTTCATTGGCGCGGGTCAGGATGATGCCGTCGGCAGGTGCGGTGAGTACGGTATCGTTTAACTGTAATTGCGCATTCGCTACTTGTGCAACACTGCGCTGATGGTTGGCTTCGGCTTCGGCGACTTCTTGTTTGCGATAACCTTTGTCCAGTGCCTGAAATTGTTCCCGCGCTGCCTGTGCCAGTGCGGCAGTTTGATCATACGCAGACTGGGCATCGTCCAGGGCGCGCTGCGAGCTGGCTCCGGTGCCGGTTAATTGTTTTTGGCGTTGCAGTAACTGGCTGGCATTCAGCAGCGCCGCTTCCCGGGCATTCAGTGTCGCTTTGGCCTGTGCGATATCTTCTTTGCGGTAGCCCTGCTGATAGAGCGAGCGGCGTGCCTCCAGTGCTGCATGGTTGGCGTTGGCATCATCGAGTGCGATCTGGTAAGGTTGCTTATCCAGTTCGCCCAATATATCGCCTGCTTTGACCCTGGCACCTTCATCTACCCGTAATGTTTTCAGACGCCCGGCTACCCGGAAGGCCAGGTTAACCTGGCGGATGTCCACGTTACCGGAGAGCGCAAGTGCCTGACTGGCAGGATGCAGTTGCAGCCAGCCTGCGATGGATGCGGCAACAGCAACGGCCAGGCTGATCAGAATGATTTTCTTATTCATAATATGGCTATTTTAGTAAAACGATTTAGCAACAAATCTATGGTAACCGAAAAATGATTCCCCGGCTAAAAAACAGCTCAGCGCATGATGAAAACGGCAGACGGGTATTAAAGCAGGTATTGAAGCATGTATCCTTGTCTTCGGTATAATTAGTCATTATTTTTATATCAGTCCTAATCCATTATGAAAACAGCCGTATCCGAATTTATTGCTATACGTGATCATCGCTACCATATACGGCATTGGGGGAATCCGGATGCGCCTGTGATTTTTATGCTGCACGGCTGGATGGATGTGAGTGCTTCGTTTCAGTTTATGGTTGATCATTTGCAGAAAGAGTGGCACGTCATAGCGCCTGACTGGCGGGGCTTTGGTTTAACGACCGGGCCGGTCACGGATGTTTTCTGGTTTCCCGACTATCTGGCTGACCTGGATTTAATCCTGGATCATTATAGCCCCGGTGTTCCGGTTTATTTACTGGGCCATAGTATGGGTGGTAACGTGGCGGGTCTGTATGCCGGAATCCGCCCTGAGCGTATTGCCCGCTGTGTGATTCTGGAAGGCTTTGATCTGGCGACTACGCAGGCATCGGAAGCGCCCGGCCGTTTCCGGAACTGGCTGGATGATATGCGTCAAAATAAGCCGATGCGCAGTTATCCTGATGCTGCCGGGGTAGCTTTGCGCCTGCAAAAAAACAACCCGCGTTTAACTGATGAGCGTGCTGCTTTTCTGGCACAGCACTGGGCAAGAGAAAATGCCGGTGGTACATGGCAAATTCTGGGTGATGCGGCGCACATGCACCGTAGTCCTATGCTATACCGTGTGAATGAAGTGACTGCCTGTTGGGCGGAGATTACCGCGCCGGTACTTTGGATTGAAGGTGCGCAAACCGAAGCATGGCAATGGCTGGGGCCTGAAGAACAGGCGCGGCCTGAAGCCGATCGCCGCATCAGCTTTTTTAAAAATGTGCAAATTGCGGTGGTCGATAATGCGGGACATATGTTACATCATGATCAGCCTGGTGAAATTGCACAGTTGCTTGAGCAATTTTTAGCATGATGATACTGACAAATTTTCTTGCATTGAATAAATTTTTCGCGATGTGTATTTTTGATTGCAGGTGATTTGTACACAGGTAAATATCCCGATGTTTGCTAAGCGGAGTACAATCTCAGTCAGCACCTGACTGATGAAAAATTTTCCTGCTGTCTGGTTGCCGGTTTGTCTGGTGTGGAGTAATCCTGTCACAGTAAGTTTACCGGTGCTGTTTTACGGGCGTTGTATAAGCCCTGATTATTTTAATTATTTCTGACTTATTATGCTTAACGTTGATTTGCATTGCCATTCTTCTGTCTCTGATGGTTTACTCAGTCCTGCCGGTGTGGCGGCGCGTGCATGTGCCAACGGTGTGGATGTTTGGGCATTGACTGATCATGATGAAGTGGGCGGGATTGCTGCAGCGCGGGCCGCAGCGTCGGACTGCGGCATGCGACATGTTGCCGGTGTGGAAATATCTGTTACCTGGGCTGGTGAAACTTTGCATATTGTCGGTTTGAATATCGATGAAACAAATCCTGCTCTGGTGCAGGGCTTGATTGCTACCCGCAGCGGTCGTCAGCGTCGTGCAGAACAGATAGGCGTATTGCTGGCACAGGAAGGCATTCCCGGTGCGTATGAAGGTGCTTTGCGCTACGTCGGAAATCCTGACCTGATCTCACGCACGCATTTTGCCCGTTATCTGGTCGAAGCCGGTGTCTGTCAAAATACCCATGATGTTTTTAAAAGATATCTGGTGGAAGGCAAGCCGGGTTATGTAGTGCATCGCTGGGCCAGTTTATCGGATACCTTATCCTGGATACATGGCGCCGGCGGAATCGCTGTGATTGCGCATCCGGGGCGTTATTCATTGACTTTATTGCAAATGTCAGTATTTCTGGATGAGTTTAAGCAACAGGGCGGGTGTGGTATTGAGGTGGTGACAGGGAGTCATACGCCGGATCAATATGCCGAATACGCTAAAGTAGCGCAACAGTATGGTTTTCTGGCATCACGTGGTTCGGATTTTCATGCTCCGGGAGAATCTTCAGTTGATTTAGGGGCATTACCACCATTGCCAGCCAACCTGACACCGGTCTGGCACGATTGGTTTTGAGTTTTATTGCTAAGGCAAGCCCGGTGCTGACCTTAAGGTTAATGCCGGGGTTGAAACTAAACTTGAAACTAAGCGCTTCATCCATCATCTAATCCCCAATTAGTTATATGGAGTTTTTCATGAAACGTATAGTGTTATTTTTGGCAACCAATCTTGCTGTCATGCTGGTCATGTCGCTGGTATTGTCCCTGTTGGGAGTAAATCGTTTTCTGACTGCCAGCGGACTTGACCTCGGGATGCTGATGGTCTTTTCATTAGTTGTTGGTTTTACCGGCGCCATTTTTTCTCTGCTGATCAGTAAACCCATGGCAAAATGGTCTACCGGCGCACAAGTGATAGAGACACCTGCCAATAGTACTGAGCTGTGGTTGTTTAATACAGTCAGAACGCTGGCAGAACGGGCTGGTATTGCTATGCCTGAGCTTGCTGTGTACGATGGCGCTCCGAATGCTTTTGCAACGGGTGCATTTAAAAATTCTGCACTGGTTGCTGTGTCAACCGGCCTGTTACAAAGCATGAGCAGGGAAGAAGTAGAAGCGGTGCTCGGTCATGAAGTTGCTCATATTGCCAATGGTGATATGGTGACAATGACGCTGATTCAGGGTGTGGTCAATACTTTTGTCGTGTTTTTGGCACGAATTGTCGGTTATCTGGTTGATAAAACCTTTTTACGGAATAACGATAATGACCGGCCTGGCATAGGTTATATGGTCACGGTATTCGCTTGTGAAATCGTGTTTGGACTTCTTGCTTCTGTTATTGTTGCCTGGTTTTCGCGTCAGCGCGAGTTTCGTGCCGATGCAGGTTCGGCACATCTGATGGGCAGTGGTCAGCCTATGATCAGCGCGCTGGCACGTCTTGCTGGTCTTGAGCCGGGAGAGTTGCCAAAGTCGATAGCGGCATCCGGGATCAGCGATAAACCTGGTCTGATGGAATTGTTTTCAAGTCATCCTCCGATGGAAGCACGCATTGCAGCTTTACGTGCTTTGCGTTAGTCTGCTGGCATTCTTTATAATTTTACTATTTTGATGGATGTGAATTTAAAAATACGCATCCATTTGTTTTTATGAGCCAATATTTCTATATTCATCCGGATAATCCCCAGGCTCGCTTAATTAAACAAGCCAGTCAAATCATTCACTCGGGTGGCATTGTTGCCATCCCTACCGATTCTTGTTACGCCCTGGTCTGTCATCTTGATGATAAAAGCGCGGTACAACGATTACGGCAAATACGCGCTGTTGATGAAAAACATCATTTGACCTTGCTGTGCCGCGATTTAAGTGACATTGCTACTTATGCCAAGGTAGACAACCGTCAATACCGCTTGCTTAAGGCGGCGACTCCCGGGCCATACACCTTCATTCTGGAAGCCACCAAAGAAGTGCCGCGGCGTTTATCTCACCCGTCACGCAAAACCATCGGTTTGCGCGTGCCTGAGAATAAAATTACGCATGCACTACTGGCTGAGCTGGGGCAGCCTTTATTGGGTACTACACTGATTTTGCCGGGACAGGACGATCCGCTGAACGAACCTGAAATGATTCGTGATTGTCTTGAGCGTCAGATTGATCTGATCGTGGATGGCGGCGCCTGTAGCCTGCAACCAACGACAGTCATTGATTTGAGTGGTGATGAGTCTGTGCTGATCCGGCAGGGACGCGGTTCACTGGCGTTGTTTGGTCTTTAGCCTGTGTGCCCTGTCTTTGCGCAGGTTCTGAACATTTTCTGATTGCTTGTCAGATATCTGCGTAATTGCATGGTTATTTATGCCTGTGAATGATAAAAACCGCAGTTATTATTGCTGCTCTGATAGAATCGGCTCATATGAATGATTTCAATAATTTGATACAAACTCTGGCGGTATATGCCATTCCGGTGATTTTTGCGATCACCCTGCATGAAGCTGCTCACGCCTATGCCGCCAGGTATTTTGGCGATAATACTGCTTACGCAATGGGGCGTATGAGCCTGAACCCCTTTAAACACATTGATCCGGTCGGTACTTTATTGATTCCGGTTGTGTTGTACCTGATGACAAGCGGTAGTTTTGTTTTTGGTTATGCCAAGCCGGTGCCGATTAATTTTGGTCGTTTGAATAAACCTAAGCGGGATATGGCCTGGGTCGCTCTGGCGGGGCCTGCATCCAACTTCTTTATGGCGCTGGGCTGGTTGCTGGCTGCTTATTTTTTGGATATAGCCAAAATAAATGAGCCGTTTTTACAACGTATGACGGAAGCGGGGGTGCTGTCCAATCTGGTGATGTTTTCCCTGAATTTATTCCCTATGCTTCCTTTGGACGGTGGTCGTATTCTTGCCAGTTTATTACCGATGAAGCAATTTATTCAATTTTCTAAAATTGAGCCTTACGGATTTTTTATTGTAATGGGTCTGATGTGGCTGAAGTTATTTAACTACTGGTTAATTCCGGTGATGATTCTGGCGCAGTATCTGCTGCACCTTATTCTTTCACCTTTGCAATTTTTACTGAATTGAGTTTAAACTTACATGTATCCTGAACGTGTTGTTTCTGGTATGCGTCCCACTGGTGCTATGCACCTGGGACATTATCATGGTGCCCTTAAGAACTGGATCAAGCTGCAAGCTGAGTTGCCCTGTCTGTTTTTTGTGGCAGACTGGCATGCGCTGACCACCCACTATAACGATCCCGGCATAATAGAGTCCAGTGTCTGGGAAATGCTGGTAGATTGGCTGGCTGCCGGTGTTGATCCTTCTCAGGCTACCCTGTTTATACAGTCCAAAGTTCCCGAACATGCGGAATTGCATTTGCTGTTGTCGATGGCCGCCCCGTTAGCATGGCTGGAACGGGTGCCTGCCTATAAAGATCAGCAGGAAAAATTAAAAGATCGTGATCTGGCAACATACGGATTTCTTGGTTATCCGCTGTTGCAGGCCGCCGATGTATTGATTTATCGTGCCAGCCAGGTTCCGGTTGGTGATGATCAGGTGCCGCATATTGAAATGATGCGCGATATTGCGCGTCGTTTTAATCATTTGTACGGCAAGGAAAAAGGCTTTGAAGAAAAAGCACTGGAAGCAGTGCGTAAACTTGGCAGCAAGCGCGCTAAAATGTACACAGAATTGCGCTCTGAATTTCAGCAGCAGGGACGTGTCGATGCACTTGATCAGGCTCATGCTTTGCTGAGTGATGCACAAAACCTGAGCATGATAGACCGTGAGCGTTTATTTGGCTATCTTGAAGGAAGCCGCAAGCTGATTCTGGTTGAGCCGCAAGTCAAGCTGGCAGCGATTTCACGCTTACCCGGTGTTGACGGGCAAAAAATGTCCAAGAGCTACGGTAATGCGGTAGGTTTACGTGAAGATCCTGAGTCGGTCACTAAAAAAATACGTACTATGACAACTGACCCTGCCCGTATACGTCGTACCGATACCGGTGAGCCGGAAAAATGCCCGGTGTGGCAATTACATCAGGCATATTCGGATATAAGGACCAGAGCGTGGGTATATCAGGGATGCACCAGTGCGGGTATCGGTTGCCTTGAGTGTAAACAACTGGTGATTGATGCCATTATTAAAGAACAGGAACCCATGCGAGAGCGGGCGCAGCAGTATCTGGATGACCCTAGCCTGGTACGTGCTATTGTTGCCGATGGCTGCGATAAAGCACGCAAGCTGGCGCAGGAAACTATGCGTGATGTGCGTGAGGCCATGGGGCTGAGTTATACCTGAGCGGCTTTTCCCCTCGCTTACTTGCAGATTGTTATCCGTAAAAATTAGCACGATGACCTGCTATCCGCTACAATCAACCTTTTACATTTTTCGACGCACTATCATGACTATGATTACAGGAAGCTTGGTTGCAATTGTTACTCCGATGCACGCAGATGGCAGTTTGGACGTGCCGGGCCTGCGCAAGCTGATTGACTGGCACATTAGTGAAGGTACTGATGGTATCGTTATTGTTGGTACCAGCGGGGAATCTGCTACTGTTTCGGTAGATGAGCATTGTGAATTAATTCGTGTGACCGTGGAACACGCAAATAAACGAGTTCCTGTTATTGCCGGTTCCGGCGGCAATTCGACTGTTGAGGCGATCCGGCTGACGCAGTTTGCTAAAGAATGCGGTGCTGATGCCTCCCTGCAAGTGGTGCCTTATTATAATCGCCCGACGCAAGAGGGTATGTACCAGCATTTCAAAAAAATTGCCGAATCAGTTGATATTCCCTTGATTTTATACAATGTACCAAGCCGGACTGTGGCAGACATGTCTAATGAAACCATTGCCAGACTGGCTCTGGTTCCCAATATTGTGGGTGTTAAAGAAGCCAGCGGTAATATTGGACGTGATATTGAATTGCTGGGTATGGTTCCGGCAGATTTTGCGGTTTATTCCGGCGATGATCTGTCTGCTATGGCGCTGATGTTGTGTGGCGGTAAAGGTAATATTTCAGTAACAGCCAATGTCGCCCCCCGTGCGATGCATGAGTTATGCGCCGCAGCGATGCGCGGTGATATACCGGCTGCTATGGCAATTAATCAGCCCCTGATTCCTTTGCATCAAAAATTGTTTGTAGAGCCAAATCCGGTGCCGGTAAAATGGGCTTTGGCTAAAATGGGTATGATTCCTGACGGAATACGTTTGCCCCTGGTTCCTTTGTCTGAACAATATCGCGACATGCTGTCTTCAGTTCTGAGTGATGCAGGCTTGCTGGGTTCTTGAGGCAAGCGTGATTCTGTTCTTGTTGGCGCGGAACATGTGTTTCGCGTTGAAAATTTTTAACTTTGAGTTTGTATCGACATGACTATACGCAAGAATTCAGGTAACAAAGCGGTTTTGATACTAGCAGTTGCTACCTTGGCTGGTTGCACCACTTCGACCACTGGTTTGTTTACGCCGTCACGTATTGATTACAAAAGTGCGGCGGTAAGCAAGGCAGTCGGGCCAACGCTGGATATTCCGCCGGATTTGACTCAAATTCAACGTGATAACCGATTTGCAGTTCCCGCATCCGGAAATCCCGGTGTGATTACGGCATCTGGTTTTAATGCGCAAGGTGCTTCTGCACCGGCTTCTGTCGGTACTGTTGCAACTGCTGGAGCTGCTCCGGCCGCAACGACTGCTCTCACGGCATTGCAGGATATGCGCATAGAGCGAGATGGATCGCAGCGCTGGCTGGTGGTTGGCCTGACCCCTGAGGCAGCCTGGCCTAAGGTCAAAGATTTTTGGCAGGAATCCGGTTTTATTATTAATGAAGAATCTCAGCAAACTGGTGTGATGGAAACGGACTGGGCAGAAAATCGCGCCAAAATACCGCAAGATTTTTTACGTAGTGCATTGAGTTATGTACTCGATTCTTTATATTCTACCGGTGAGCGTGATAAGTTTCGCACCCGTTTAGAGCGTCGTGCTGATGGTTCTACCGAAATCTATATCAGTCACCGTGGCGCACAGGAAGTGGTGACCGGTGCCCAGAAGGATGGAACAATGTGGACTTCCCGTCCGAATGATCCTGAATTGGAAGCTGAGTTTTTATCGCGCTTAATGGTGCGTTTGGGTGCCGAGCCAGAAAAAGCGAAACAAATTGTGGCTGCATCTGCCAGTGCTGTCGTTACAGAGAAAGCCAGATTGTTAAAAGAGGGCGATATTTCTCTTGTACAGGTTGATGACGGATTTGATCGGGCGTGGCGCCGTGTTGGTCTGGCACTGGATCGCGCCGGATTTACCGTAGAAGATCGTGACCGTACTAAAGGTCTTTATTTTGTCCGTTACATCGATCAGGATAGTGATGTGAAAAGTAAAGATGGATTCTTTACCCGCCTGTTCAGTTCTGGTGATAAAGTAAAAGACACTAAACGCTATCGTATCCTGGTGGTATCCGAAGGGAATGAGTCTAAAGTTGCTGTGCAAAATAATGAAGGCACGGCTGACAATACTGCTGTTGCTCATAAAATTCTTGATTTATTGCATGATCAATTAAAATAAAATGCGGGCGATGCTGTCGCGGTTAGTGTGCAGCGTGTGTCTGTTTATATCGGTTGTATCCGGGCGGTATGGTGTAGTGCCGGGAGTAAAAATAAAGTAGCAGATGAGGCGGTAAATAAGATGGAGCGAGTCATATTGCTCACCTTGTTTATCGCTTTTTTTTGCGTAAATTATACTGTGCATGATCTTTTGCGCAGGAAAGGGCAGGGTGGGAAGCGATTTGGTGTGAGTGTCAGGTGGTGCGTGGGACGGAAGGTGAAATTAAGGACGAAAAAAAACCGACCCTCGGGCCGGTTTTTTAGCAAGTAATGAATTACTTAGCAGCAGGAGCGGCAGCAGCAGGAGCAGCGTCAGCAGGAGCAGCAGCAGGAGCTGATGCAGCAGCGTCAGCAGCTACAGGAGCAGCAGCAGGAGCGGCAGCAGCAGGAGCAGCTACTTCAGCAGCAGGTGCAGGAGCAGCAACTGGAGCTTCTTCTTTTTTGCCACAAGCAACTAAAGCGATTGCTAACAAGGAAACCAGCAGAAGTGATTTTTTCATTTAAATACTTTCAGTATAAAGATCAATAAAAGGCAGATCGAAATTTGCGATGAATAATTACCGGTAATTATCGCTCAATAGGGCATATTCTCAGGTATTAGCTTATCGGAATAAGTTAATGCCATCGAAAGTTTCCTAGCCACGTATTATAATGATTTTTTTGTGGAAGTGACAGTATTTCGTGTAATTTTATAGGTGTTTGTTACAAAATCACTTTAAATTAGCGTATCACAATGTCGTAATATTGCTAGCGTAATATACTCCGCTACTTGCGTAAGTAGTGAGTTACATTTTTTCTGTGCTTATTTTTTTCTGCTGAATTTCAAACAAATTTCTTAAAAATAGCTATGAAGTCGCTGACGTATTTACGTTAGAAAATAATACGTCAGCATGGATTCATACATAAATCAATAAACGGCAGCGATTTGAAAACGCAGTTATTTTTTAGTATTCAGGGTAATCCAGCCATCCTCGTACCACATACACAGTGTTTCCTGCATATCTGTTGATGCCGCGGCGACAGAGGCTCCGTCCAGGACGTGGGTGTCAGCCAGAGAATTTAATAATTTCTTATCTCCGCCAGAGACGCTGAACGATTCGCCGTTGACGAACAAA
>CAIWPG010000126.1 GCA_903914535.1 uncultured Oxalobacteraceae bacterium
ATTTTTAATTTGGTTGTATGCATTTTCCGCTTCAGCACGGCGCAAGCGCGTTTCTACCAAATGCTGAGTAACATCTTCAATTTGTTTACCAGCACCACTTTGCGCATCACTCTTTACATCAACAATACCCGCTTGGTCACGATATGCTTGTAATTGCTTTTCGGATGCATCCAGTTTTTCTCGCACGCCAACCATACGATCTTGCAACCAGGTACTGGCACGTTGCGTCATCTGAAAACGCACATCCAGATCAGAATCAATAAATGAGTTTGCCATAGTATTTGCCACCTTGGCAGCCAACTCTTTATCTATGGATTCAAAATTAACTTTTACTAGCAAACTTAAACGAATAGGATCAATAGTTAGTTGCTTAGTGAATTTTCCCAACACCGCTTTAGCAAGTGATTCATCATTCCATTGTTTAGGCACACCATCTGAATATCCAATACCAATTAAGAATTTCGTAGTTAACGACTCTTCTTTTTTGCGGGGATCAAACTCTGGATAATCCCATAATTTAAGCTTAGTAATCGTTTTTAAAGCGATATCTGGTGATTTAAGAATTTCGACTTGAGTAATAAAATAATCCCGATTTTCTGAAAACCCCCCATACACTTCATCAATAGAAACCACTTTTGACTTAGTTGCATCGATTAACAACGTAGCCGTAGAACGGTAAACCGGCGTCATCACAAATACAATAGCCGCAGCAAGCATAGCGACCGCTAAACCAAACGCTAAAATCGCCCATTTGCGTTTAGCAATACTTTTCCAGTATTCAACAAAATCCAGCTTCACTTCCAACTCATGCAACTCCTTAGACGGATGTTGATCAGAGGTGGAATTGACAGGTATCACGGTTGTATCCATCGGGAGAATGCTCGCAAACTAGAGGTAAAAAGGGATTAAAAGCTATTTAGTGACAACATGAGATCGCCGGACACAATTTTAGAAAAAGCTTTCTTCAATTGTGAGTATGTCACCGGGAGCAATCTGTGCATTTAAATCGACTTTGACTGGCTGATGGGACTGGTCGCCCTCGCGAATCAAATACATTTTGGATGACGAGGCACGCTCTTTAAAACCACCAGCCAGCGAAACCGCTTTGCGTATGGTTAAGCCGGGTTGGTACGGATAACCGCCGGGTTTTTCTACCATACCATTCACGTAAAACGGACGGTATTCATCAATCTGTACCGATACTCGTGGGTTGACCAGGTAACGGCCTTTTAAGCCATCGGTAATCAGTCGTTCCAAATCACCCACCGTCATACCCAGCACACGCAGCTCGCCTAATACCGGGTAAGGTACCGTACCGGCATCGGTTAAACGTATTTTTTCTTTACTTAAATCTTCTTCACCGAATACCCGGATGTTTACGACATCACCGGCACCAAGCCGGTAAGAAGAGTAAGCCGGGTTACCGGACTGACCCGATAAGCGGCTACCGGGATCAAGCTGCAATTCACCCTGCGCATTTGCTTGCGCAATAAGAAGAAAATAGCAGAAACAAGTAAAGAAATAACGTAATTTCATAGACACCAATTTTAAAAATTAAGAAAGCCGGGATTTTTGTTAAACCTAAGCCTGGATTAGCAAGCATATCCCAGAGTCAGCCTGGCTGAGTAAACTAAGCTGACTTAATCCGACCAAACTCAATTTACAGCGTACCTTGCAGGCTAAACAAGACAACATTACGTTTAAAATTATTGTCTGACACACTGGAATCCAGATTAGTGTTCGCAACTTCTGCACCCAGACGCAACCAGCGACGCAAATCATACGTTACACCCACGCCGATATTTCTGAGATTATCCTGACGGTCTGCACCAACATAATTCGATTTCAGCAAACCAAGATTGGCGTGCGTAGCAACTATATTACTCCAGCGATGCGTCCAGGTTGCGCTGTAATTTTGATTCACAACATAATCACCCAGACCGGTAGAATCCGCTGCTGATTTTGATGTTAAGAAATCGACGGTAGAATAAGTCAATGGCATCCAGCGTACCTGACCTTCCCATGCAATACCACTGTACTTCACCGAGCCGGGGGCATCAAATACTTTATCAGAATAGCCGATTTTAAACGAACCGGTCGTCGCTGCCGTTGCCGTCCAGGTTGCACCCACCATAATGCGACGGTCGGTATTGCTGTTAGGAGAATCGGTCAGATCGTAATCCGATTTGATTTCTTTCAGCTCAAGCAGTAATGAGGTTTTAGGCGCTACACGATAAAAGAAGCGTCCGGATACCGTAGAAATATCTACGTCCGAGCCAATTGTTGTGGCACGATTATTTGTGTATGTTTTATTCAGCAAAGAGGCATCCAGCTCAATACGCCCCATAGAATCCAGCGCGCCATAAGAAAACAGGGTGGCGGCGATAGGTGCGTGCCATTGATCTGGCTCTGCCGAAATAGTACGGTTGGTGGCGCCGCGCGGGTCAGAACTATCTGTGTAACCCACTAACCAGCCCAAACGGGTACGGGCATCAAAAATATCATCACCGGCAAGTTTAAATTCATGATGAGTAAAATCATCGGCAGAATCGCTGGTATAACGGGTGTAGTTACCCAGGTAGCTGGCGGTATAACGGTCACCGTGATTTTTGACTTCTGCCACCATCTCTGGCTGCAAACTATACAGTGAGCTGGAGATGGCATTGGTCGATGAACCAATTACGTTGCTGTTTGACCCCATGCTCAGGTTTGCATCCAGGTATAAATATAGTCCGCCATTAACAATAGGGGCACCTTTAGCCGGGGCCGTCATCACGCCACCCTGACCTGCGCCTGCCTGCGCATTACCCAGTTCATAACTTGGGGTAAACGATTGTTGATTTGCACTGCTGGAGCTGGAGAAAATATTAGAACTGGTCAGCGTAGAGGTAGTGCTGATCGGTGCTTGTGTTTCTTGTGGTGTTTGTGGCTGTTGCGTTGTCGCATCCTTTGGGGCCGTAGCAGTATTACCTGCATCAACCACTTGTGCTGCTGCGAGCTGACTTGCCAATACTGTGGCAGAAATAGATACGCAACGCGCAAAAACAATTAATGATTTTTTCATGTATACCCCAAAGAAGTGCTTAAATTTATCTTAAATGTGTGTTTGGTGCTTATCGCAAATGTGCTTAACTTCGCTCTAATATTGGCATAAAACAACATTTTTCACTTATTTGCATTACAAACACGTTGAAACGGGCACAAATAAGCAATCAATATTAATTATCTCACAATATGTTTCGTTTACGACTCAATTACTGTTCAATTTACTGTTTTTTTTGCATCCTTGTTATTCTGTGTCATTTTTGGGTGACGGCAACCCGGATGCGATCCATGCCAGTGACAAAATAATGACAAATGTCAGTGCATTAGCCGGAATTTGCATATTAAAGTCCACACTGCTATGAATCGCCAGCGCAACAACAGACATGGTCACCCCAAACGCAGCACCACGCGGCAAACTGGATTTGCGCACCCACATCACCTTAATTGCCTGCACAAAACTTATTAACACTAAAAAAAACAGGCAAAATGCACCTGCCCCCAAGTCACTTAACAGCTCCATATAATCGTTATGCGCATGGTCAAAATAATCTGTTATTTCTGGCGGGCGGTAACGGTTAAAGCTGTTATAAAAACTTCCCGCCCCGGTACCGGCAAACGGAAATTGCTTCACCAGGTTCACCGCATACTTTGCCGGGAGCGAGCGCTGCTCAAGCGATTCTTCTGCCTGTGCACCGGTCGTTTTAGCGACTTCCGTATTATTAATACGGGTCACTACCTTATCCAGCCCCACCCAGGTCCCCACCACAAAAACATCAACAAGCACCAGACTCAAAATCAATGCTGCTGTTGCCGGTGCCGTGCGGCGCGACAGTAGAATAGTAATAATACCAGCAATTAACATCGCAGAAAAAAAAGCCGAATTACCCATACGTGATTTAGTCAGCACCAGCGCAATCACCATCACCACCAGCATTAAACGCAAACGCATTTTGGGGCTCATAAGAAAAGTCAGTGCGGCGACTATTTTATTCTTCCATCCGGCATGATTCGGGCCGCCGCGTCCTAATTTGGCGATCATTAAACCGATGCCTACCGCAAGCGTCATCTCCAGATACCCGGCAAAATGATTACGGTTCACAAAGGTACCCATAACGTTTTCATGAACAAGATCCACAAAAAACAAACTGTAATGCGCGCCGAATGAAAATAAGAAAATTCCGGTCAAGGCCTGAAACAAGCCACTCCAGACCAGCACACTCATTAATAAACTCAAACGTGCCGCATCTCTGACTATTAACAGACAAAGAAAAAAAACGGTCAGGTACGTTGTTGTCAGCCCCAGCATCAGCCGGCTTTGATACAAATCCAGCGATAAGTGCATATGCCCCTGCAAACCGGCAGTGACTTGCACCAGATAAGCTTCGGGTGACAAAAACTGAATCACCCCATCGGGCAAAGGAGACACCTGTAGTATTGAAAACAACAAAAATAAAGCAAACACACCCAGCGGCAGACAAAATTGCGCCGTACGTTCTGCAACATACGCAAAATTATTGCGCCATACAAATAGTGTTGCTGCCAGCAGCAATGCAGCCCAACTCACCAGGATGGCAATCGCCCAGGTTCTGTTACTGGCCAGCGGCAGCGGAGCAAATACAGCCAGGGCCAAAAGACCTCTGTATACCCACAAGTCTTCAGCGTCTGCTTGTGCTGATCTCAATAATGCAGATTTTTTGCTGCTCCGCCTGGCCTGGCCTGGTGCCACATTCATTACATCATTCATTGCATCACTCGTTGCATCACTCGTTGCATCACTCATGACATTCCAAAAAACAAATTAAAAAAGGTAGCATACATCGCTACCTTTTTTGAATTGCGCTGACTAAACCGCATTAACTGAGCTCAACTAAGCTACCAATTAAAATACCCGACTCAGCTCAACTTAGTTATGACTTGCTGCACCAGAGCCGCCGCCGCCACTGACAGAAGCAACAGAACTCGTGGAGAAACCACCGTTACTGGTAGCACCTTGCTGCGCAGTTTGCTGGGCTTGTTGTGCCGGACCAGCTGCAGTAGCAGGAGTGAACGAAGTAATATTAGCCAGCCCATTGTTATACGCTGCAGCTACTGTTGCTGCGGCTGTAGCCGGACTGGCAGCTTGCACCGCCGCCTGCACGGTAGTGATATCAATACCTGCTGCTGCTGCCACAGAAATAATGGTGGCAACATCGGTAGTACCTTGCTGAATCAACTGTGCAATGACAGCTTGTTGCGCTTGCTGGCTGGTAGCCGCAGTCAACTGATTGTAGATAGCCGTCACACTCGGGTTTGCTGTTTGTGCTGCCGATGCCAGAGTTGCATTACTCTGCGCAAATACCTGATAAGCAGGCAAAGCGGCAGTCAGCACTACGGCGATCAGGCCTTGCTTAACATATTTATTCATCATAAGGTTCTCCGGACAGTAAATTTATAGACAAATTATATATCAAAAGTTCTGCACTCAAGAAATAAAAACACATTTCCCGAGAAAAACAACATAAATAATTTCTATGTGTCAAGCAGTTTTTAATTTGTAAAAACTATGGCAACTATCATACTTTTTTTGCA
>CAIWPG010000127.1 GCA_903914535.1 uncultured Oxalobacteraceae bacterium
AAAGATCCCACAGGCAGCAACACAAAAAATGGTATTTCTTTTGTCACTCCCGCCGATCTGGACAAAGACCATATTACCGACTACGTCTATGCCGGGGATGTACTGGGTAATATCTGGCGCTTCGATCTGACCAGTAATAACGCAAACTTATGGACTGCCGAAGCAGATCCGCTATTCAGCGCATCGACCACCTCAACACTCAAACCCGTCAGCACAGCCGTCACAGTCAGTGCGATTAACAACATAGGCAACTTACCTTATCTGCTTATTAATTTTGCCACCGGACGCCAGTTCCCGCAAACACTGAGCAACGCTGCCGTGTACGCGCAAGGCACACAATCGCTGTACGGGATTTGGGACTGGAATATGAAAAAGTGGAACAAACTTAATAGCACCCGGTACAGCAGCCTGGCATCGGTCTATAGAACTAAAAAAACCATCACCAGCCATCAGTTGGCCACACAAACTTTTTCTGAAACAAACTATATCAACAATAGCAGCCAAACTCAGCCAGCCTATTTACTGACCGACAATACCATTTGCTGGTCAGGCTCCCTGAACTGCTCTACAGAATTAAATTCTCACTATGGCTGGCAGATAGATTTACCAAACAACACAGAGCAAGTTATTTACAGTCCGACTACTCTGGGAGATATTTTTTTCGTCAATACCACCATGCCCGCAGTACCGCACACATTCAGCTGCACCACCACAGCAGCAACCGGCAATTCATATGCAGTCAACATCGCCACTGGTTCAACAGGACACGCATTTCGCACCGTAACCGGCAACGCCGATATTGCAGGAATCGGACTCAATGCAACCGGTACCTCTTATTTTGTTACCGGGTCGAATGGAGCGACCAGCATGATCAATCAAACCACCGGCTCCGACAGTTTGAATACTGGCAATACAGGAAACAACGGTGTTATTACCCATATTGACATTCCAAAATCAGCACAGACCGGCTCCCGTATGACCTGGTTACAGCTACGCTGAAAATACTCTATAACACTGACAATGGCACCATAAAAATGAGCAAATACAACATCCGGTCTGTTCTGGCAACTAATATAAATACAAGCGACATTTACAGGCAATTTCACACAGGTTTTAATTTAATTGAGTTGATGATAACGATACTTATTATCTGCATCATTACAATGATTGCTTACCCTGCTTACACCGGCAATATACAAAAAGCACGGCGTTCAGATGCAAAAAATGCATTGCTTGATCTGGCCGGACGCGAAGAAAAATATTACAGCCTTTACAACCAATACACCGATAATGCTGGTTTACTCTACGGAGATTCAAACACATTTCCTCTTAATGTCCAGTCATCCGACACCTCGTATTACCGCGTTAATGTCACTGACGTTGTTGCTGCCAGCGCGGCCATTCCCGCGCAATTTACTGCAACAGCAACACCGACCGGCTCGCAATCTACGGATGCCTGCGGTATATTTTCAATTACCAGCCAGGGTGTCACCTCGGTAAGTGGCAATGCCAACAATTGTTGGTAACAACTTTTCCTCCAATCGATACGCTGATTAAAACCGCACCCCGTACCGGGTCAGCGCCTGAGTGCAATTAAGTGTAATGAAGCATCACCGAATTCAACACAATGGCAAAAAAATTACCACACAACAAACCGACAATACCACCGTGAGGGTAATTTTGCGTAAATCCTATTTATTTTACATAAGGTATCATGGCGTAATAACATGTGCCTTCCCGGCTATTTTCCGGACCGGCATCCGGATTTACTGCCTGCTTCCGGTGAAATGGCACGGAATAACACAGTGTGAATAAATACGATGAGTACGATGTGAAATAGCATCAACTATTACGAAAACTGTTTTTTGGAGAATCATCATGGCAGCCTATTTACAAGAATCACAACAAGCTCGCAAAGCAATTACTGCTCCCGGCTTACTTACACTCAAAGCACAAGCCGAGAAAATCACCATGCTCACTTGCTACGATGCCAGCTTTGCCGCATTAATGGATCGCTGTGGTGTTGAGGTGTTATTAATTGGCGATTCGCTCGGTATGGTATGCCAGGGGCATAACTCCACGCTACCAGTCACTGTTGCCGAAATCGTTTACCACACGGCGAGTGTGGCACGCGGCACAAAAACCAGCCTGATTGTGGCCGATATGCCGTTCGGCAGCTATTCAACCCCAGAGACAGCTATGCATAACGCTGTACAACTCATGCAGGCAGGAGCGCACATGGTCAAGATGGAAGGCGGAGCCTGGCTGGCACCAACCATACAATTTCTGACTGAACGTGCGGTTCCGGTATGCGCTCATCTGGGATTAACCCCACAATCGGTACACCAGATGGGAGGATATAAGGTACAGGGGAAAACCGATACCGCGGCAGAAACCTTAAAAACAGATGCACAAGCCATACAAGCTGCAGGAGCAACATTAGTCGTATTGGAAGCAATTCCACAAAACTTAGGTAAAGAATTAACCGAACTGTTAACCATACCGACTATCGGCATTGGTGCCGGTCCGGCCTGTTCCGGTCAGGTGCTGGTCATGCACGATTTACTCGGCGTATTTCCAGGAAAAAAAGCCCGTTTTGTGAAGAATTTTATGGATGGGCAAACGAATATCGACGATGCTGTCAAAGCTTATGTGGCGGCAGTTAAAGAAGGAAGCTTCCCTGCCGCCGAACACTGCTTTTAAGTTGCAATTACCGTTCGTATTTACTTAAACTTTGTGCCAGATTAGCAGCCAGCTTACCCGGGCTGCTAATGCTCATGCCCAAATCACCCAATAAACCATCCTGCAAACCATAGACCCAGCCGTGTATGGTTAACAGTTGCTCCCGCTCCCAGGCATCCTGCACTATAGTAGTCTGGCACAAATTCACCACTTGCTCGATCACATTTAATTCGCACAAACGATTTTGTCTGACGTAATCCGGCAACACCTCGCCCAGATAGCGCTCGTGTTTCTGGTGTACATCCTGCACATGGCGCAACCAGTTATCTGCCAGACCAATACGCTTACGCTTTAATGCCGCATCCACACCGGAGCAACCATAATGCCCACATACAATAATATGTTTCACTTTAAGTACGTCGATCGCAAATTGCAAAACAGAAAGACAATTCAGATCTGAATGTACCACCACATTCGCCACATTCCTGTGCACAAACAACTCACCTGGTAATAAACCCAATAATTCATTGGCAGGTACACGACTGTCAGAACAACCTATCCATAAATACTCTGGAGATTGCTGAGAAGCAAGTTTTGCGAAGAAATTCGCATCTTTGGCAGTGATGGCCGCAGCCCACTCACGGTTGTTTTTAAACAATTGTTCAGGGCTTAAACCTCGCCCCCCACTACGCTGGTCTAAATGATGCATGGAACTCCTTTACAAAATACGCCAGCCCATATTGTATACTAAGGCCATGACAAATTTCCCATGCCGCGCTAATTGTGGTGCTTGCTGCATCGCGCCTTCTATTTCATCTCCGATTCCAGGCATGCCCAATGGCAAGCCTGCCGGGGTTAAATGTGTACAATTAAATGAACAACTGCAATGCTCTATTTTTTTAAGTCCGGAACGACCGGCATGTTGCGGCGGACTCCAGCCATCACAAGAAATGTGTGGTACGTCCGGAACCGCAGCCTTGCACTGGCTAACGATACTGGAACAAGCTACCCTGCCTGAAATTTAAGAATAAACACCAAATACAAAAACGCAGGACGCTGCCAACATATTTTTTAATGTTACAAATAATGATTTAGTACTTCTCGTGTTACCCTTGCCACGAAATTATGCACCGCGTTTTCGATGGCCCTAACTTTAACCCACTACTCATTTAACCTGACTATGGATACTCTCTTCGCACTAAAAGCCCTTATCATGGGGATTGTTGAAGGTTTGACTGAATTTTTGCCTATTTCTTCCACCGGTCATTTAATTCTGGCAGGAAGTTTACTGAATTTTACTGGTGAAAAAATCAAAGTTTTTGAAATCGTCATACAAGCAGGTGCGATTTTTGCCGTATGCTGGGAATACCGTCAACGCATACTCGACGTTCTTTGCGGACTGTTTAGTAACCTGAAATCACAAAAATTTGCCATCAATTTAATTGCCGCATTTTTGCCGGCAGCCGTATTGGGCGTGTTATTCAGCTCCAAAATTAAAGCTGTGTTATTTTCTGCAGTGCCGGTTGCCTCTGCTTTTATTTTGGGTGGCCTGATCATCTTGTGGGTAGAGCGTCGTCAGCTCAACAGCACACCACGTGTCACCAGCGTCGATGACATGACAATAGCCGATGCACTCAAAGTCGGATTTATGCAATCACTAGCACTTATCCCCGGTACCAGCCGTTCCGGCGCGACCATTATCGGATCAATGTGGCTGGGTATGTCACGTCAGGTTGCCACCGAATTTTCTTTTTTCCTGGCAATCCCTACCCTGCTGGGCGCAACCGTTTACTCACTCTATAAGGCACGTGATTTATTATCCGCCAGCGATATCCCCTTATTTAGCATAGGTACGCTTGCCGCTTTTGTATCCGGCTTTTTCTGTGTACGCTGGTTGTTACGCTACATTAGCACGCATAATTTTAATGCATTTGCCTGGTACCGCATCGTATTTGGCATTATCATTTTGCTTACTGCTTATAGTGGTACCGTTGTTTGGGCAGACTAAACACAAAAAATAAATAAAGGGCAGGAATGAAGCACGCAGCACTTGATTTACTCCAGACAGTTTTTGGCTATCCCGCATTTCGTGGCTCGCAAGCGGACATTATCGACCACGTGATACAGGGCGGAGATGCGCTGGTACTCATGCCAACCGGCGGCGGTAAATCATTGTGTTACCAAATACCCGCTATGCTGCGGAACGGTGTCGGCGTGGTCATTTCCCCCCTGATCGCACTCATGCAGGATCAGGTTGATGCACTGGCTGAAGTGGGGGTACGTGCTGCCTTTTTAAATTCGACGCAAACTTTTCAGCAGGCGCTGGCTATTGAACAAAAAATGCGTAAAGGCGAACTGGATTTAGTCTATGTCGCACCAGAACGCTTAATGACACAGCGTTGCCTTGAACTACTGGAAATCTGTCCCATTTCTCTGTTTGCCATTGATGAAGCCCACTGCGTATCGCAATGGGGGCATGATTTCAGACCTGAATACATTAAGCTGTCAGTTTTGCATGAACGCTTCCCCCATGTTCCGCGCATTGCCCTGACAGCAACTGCCGACCAGGCCACACGTGCTGAAATTATCAGCCGGCTTCAATTAGAAAATGCGCTACAGTTCGTCTCTTCCTTTGATCGCCCCAACATACGTTACCGCATCGTAGAAAAAGCGAATGGCAAACATCAGCTGCTGGATTTTTTACAGGCCGAGCACGTGGACGATGCCGGTATCGTCTATTGCCTGTCACGAAAAAAAGTAGAAGAAACTGCTGAATTTTTAACCCAGAACGGTATCCCAGCCCTGCCCTATCACGCAGGGCTGGACATTGCCATACGCACCCAAAATCAGGCGCGCTTTTTACGTGAAGACAGCATCGTTATGGTGGCAACTATTGCGTTTGGTATGGGAATCGATAAGCCGGATGTGCGCTTTGTAGCCCATCTGGATTTACCAAAGAGCATAGAAGGTTACTATCAGGAAACTGGGCGGGCCGGACGTGACGGTGCACCAGCCAATGCCTGGATGTCCTACGGTCTGCAAGATGTTGTGCAACAACGCCGCATGATAGACGAATCCGAAGCAGACGAAAACTACAAGCGATTACAAAGCGGCAAGCTTGATGCTATGCTGGCCTTATGTGAAACCATTCATTGCCGGCGCAGCCATTTATTAAGTTATTTTGGTGAAACCGACAGCAAACCCTGTGGTAATTGCGATGTCTGTCTGCATCCGCCCATTGCCTTTGATGCCACCGTAGTCACTCAACAACTACTTTCTGCCATTTACCGGGTTGATCAGCGCTTTGCAGCCGGTCATGTGATTGATGTGCTGCGCGGCATGGATACCGACCGGATCAGGCAATGGCGGCACGAGCAGATCTCTACCTTTGGTATAGGCTCGGATCGCAGCGAGGCCGAATGGCGCGCCATCTTACGCCAGTCCATTGCACAAGGTTATATCAGTGTTGACTATGATTCATACAACTCGCTCAAACTTACCGAAACCGCCCGTCCGGTACTAAAAGGCCAGCACAAGGTGCAAATGCGCCGTTATGAAAAACCTCAAAAAGCACAGAAACAAAAACGGATTTCAAATAAGGACTATAGCGAAGCGGATTTATCTGCAGGAGCACGGCTTATTTTTGAAAAGCTGCGCGCCTGGCGCATGGAAACCGCCCGCCTGCACAATGTCCCTGCCTACGTTATTTTTCATGATGCGACCTTACGCGACATCGCCACTGCCAATCCATCTTCGTTAACGGATTTACGCGGCGTCAGCGGTGTGGGGGAGAAAAAACTGGCAACCTACGGTGAACAAATTGTTGAACTGGTATCATCTCTAAACTAAGCAACATGCAGCATAACCGGCAATCCGGAATAAAAAACGATGCACTGCTCTTATTCCGGTTTAACAGAAAAACGACGTCCGGCAGACACCATATCCACCGGTATTTCTACCTGCGGCACAGGAGTACTCTGCGCTGCAATAAATCGCTCCAGCACATTAAATAAATCATCGAGCATCTGTTTGCCAAAAGCGTGTTCAATATGTTGATACTGCAATTCAATCAATGGTGCAATCGTATTAATTAATTCATCACCGCTGGGCGCCAGACGCACCAGCACACGACGCTGGTCATCCACAAAACGACTGCGTAAAATAAGCCCCATCTCTTCCATACGCGCCAATACTCCCGCCATACTGGAACTCTGAATCTGGCACAACTGACAAATTTCACGCGGTTCCAGCTGGCTGCATTCATCCAGCGCACGCAAGATCCGCCACTGTTGCTCAGTCAATCCGAAGTGATTCAATATCGGCCGGAAGTGCGACATCAGGCACTCCCTTGCCTTTAAAAAACGCTGAGGTATATTTCGATAGGTAATTCGGTGTTTCATTGGCGCTCCAATTTAATTTTTATAGTGGGGCACATGCAAATTTGAAGTGTCTGCAAAGATCAACTATGCGCAGTTTTATACCACCAGCCATAAAAAAGAACAAGCAAGACACCGGATAAAGACAAGGATATTTCTTGACTTACTAGCATATGAGTGATTTAATCACTCATATGCTAGTAAAATTTAGTCCATCACTCTTACAATGAAAATTTTAGTATGATTATCAGAGACCGGCCATCGGGACTCAAGCTCTTTTTGCTGCTGCGCGGATCAGTTCTTCCGCGAATACTACCTGCGCTTATCATCAATGTCGTCATCGCCACTCTGGTCACGATATCGCATGGCGACTTATTCAGACTTAAAATCACACTCACCACTATTCCCTTTACCCTGCTCGGTTTGCCTATTTCAATTTTTTTAGGTTTCAGAAATAATGCAGCCTACGACCGCTTCTGGGAAGGCAGGAAATTATGGGGTGAAATCGTTCTCAGATGCCGCAATTTTTCACGTCAGTGTCAAAGCTTGATTGACTATCCCCAACCTGCTATTGCAAAAACCGGCTTCACCGATGCGCGGGTACGCATGATATACCGTGCCATTGCCTTTTCTCACACTGCGCGCGACCTGCTGCGCAATCAGGAAACTGCCCCGGAAGTACAAAAACTGCTCACGCCGACAGAATGGCAGCAGCTCGCTAAGGCATCCAATAAACCTGATTTTTTAATGCATAAAATGGGGATGGATCTGCGCCAATGTTTAAGAGAAGAACGGATAGATCACTGTCTGGCTGCTTCTCTGGATGCGACAATGTGTGCCATGACCGCGGCATCCGCGTCCTGCGAACGCATTAAAAATACTCCGATACCATTTTCATACACCCTGCTGTTACACCGTACTGCGTACACCTACTGCTTCTTATTGCCGTTTGGTCTGGTTGATTCCATCGGGTTTATGACGCCATTTGTCGTCGCCATTATTGCTTATACTTTTTTTGGTCTGGATGCGCTGGGAGATGAAATCGAAGAACCTTTTGGACTGGAAACCAACGACTTGCCATTAGATGCCATCTGCCGGGCGATAGAAATCGACCTGCGTGAATCGCTGC
>CAIWPG010000128.1 GCA_903914535.1 uncultured Oxalobacteraceae bacterium
ACCCCGTTTTCCACCCAAAATCCCGACGCGCCGCGAGAATAATCGCCGGTCATATAATTAACGCCCTGCCCCATCAGCTCCGTCACCAGCAAGCCAGTGTCCATTTTTTTAAGCATAGCGTTAAAATTATCACGCGGCTTAGTATTACTTGAGGTTAGTGAAATATTATGTGAACCACCTGCATTGCCCGTCGTTGTCATGCCAAGTTTGCGTGCAGAATAAGTCGATAAGAAATAGCCTTGCAAAACACCGTCTTTCACCACATCACGATATTGCGTTTTAACGCCTTCATCATCAAATGGTGACGAACCTACCGCACCCATCACATGCGGATCTTCACTGAGCTGAATGTGCGGAGAAAAAATAGTTTTACCCAAAGAGTCCAGCAAAAAAGTGGATTTCCGGTACAAGGCTCCGCCGGATACCGCCTGCACCAACGCCCCCACCAGACCGGCTGCCAGCGGCGCCTCAAATAATACGGCACATTTACGTGTGCTAAGTTTGCGCGCATTCAGCCGGGACAAGGCGCGTTCGGCCGCATAACGCCCAATGGCTTCCGGCGTCGCCAGATGTTTGGGGTTACGCATGGAAGAATACCAGTCATCGCGCTGCATATTTGCACCACGCCCCGCAATCGGTGAAACGGAAATGGTATGACGGGAAAACGGATAAGCGCCCATGAAGCCACGCGAATTAGCGGCAACAAAATGCGATTGCTGCACATGCACTCCGGCACCTTCACTGTTTTTAATACGGGGATCAACATCAAATGCCGCCGCCTCACAACGCAGCGCAACAGTAAGTGCCTCCTCCGTTGTGATTTTCCACGGGTGAAACAGCTTTAAATCCTGCGGATGCATTTCCAGCATATCGGCATCCGGTAAACCGGCACAATCATCCGCCGCAGTAAAACGCGCAATGTTATATGCCGCATCCACGGTAGCTTGCAGCGCTTCACCGGAAAAATCGGAAGTACTGGCATTACCGCGCTGCTGACCAAGATACACCGTTACGCCGATGCCTTTATCCTTGTTTTGCTCTATGGTTTCGATTTTGCCTCGACGCACCCCTACAGACAAACCAGTACCTTCACTGATTTCAACGGCTGCATCTGTTGCACCTTTGTCACGAGCAAAGCGTAACACATCTTGTGCTAATTGCTTTAATTGGTCCTGGCTATGGGTAAATACGCTCATTGGTCTTTAGGGGCTAGATTAAAAGAGGTATGATAGCAGCCTTAGGATTCAGTTACCTTATTTCAGCTACCTATTTCAGTTTCATTGTTTTAGTTATCTTATTCCAGTTTTACACAAAGGGCATGCCCCTCTTGTCTTATAGCCAATATATATTATGCCAAATCCAAATCGAGGCTCTTGTGGATTCCAATCCACCGAATTCGAACAAGAATACGAACGACCATCAAAATCACAATTAAAACGTGACATGACCGCACTACAAAAGCTCGGACAAGAGCTTGTAGACCAGCCACGTGACCGTGTTAAGCGTGTTCCTATGCCAGAAGATGTGCTCGATGCCATCCTGGCCTGCCAGCTGATCAAAGATCACGAAGGCCGCCGCCGGCAGATTCAGTATGTCGGAAAGAAAATGCGCACGCTGGATGAAGAAGAAATCGCCGCGATTCAACGCACCATCGATAGCTGGCGCGGCGCATCCAAAGCAGAAACCGCCTCCATGCATTCACTGGAGAAAAAACGCGATAAACTGCTGACCGACGATAAGGCATTAACTGCACTGCTGGAACAATACCCGCATCTGGATGCACAGCAACTGCGCACGCTGATCCGTAATGCGCGCAAAGAACAAGCTGAAAACAAACCGCCTAAAGCCTATCGCGAAATTTTCCAGATACTGAAACAACTGCAAATTGCAGATAAAAAAGCCGCTGCACTGGAAAAAGGCGAAACAGATGAAGACGAAGATGAATACGGTATCGAAGGACAGGATGAATCCGATTACTAAGGATACGGCGCGTATCGGTATCGTCTCGGTTTCGGACCGGGCTTCTGCCGGCACCTACCAGGACCTTGGCATTCCTGCTCTTGAAGCCTGGCTGGGCAGTTGCCTGCAAAGTCCGTACACCGTCATCACACGTCTTATTCCGGATGAGCGTGAGAGCATCGAACAAACGCTGACAGACCTGGTTGACAATCATCGCTGCGATCTGGTGTTGACGACCGGCGGTACCGGCCCGTCACGCCGCGACGTGACGCCGGAGGCCACTCTGGCAGCAGGCACAAAAGAAATGCCGGGCTTCGGCGAACAAATGCGCCAGATCAGTCTGCGCTTTGTGCCGACCGCTATTTTATCCAGACAGCTTGCCGTCATTCGCGAAACACCAGATCACGCTGCACTTATCCTGAATTTACCGGGGCAACCCAAGTCAATCAAAGAAACGCTGGAAGGATTACGTGACGATACCGGCACAATCATTGTGCCGGGTATTTTTACGGCAATTCCGTATTGTATCGACCTGATCGGCGGACCTTACCTGGAAACCAGACCTGCGGTATGCGCAGCTTTTCGTCCCAAATCTGCTCTCGCCAACAAACCATTAAAACCATCATGACCCTCGAAACTATACAAATAGAAACAGGCCCCAATCCCACCGTCTCCGTTATCTGGATGCATGGCCTTGGCGCGGACGGCAACGATTTTGTACCTATTGTGAATGAGCTGGATTTAAGCACTTGCCCGCCGATACGCTTTGTGTTCCCCAATGCCCCTGCCATTCCTGTCACCATCAACGGTGGCTATGTAATGCGTGCCTGGTATGACATCCGCAATAGCGACATTGTCAGCCGCGAAGATGCTGATGGTCTGCGCGCCTCACAAGCCGCAATTGATACATTAATCGCTAATGAACAAGCCCGTGGCGCAACAAAAATCATTCTCGCCGGATTTTCTCAGGGCTGCGCAATGGCCTTGCAAACAGGATTACGTCAGCGCACACCGTTAGCCGGGCTGCTATGCCTGTCCGGCTACCTGCCACTGCCTGCGACTGTTGCAGCAGAACGTGAAGCCGTTAATCAGCGCATGCCTGTGTTCCTGGCACATGGCCGTGTTGACCCGGTGATTGCCTTGCAGCGCGCCACAGATTCCCGTGATTTATTGAAACAACTGGGCTATCAGGTCGAATGGCATGAATATGCTATGCCACATTCAGTGTGTGTTGAAGAAATTGCCGATATGGGAGCCTGGTTCCGACGGGTACTTGCTTCATAGTCCGAAGCAACTCACCGCAGATAAATCTGATATGTAGCCCCATATGCTACAACATCAGCAACAGCCACCGTCCGCAAGGCGCTTGCTCCCGCTCCGGGTTACAAGCGCCTGGTTGTAGCCAATGCCATACTTACCGGTACAAATTAATGTCATCACGCGTTTGCTGCGCTACGCGCTGCGCCGCAGCAGCGAAATCCTCTCCTGCCTGAGCTTTGGCGAATAAAATCGCACGCGATGAATTAATCATCATGCCGCCAGCCGCTGTTTTTCCTGCGGCGACTGTTGCCGCAATATCGCCGCCCTGGGCACCGATACCGGGAACCAATAAAGGCATATCGCCCACTATCTGTCTTACCGATGCAATTTCCTGCGGGACTGTCGCACCAACGACGAGACTGCACTGACCGTGGCGATTCCACTTATTAGCAACCAAATCAGCAACATGCTGATAAAGCGGTTTGCCGTCAACCGACAGAAACTGCAAATCAGAACCACCGGGATTAGAAGTGCGGCACAAGACGATACACCCCTTATCTTGCCACTCCAGATACGGCGCAATGGAATCAAATCCCATGTAAGGATTCACGGTTACCGCATCGGCACCGTAACGCTCAAATGCCTCACGCGCATATTGCTCGGCAGTAGCACCAATATCGCCACGCTTGGCATCCAGAATAATCGGCAAATGTGGATAATTGTCGCGTAAATAAGCACAAATTGCTTCCAGTTGCGGCTCGGCACGCAATGCCGCGAAATACGCGATTTGCGGTTTAAACGAGCAGGCAAACGGGGCAGTCGCATCAATGATGGCGCGACAAAATTCAAAAATACCATCTTGCGCAGATTGAAATTCAACCGGCAATTTAGCCAGATCGGGGTCTAAACCCACGCACAGCAAGGAATTATTTTGCTGCCAGGCGCGGGCTAATTTGGAAATGTAGGATGTTGTCACGATAGAATATGGCCGATAGGGAGAGCGCTATTGTAAAGCACAAGCTGGTACAAGTTCAATTCCTTGCAAAACCAACACACATAAAACCCGCTAATCCACATAATCTGCGCATGCCGCACAACACCACTTACTCAGCCATGTTCATAAATCCATGCCAGCAGTGCATCTTGTACTGCGGTTCCCTTTGCTGCACTCTCATGATTAATCAGACAGACCACCACATAACGCTTTCCACTTGCTGATAACACATAACCGGCAATGGCGCTGACCTGCTCCAGTGTACCGCTTTTGATATGCGCATGACCCGCTACGGCTTGCCCGGCCAGACGCTTCTTCATGGTGCCATCCACCCCAAGAACCGGTAATGAAGCAATAAACTCAGGCATAACAGCAGAATCATATGCATGTGCCAGCATACCGCCAAGCTGCAGTGCGCTGATACGCGCAGTGCGGGATAAACCACTGCCATTCTCAATAACCAGACCCCGGTTATCTATGCCCAGACCGGCCAGCCATAGCTGCACCCGTCTTGCAGCACGCGTCAGCTGATTTTCATTCTCTGCCAAAGGGATCACTGCGTCATTCGCCAGCGTTAAAAATACGTTACGTGCCATCACGTTATTACTGAATTTATTCATGTCACGCAGTATGTCGGCAAGCGGCGGCGAACGCCATTCCATCAGCAATGTAACATCCGGCGGCAAATCAGAAAATTGCTGTCGCGCGATAAACTGCCCGGAAAACTGCCCTCCCACTTCAGCCCACAACTGCCGGAACACCGCACCGGCAAATTCGCCGCGATTAAGCGTATAGGGCTGCACTATCCAATGCTGGTCACCACAACTTTTTGCATATTCACCACTCAGGGATAAATGCAGTTTTTGTCCGGCCAGACTAAAATTCGCAGTCATTTTATCGCGCCACTCACCACACGCACCGGCCACACGCCGCACATTAACGTCTGACTCCAGCGCCACCGGTGTATCCGTTGTCACCCGCAAACCGGACAGCTCATCATGTAATTGCAGACTCAGTACATTGTAATTAACTAAAAACGGATCTGCTCCCGCATTATAAGGACGATCCGGATGTCCATCAAACACAGCAGGATCATACGGCAGCATCTCCATCCATGCACTATCAACCACCACATTGCCATCAATCTGGCGAATACCGCTGGCACGCAACTGGCGCAGCATTAACCAAAAATTTTCCGGAACCAATTTAGGGTCGCCAGCACCCCGTATAATCACATCGCCATGTAAAACATCTCCATCCAGATAACCGTGCATATACACCGCTGTATTCCAATGGTAAGCAGGCCCCAGTAACGATAAAGCGGCATAACTGGTCACCAGCTTCATCACTGAAGCCGGTTGTAAGGGCACGTCAGACTGCCAGTTGATTAATGGCACAGCAGAATGCCCGTCCATAGTCACCTCCGCCACGTAGGTACTGACGGCAGTCGCCGGAATCTGCGCCTGATTCAGGCTACGGATCACACCAGCGGGTAAAGCCTGGGCATACGAAGTGCCAGACACTAACTCCGGGCAAAAAAACGACACAAACAGCAGCATTGGCAAGAGCACTATTCCTTGCATTTTATCCTTTCATCACGCGTTAAAAACTAAGGTATACATAGAACCACCTCAAGAACGCCGCGTCAATTTAAAAAAAATGCACTTGCTATAATTAATATAACAAGTGCATTTTTAACAAAATTATGTTTTTGGTATAGCCACTGCAACAACAATAAACATGCACACTGCTACCGTGCCGGTTCCGCCGCGATTTATGCGCGCGGCAATGTCACACCCACCTGCCCCTGATACTTCCCTGCACGGTCTTTATACGACATTTCACAGACTTCATCCGCCTCGAAGAACAGTACCTGAGCACATCCTTCACCGGCATAAATCTTAGCAGGCAATGGCGTTGTGTTCGAAAATTCCAGCGTAACATAACCTTCCCACTCAGGCTCAAACGGCGTCACATTCACAATAATGCCGCACCGGGCATAAGTCGATTTACCTACGCAGATCGTCAGTACATCGCGCGGAATACGAAAATATTCGACGGTTCGTGCCAGTGCAAACGAATTTGGCGGAATAATGCATACATCCCCCTGAAAATCGACAAAAGATTTTTCATCAAAATTTTTCGGGTCAACTATCGTGCTGTTAATGTTGGTAAAAATTTTAAATTCATTAGCACAACGAATGTCATAACCATAGGAAGATGTTCCGTAGCTGACAATTTTCTGACCGTTTTCCACACGAACCTGACCCGGCTCAAATGGCTCGATCATCTTCGATTCTTGCGCCATGCGGCGTATCCATGCGTCTGACTTAATACTCATATTTCTTTACCGTAAAGATTAATTTAGCGTAATTTTACGCGAAATAAGGGATATTGACTGGCCATTCAGCATGTTTAACTGACACAACGCAAACACACCACATCAGTAAATTAAGCCACGAACCCTGTGAATCAAACAGACTGTCCGTGATTAAACCGACATATCCAGGCCCTGCTCACCGACCTGCGTATCTGTCACTTTACCCTGACCCAGTAACAACGGAGGCACGTAACTAGCCAGCAAAATTTCACGTCGTTGCGGTGTTTCTAAACTCACACGGCCCAATGCACCACTGCGATAATCCAGCAGCAAGGTATGAGCCGCTTTTTCAAAATCCCAATCCCCTCCTTTTAAACGATAGCCACGTTTTTTTGCTACGCCTTCAATCACACTGACAGCATCAATACCCTCAGTCACCATGCCGTAACGTGTCGTTAATAACTGCGGATAATGTTGCAGAACAAGCTCAGCCAAAAATGTCGCAACTTCTTCCTCAATCAATGCATTCACACCGACTGCATGGCTGGCAGCCAGCATCAGTCCGTCAGTCGGATGCGCAATTTTTGGCCACAACATACCCGGTGTATCAGTCAGAATCATATTTTTACCGAGATACAGGCGCTGCTGAACCTTGGTCACTGCCGGCTCATCACCCACCGGTGCTACGCGTTTTTTTAGCAAGGCATTCATCAATGTTGATTTACCGACATTGGGAATTCCCATAATCATCATGCGCAAGGGCTTAGTCGGCACAGCACGATGCGGGGCTAACTCCTGACAGAATCCGGTAATTTTGGCAACATCAGCCGGTTTTTTGCAACACAGGGCAACTGCTTTTACCCCTTTTTGGGAATTATAAAATGCCAGCCATGCCGCAGTAGCAACAGGGTCGGCTAAATCACTTTTATTCAGAATTTTTAAGCAGGGACGCTGCCGGAAATTACGCAATTGCTCAACCATCGGGTTGCAGCTTGCCTGCGGGATGCGTGCATCCAGCACTTCGATAACGAGATCGGTGTTCTCCATGGTTTCCGCTGCTTTTTTGCGGGCGGCATTCATGTGACCGGGGAACCATTGTATGGACATGTGCTTCTTCTATTGCTAAATCAAACCGCTATTGTACGGATTTATGCTGAAACCGGCCAAATTGTTTAAATTTCAGGCAAAAATAGATGAAAAAAAAACGCTCTCCGGCGTGTATTCAGGTAAAAAACCTATTTTCAGACAAAATATCAGCAACAGAACAAAAAAAGTGTACAAATTGTACACTTTGTAGCAACGGCATCCAGATCAAAAACAGGTATGCCGTTATCAGCGCAACCAGAGCACACCCACGCCGGAGTCAAAATGACAATCAGACCGTCTCATTAGCGATTTTACTCACGCTGGCATAATGCAAATCGATATGCTGACCAATTTCTGACAAACTATAAAAATAAGTATTGTGCGCCAACCGAATCGCAGCATTCCGCTGCTCTTTGGTCGATAAGCCAGAAAATAATTCATCGAGCCCGGGCCGTTGTCTGGCGCTGGCCTTAATTTTGACGATATCCAGGAACAAAGTTTTAATAGTAGAAACGTACTCCTCACTCCCCAGGATAATCTGGTTGCGTAAATCCAGTAAGGGGCTGGCTTGTCCTATGCCCTCCGAAACATATTCTTCATAACGCTGTCTGGCGCGCTTTGGCCTTTTTCCGAATTGCAATAACAGCCAATCCAGCGATAAGAAATCAGGCACAGGACTGATGCCTGCCGTGCTTGAATAACTGCTCCAGATATAGTCGGCCGGATCTTTCGTCACGCCCAGCCGTACCGGATTAAGTACAACATAGCGACACAACTCCAGCAAATAGGTATCACATTCCACCAGAATCGCTTTAAATCGTCCCTGAATAACCGGACCGACCAAACCATAACGACGATTAAAGCGCTGAGTATACACACCATTGAGCTGGCGCATTCCCATGGACAAATTACCATCCAGTGTTTCTATCATTAAATGGTAGTGATTATCCATCAGGCAGTACGCATGGCAGATCCAGTGAAATCGTCTGGCAACATTATCCAGAGTAGTCAGAAAAAATTCACGGTCTTCGGCATCCGAAAAAATGACCTGTCCCTGACGGCCACGTGAAGTAATATGATAAATCGCACCGGGAAATTCAAGACGAAGTGGCCTGGTCATGGCAAATCCTTATAATTTGGTTGTACATCAACCGGGAGTCTGTCGGATTTAGCAATTACACTACGGTTACAAAGAAAAAACCGGCCGGGAAAAACTACCTGTTACCACGGATGACACCCGGACCCGGCGGAGCCTGTAATCAGTATGGCACGTCAAAAGCACAATACAAGTACAGTCTGCAAAACAACTTTAATAACATGCCACTATTTTGCATGAAGTGACTGATCAGGTTCTCAGACACGTTACCAACAGAAGACGATAAGACAGCACATATCATGGCGATTAATTCATCCTGCCCGACTATTTACGCATAAAATGAACCATTGATTTGCCAGACCCCTTCACCCCGGTACTTCTCATGTTCTCACAATTACACGCTGCAGCTACACAACTCAATCAGATTATTGTAGGGAAACCAGTCCAAATCAGGCAGGCACTGGTTTGCGCTCTCGCAGGGGGGCACTTGCTCATTGAAGACATTCCCGGCGTCGGCAAGACAACCCTCGCACACGCACTGGCAATCACACTCGGATTGCAATATAACCGAATGCAATTTACCAGTGATTTACTACCGGCCGATGTACTTGGTATTTCTATTTTCGAACGCGATAAAAATAGCTTTTTATTTCACCCCGGCCCCATTTTCACCCAGGTTTTGCTTGTTGATGAAATCAACCGTGCCACCCCTAAAACCCAATCCGCACTATTAGAAGCAATGGAAGAGCGCCAGGTAACGGCTGAAGGGGCCACACGAGCATTACCGCAACCCTTCTTTGTACTCGCCACTCAAAATCCCAACTATCAGATTGGTACCTACCCGCTGCCGGAATCGCAACTTGATCGCTTTTTAATGTGTATTTCCCTCGGTTACCCCGATGCCGCAGCAGAGCGTGCCTTACTCATGGGTGAAGACCGGCGCACTATGCTGCAATCCATCCCCAAAGTAATGCAGGCTGCCGAATTAATCAAAGCGCAGCATGCCATCAAACAAATTTACTGCTCTCCTCCGCTCCTGGATTACCTGCAAAGGCTGTTGCATGCCACGCGTAACAACGGCCTGTTTACCGAAGGACTGAGTCCGCGAGCCGGTCTGGCACTGCTTCAGGCGGCAAGGGCATGGGCAGCGCTGGAGGGCCGGGATCACATTGTGCCGGAAGATGTACAATCCGTATTTATCCCTGTTGCTGCCCATCGTTTACAAGCAACACACATTACGCCGGGCAATAGCTTATCCAGTAGTGATTTACTGTATAAATTGCAAAAACAAGTAGCGGTGTAATATGGCCTCACCGCAAAATCAGCACACACACAACCATGTGGGATAAATTAAAAGACAAACTCTCGTCCTGGCAAAGTCCGGCCGCCAGCAGTGCAGAACTTGTTTTGGGACGGCGCCGGATATTCATTGTCCCGAGTCAATCAGGTTTTGCATTTGCCATGTTACTGATTCTGATTTTTACTGCATCCGTTAATTACAGTCTGAACCTGGGTTACGCCCTGACGTTTATTCTGGCAGCCAGCGCCATTACAAACATGCTGTTCACCTATCGGAATTTAGCCGGATTAGGACTATTGGCAAATGGCGGTCAGCCAGTTTTTGTCGGTGAAGTTGCACAGTACCGCATACATCTGCGCAACCATAATGCCCTACCGCGCCACGCTATCGCTATTGGCTTATCCAAAGAATCCATGCATTTCACTGACGTTGCATCAAATAATAGCCATGACACCATTCTCGGCGTTATTGCCCGACAACGCGGATGGCAGCGCTGTCCGAAAATCCGCTTACAAACCACATTTCCTTCAGGTTTATTTTCTGCATGGGCGTATTGGCAAACAAATCAGGACGTGCTGGTTTACCCAGAGCCGGAGCAACAAGAACCGCCACTGCCGTACATTACGTCGGCCGCCAATACCAACACAAACAATATAAATACGCACACAAACCAGGATGAATTTATCGGTATACGTCATTACCGGCAGGGTGACCCGCCAAAACACCTGGCATGGCGTCAGATGGCACGCCAGAGCAACGGAAGTAATGATGTACTTCTCAGTAAACATTTTGCAGGCAACCAGAAAGAAACCTGTCTTCTTGATTTAGCCAGTCTGCCATCAACACTCAGCACGGAACAAAAAATATCTCGCTTATGCGCCTGGGTGCTGGCTGCGGAACGACAAGGGCACCTCTATGGCTTCAGTGCAGGAAAACACCAGCTTGCACCGGCATCAGGTGAACAGCACCAGCATGCCTGCCTGACCCTGCTCGCTTTATTTTCACCGGGTCAGGCACAATGAATCCGTACTCACTTTTTTCTGTCGGATCACTGTGGAACAAGCGGGCTCTGTCGCACGATAAAACCACGACATTATTACTTATTTTTTCCTGCATACTCACACTGCTGCCATTTTATCCGCAATGTCCGTGGTGGCTAAACATAGCATGTGGCATGCTGCTGGCCTGGCGCATAAAACTCACTATATCCGGGCAAAAACTCCCGCCAAAATGGCTGCTTCTAAGCGTTACTATTGTGCTATCAGGTGGAATTTACTGGCAATTTCAACAATGGGTCAATCGCGATACGAGTATCGCCTTTCTGGTCGTATTAAGCTGTTTAAAGTTGCTTGAAATGCATGCAAAACGTGATGCTATGGCAGTAATTTTTATCAGTTATTTTCTTTTGGCCGGACAGCTCTTGTATTCACAAAGCCTGGCAGCCGCACTCTATCTGATGTTATGCCTGTGCTTCCTGTTCAGTACACAGCAAGCCTTTCATTATCACGAACTCATTCCGCCCTTAAGACAGCAATTACGCACCGGATTAACGATGTTCAGCTTATGTGTTCCGCTCGCATTCATTCTTTTTTTACTGTTTCCCCGCTTCCAGGGACCATTATGGGGAAAACAGCCGGCAAACCCTGCCGGCATTACGGGTTTATCCGATTTTATGGAACCGGGTAATATCGCGGAACTGGGTACATCAGATCAGATTGCATTCAGAGTCCGGCTTACCCCTTCGCCGCCGAACACGCAGCAGTTGTACTGGCGCGCAGTCGTATTAAATCGCTTTGATGGTCAGCGCTGGCTTACCAATTCATCAATGCTACGCAAAATACCTGTCATCCCACCTTCCGCACGCACCATTACCCAACGTATCATCATGGAACCGACCAACCAGCTTTGGTTGTTTTCTCTGGACTTTCCGGTCAGTTTACAAAATACAGGCAATGATGCCATACACATAACCCGCCAATGGGAATTACGCACCAGTCACCCGATTCAAGATCGTCTTCAATACGAAGTCACTTCCTATCCCGGCGATCTGCTTTCACCTGACCTGACCGAAACCGAGCGTAACGAAGCACTTCAGCTTCCCGCAGGTTACAATCCCCTCGCTATTAAATGGGCTCAACAACTGCGCAGACAATATCACGACCCTGCACAATTAGCCCAACGCCTGTTGCGCTATTTTAATGAACAGCCTTTTCATTACACATTGTCACCGCCACCGCTGGGCATTCACCAGATTGATGACTTCATGTTCATCACACAGGCCGGGTTCTGTGAACACTATGCCAGCGCTTTTGTATTTCTGATGCGCGCGATGCATGTGCCTGCCCGTGTGGTCACCGGTTATCAGGGAGGAGAATACAATACGATTGACGGTTTAGTAACAATACGTCAATCGGATGCCCATGCCTGGGCTGAAATCTGGCTGGAACAACACGGCTGGTTCAGAATAGACCCCACCACTGCTATTGCTCCGGACAGGGTGCAACACGGACTTATTAAAAATTTTTCCGGAGAAGTCTTTTCAGGACTGATCGGACTAAAACAGCATGCATGGCTATCCAGGCAGGCCACCCACCTGAGAGCAGTATGGGATGCAGCCAGCAGCGCCTGGAATGTATGGGGGATTAATTACAACTGGAGTAAGCAAAAAATACTCTTATCCCAATTGGGGGTCAGACAGCCAGCCATATCCCAATTACCCCTGTTTCTGGCAATTTCAGCCAGCCTGCTGGTCGCATTGCTGGGGCTACTGCTGTTACGAAAACAAAATAAGACGACACCGCTAGACAAGGTTTACAGTGAATTTTGCCACATCATGCAAAGAAACGGCCTGACACGACAGCCAAACGAAGGCCCCCTTGACTTCTGTCAACGTTGCCAGATTATGTTCCCGTCAAAAATAGAGATCAGTAATTTTTTACATTTATACAGTCGTTGTAAATACGGAAAAGAATATAATTCGCCCCATCTTACTGTCTTAAAATCACTATTAAAACAATGCCGACATCCCGCCCCGCCACCCTGAGTCTGCTTTGCGCCTGTATCAGCTTACTTTGCGCAAGCCCCGTTTTTGCTGATAACGATATACCGGCAAGCCATCTTGAAAACAAAAGCGAATTTACCAATTTTCAGCAATGGAGTGAAGTCAGTCAATTTATAGACACAATGGTAAGCCGGCA
The DNA here is from genome assembly GCA_903914535.1 of uncultured Oxalobacteraceae bacterium. GTDB lineage: Bacteria > Pseudomonadota > Gammaproteobacteria > Burkholderiales > Burkholderiaceae_D > Solimicrobium. Next base: position 13,213 of record CAIWPG010000128.1, read on the forward strand.
CGGCTTTACCCGCAATGAGCTGGAGGCTATTTTTAGTCAGACCAGGCTCAATGACACCAGTATCCAACTCATTAAACCAGGACCTCCGGGCAAACCTAAAAACTGGGCAGCTTATCGCGCCCGCTTCGTAGAACCCGTCCGCATCAAGGCCGGCGTAAAATTCTGGGACACCTATGCCGATGCACTGGATCTGGCTGAGCGACGTTATGGCGTACCGGCAGAAATCATTGTGGGGATTCTTGGTGTAGAAACCGTATTCGGCCAAAACGTCGGCAACTTCAGAGTCATGGATGCCATTACCAGCCTGGCATTCGCCTACCCGGACACACCAAATCGCCAAGCGCGCATGATCTATTTCCGCAGCCAGCTAGAGCAAACACTGCTGCTGGCACGCGAATCAGGAATAGATCCGTTTAGCCTGCAAGGCTCCTATGCAGGAGCCATAGGATGGCCTCAATTTATGCCTTCCAGCATCCGGCAATATGCCGTGGATTTTGATGACAACGGCAAAATTGATTTACGCAACTCCCCCGTGGATGCCATCGGCAGTGTTGCCAATTTTTTAGTCAACCACGGATGGAAAACAGGACTACCTCTTGCCTTTGCCGCCACCGTAACAGGAGACCCGGAAACCTTGCTTGCACAGAAATTACAGGCAACGTATAGCCTGCAACAACTTGCCACAATAGTCACGCCAACGCATAACCAGGCCCCCAGTGAACTACTGTATGGATTGATTGATTTACCAAATGGAAAAAATGCAACTGAGTATTGGCTAGTAACAACTAATTTCTTTGCTCTGACAAAATACAATCAAAGTTATTTTTATGCGATGTCTGTTATTGATCTTGGAAATGCAATTTACAGCTACAGAAAAAATAAATTAGAACTAGAAAAAATTAAGGCTAATGTCGCTAAATAACGTCAACTACACTCAAAATAATTGCGGTAACTCAAAATTAATTGAGTAGTTGTATTTAAGAAATATACTTTCGAAATTTTGAATTATATTTACAGTAAGCGCAATGTAAAAAAGGAATAGAAACTTATTCCTAAAGAAATTGCCAATATTGAAAATGGTGTTATTTAGTTGATTATCTTTTATAAGCTAATCTTGTTAAGAATTAAATTGATTCAATTGCAATTAATTTCCTTTAGAAAACACGATATCTGCACTATTTAACAATTGTTAATGTTTTAAACATGCAGGAAATCATGTAAAACAAGATACAATCTTTTACAATTAATAAACATTAATCGTGTATAAAGATTTTGTTAACAAACAATAGAGATGGGATGAATATGACAAACCTTTTAGAACTTGAATCTGACGAAATTGACTACGATCCAAACAATTTGTTGGATACACTCATCAAACAATTGCACTTAAAAAATGATGCTGCACTCTCACGTGCATTGGAAGTTGCACCGCCGGTAATCAGTAAAATCCGTCACCGCCGCTTGCCAGTAGGTGCATCATTATTAATTCGTATGCATGAAATCAGTGATTTAAGTATTAAAGATCTGCGTGCTTTGATGGGTGATCGCCGTGCAAAATTTCGCATCAGCGACAAGCAATTCAAACCAAAAACAAGTGATATAACTGCGTAATTCGCCGTTCTATCCCAGATAAAAAATAAGCAGACAATATGTCTGCTTATTTTTTATCTGTAGCAAGATAACAGCTTAACACAACACTGCTGCATCCCTGTCAGAGCAACTCTTACATCAGGCAGGAAATACCCCGGTAGACAAATAACGATCACCACGATCACACACAATAAATACTATGGTGGCATTCTCAACCGTTTCCGAAAGACGCAAAGCAACTTCACAGGCTCCCGCTGACGAAATCCCGCAAAAAATTCCTTCTTCTGCTGCCAGCCTCCGGGCCATGTGCTCTGCACTGGCCTGACTAACCGAAGCAAGCTGATCAATACGTGAGCTATCAAAAATACGGGGTAAATACGCCTCCGGCCATTTTCTGATTCCCGGTATCTGCGATCCTTCTTCCGGTTGCGCACCAACAATCTGAATTTGTGGATTTTGTTCCTTCAGATAACGCGACACTCCCATAATAGTGCCCGTTGTCCCCATTGCACTGACAAAATGCGTCACTTTACCCTGCGTATCCTTCCAGATTTCCGGGCCGGTACCATTGTAATGCGCCAAAGGATTATCCGGATTAGCAAATTGATCAAGAATAATCCCCTGACCTTCACTTTGCATCTTTATCGCTAAATCACGCGCATACTCCATACCGCCCGTTTTGGGAGTTAACACAATTCTGGCACCGTAGGCAGCCATACTCTGACGACGTTCGATACTCAGATTTTCCGGCATCAACAACACCATTTTATAGCCGCGCATTGCTGCAACCAAAGCTAATGCAATACCAGTATTACCGCTGGTTGCTTCAATCAGGGTATCGCCCGGTTTGATCTGACCGCGTTTCTCCGCCTGAAGTATCATGGACAGAGCAGGCCGGTCTTTGACAGAACCCGCCGGGTTATTACCTTCAAGTTTGGCCAGAATAATATTATTACGCTGCTTTGCAATTTCTCCAGGTACACGCTGCAATTGCACCAAAGGTGTATTGCCGACGGTGTCTTCTATAGTCAGATATGACATCTTATAATCCCTAATACTTATTTAATGATTCGCTTTATCATGGCGCCGGCCATGATTTCAAGTGGCCCTGGCATTTTGCAGATATCCGGTTCGGGGACAATGTGCAGTACAATTACAACATTGTCTTTTCTACAAATTGTAAAATCTGTAAAATCAAAACCGAATAAAATTTACAAAAAATTGTTCCGTTAAAATTTACCACCACAAACAAGTAAAAAAATAACAACAATATTATCGGTACAATTTTATGTAAATTCTATGCAGGCCAAATTTTAATCCAAAGTAAGGATACGCGTATTTAGTCCCGATATTCATCGGACGCTGATACTGCAAGGGGGTGCATTAAGCACCCC
>CAIWPG010000129.1 GCA_903914535.1 uncultured Oxalobacteraceae bacterium
CTTACCGTAAGCAACGCTCAGGTTTTTCACCTCCAATACATTGCCGCTCATCGTTATACTCCTCCCAGATAGGCTTCAAGCACAGCCGGATTTTCCTGAATTTCATGTGGCAGGCCTTCCGCTATTTTTTCACCAAATTCCATCACCACAACCCGGTCTACCAGGTTCATCACAAAGTCCATATCATGCTCGACCAACAGTACCGCCATTCCCTGAGAACGCAGGCGTCTGAGTAAATCGGCCAATGCCTGCTTTTCTTTCAGGCGCAGACCGGCAGCCGGTTCATCCAGCAACAGCAAACACGGATCAGAACACAGCGCCCTGGCTATTTCCAGGATGCGTTGCTGGCCCAGAGCCAGATTACCCGCCTCTTCATGCATATACTCTTTGAGCCCGACAGCCTCAACATGGATCGCTGCTTCACGAAGCAAACGTGCCTCTTCATTTCTGTCCCTGCGCCAGGCAGCAGAAAGCACGCCCTTGCTGCCACGCATATGCGCACCGATTGCAACATTTTCCAGCACGGTCATACGAGGCAGCAAACGTACATGTTGAAAAGTACGGCTCATTCCCATTTTGGCGATTGCACGCGAGCTTTGCCCCGTTACCGATTTACCACGAAATAATATTTGACCGGATGTCGGCGTATCCACACCGGACAATTGATTAAACATGGTGCTTTTACCGGCACCGTTAGGACCGACTAAAGCAAGAATTTCACCGGCGCTCACCTGCAAACTCATCTTATTATTTGCGACCAAACCGCCAAACTTCCGGGTCACTTCCCGGGCTTCAAGAATCACTTCACCAATAGGTGCTTGTAATTTTTCAGGCAGTGGCAAAGCATCAATGTCGATTTTTTTCAACGCAACCCGTACTGGCACCAGACCCACGATCAGCGGCCAGATTCCATCTTTAGCCCGTTGTAAAACAATCACCATCATGACGCCAAATACGATGACTTCATAATTACCGGCACTGCCGAGCAAATCAGGCAACACACCCTGCAACCACTGCTTCAGGAAGGTAATAACGCCTGCCCCTATCAGGGCGCCCCATACCTGTCCCGCACCGCCGACCACAGCCATAAACAAGTATTCAATACCAATGTGCAGGCCGAATGGCGTCGCATTAACGAAATGCTGCAAATGGGCGTAAAGCCAGCCGGCGGCACAAGCATGTAATGCAGCGATAATAAAAATCACCATGCGGGCACGGGTAGTATTCACCCCCATTGCTTCCGCCATGACCATGCCGCCTTTGAGTGAACGGATCGCCCGGCCTTCACGCGAATCCAGCAAATTTTGAGTGGTAAATAATGCGACCATTACAAATAACCAGACCAAATAAAAATACTCCCGGTTACTGAGCAAGTCGTGTCCAAAAATACTGATGGGCGGAATATCAGAAATACCAACCTGTGCCCCCAAAAATTCGAGGTTATTAAATAAAAAATACAGACTGATACCCCAGACCATGGTGCCAAGCGGCAGGTAATGACCAGACAATTTTAAACTGACCGAACCAAGAATAAGTGCGATCACCGCAGTCAGCACCAGTCCGATCACTAAGGCCATCCACGGAGAACCGCTGATAAAAGCCAGTTGTAAGGGCAATGGCCGTCCGGTACTGAGGTAAGCGGTGGTATACGCACCAAGCCCGACAAAAGCAGCCTGACCAAACGAGGTCAGGCCACCGACACCGGTCAGCAGCACGACCCCTATTACCACCAAAGCTGACAAACCGACATAGTTAAGCAGCGTGACATAAAACTCAGGAAGCAGCAGCGGGATAAGGGCCATAAAGCCTAAAAAAACGACAATAATCTGCCCGGCACTCAGACGCGGGACTGCCCGCATCGCATTAGCATAGTTGATATTACGGATATTCATTCTTCCTCCTCCACATGGTACGAAGCCAGAGAGCGCCACACCAGAACGGGAATGATCAATGTAAACACAATGACGTCTTTAAACGCACTGGCCCAAAAGGATGAAAACGACTCAAGTAATCCGACCAGTATCGCGCCGAAAGCCGCCAGCGGATAACTGACCAGACCACCGATAATGGCAGCAACAAATCCTTTGAGTCCGATCAGAAAACCACTGTCGTAAAAAATGGTAGTAAGGGGAGCAACAAGCACGCCGGACAAAACACCAATTAAGGCAGCGAGAATAAATGTCAGACGTCCGGCCAGCCCCGGAGAAATTCCCATTAACCGCGCACCGTTACGGTTAATGGCTGTAGCACGCAAAGCTTTACCGTATAGTGTATGGCCGAAGAACAGATACAAACCGGTAATCAATAACAGCGATGCAAGCACGACCACGATGGCATGACCTCCGATCGTCAGCATACCAATTTGCAGCTGTGCATCGCTGAACGGCTCGGTGCGCGACCCTTCAGGACCAAAAACGAGCAAACCGAAACCAACCATAACCAGATGTACTGCAACCGAAATAATAAGTAAAACCAGCACCGGTGCTTGCGCAAGCGGTTGAAATGCAAGCCGGTAAATCATCGGCCCCATCGGTACGACAATAAGCAGCACGACCAATACTCTGGCCCAAATCGCCAGATGGGCAAACGGCAACACCCAGATCACGGCAGCCAGCATCAAAGGATAAGCCAGGTTACGCAGTGCCGAGTAGCTTAGCTGACGCCCGTAATCAGGCTTATTTATGCCAAAAAAACCACTACCAACATCAAGGATAAAAGATAGCGCTCCCAAACCGGTAAGCAACCATACCGTAGCGGGATAATGCCCGCTTTCCAGACTGGCCATCGTCAATGCGCCCCAGGTAAGAAACTCGCCCTGAGGGATAAAAATAATTCGGGTAACGGCGAATACCAATACCAGTGCCAGTGCCAACAAGGCATAAATAGCACCATTGGTAATACCGTCCTGACCGAGTAATGCGATTATTGAAGCATCCATGCAAAACTCCAGTGGAGCTGCACCGGTCTTGTCCGGACAAGACCGGTGCAGCAAATAAGATAAATAAGCCGGGTACGCTGCCCTGTACTTCAGCATCCGTTCCGGCATTGAACTCAGGCCATTAATCCGCGTGCCCTGGCCATAGTCATTGCCGTATCTTCAATCATGTCTTCCTGACCGCCCACCATGCCGCGACGCCCCATTTCAACCAGAATATCCCGTGCAGATACGCCGTATTTTTTCTCGGCACGTTTGGCAAA
>CAIWPG010000130.1 GCA_903914535.1 uncultured Oxalobacteraceae bacterium
CGCCGCAAGCGCGATAGCCAAATTAATAGCAGTCCAATCTGTTGCATACCAGTAATTAAATGGATTCATATCCATGTAAGTACCGTTCACAATCAGCGTGGTGCTAATCTGTCCCTGCGCACCAGTTCCGATCCAATTCACGCCTGCTGCGGTTAATGCCGTTACCTGCGCTGATGTTAATGTCAAATAGGCGGTAACGCCATAAACAAAACTGTACGACATCTGCGACATTAAATTTACACTGCTTGGCGCATTTGAAATCGCATCAAAGAAAATAGCTGCGGCACTAAATTCAGTTGCTGGAGCCAAAGGACTTTGAACACAGGTAATAACCGATTTAATTCCAGCCCAGTTTGTGTAGGTTGAAACAGTCGTCGATACCGTAAAATATTGCTGTGCCGTTGTGCTGGTATATAACCTGCACATTGTCGGAGCAGTTGGCTCAACATCCCATTCCAGCGGAAGCAAATAATTATAAAACCGGATTGTCGGGCTGAGAATGTACGCACTCAATGCGGTCACGCCAGCGGATGTGCTGCCGACACCCAATTCAAGAACATAAACCGCCTGATTCCCATTTTGAGCAAAAAACGTGGTTGCTTGCGCGACTAATTCAGATACAGCCAGCAAAATAAATGCGCCCATTACTGTCGCAGTACCTGGATTTGTTACAAGCGGGTATGTGAATGTCGTAGTGCCGGTCGATGTAATCGTGTACGTGCCGTTATATCCAGCTGGAGTCATTCCTGAAATCACGCCCTTGGTCACAGTTCCAGACGGGATGCCATGTGGCGTTGTCGTTGTGATCGTCACGACGCTGGTTAGCCATGTCGCTGTTGCAATTGTTAGCGACGCTGTTAGTGATGCCGTTAAATCGGATGCCTGAGTTAGTAATTTTGTTGAGTTCGCCGCAAGCGTGGTTCCGCCCTGGGTGACGAAAGCGCCTGTTTGTTGCAGCACAGAAGGCGCTGATGCCACCTGCTGCTGAACAAAAACGTTAACAATATTTGCCATAATTTCCCCTTATTAGATGAAACTAACCGCGAGAGTCTGACCGGTTCCAGGGGTTACCACTATGCCATTAGCGCACGGGAAATCCAGCGAGATTGACGCGACCGCCGCTGGAATAGTGGAAACCAGATTGGATGCTGCCACGCCGCCGATTGTTGCGGAGTCATTTACTGATCCCGCAGTTGATCCGGCGACCAGAACAATTACTTTTGCGATACGACCTTTCGTTGCTTTGATTACTGTCGCGGCAGTGATATTCAAACTCGAATAAATACCGCCTGTGCTGACGATTCCTGCGCCATTAATTACTGCTTGATATGCTTGCGTCATTTTGATGCCTTTCAGTGCGTCGGAGTGACGCTAATAAATACGGATGTGAATAATTTTTGTGCTACTTCTAAAATATTTTGCTGGTAATAACTGACTTGAAACGTAATTGTCTTCTTCATTGCAATAACGCCGAATTCCGCCTGAGTCAATTTTTCATCACGAGTAACCGGCATATTCATCACGCCAATATTGTCAGTCAAAAGACTGTACTGATTGACGTAATCATGAAATTCCATTGCTGTCGAGTTTCTGACGCCGTACATAGTGATTTTAACAGTATCGGCAACAAGTTGATAATGCGAGCTGTCTGCGGCGATTAGTGGCGCTGATTGTAGCGCAATAGTCGCGTTCGGGTCGATATCAATCACAGCATACGGCGGCAGGATATTTTGCCCGACAAGATATGATGGGTAGACCGGAAAAAATTTATTCAGTGTGAGCCAAACTGGCAGGCTGCTTGAAACAACTGGATCAGTCAGGTCAAATTCCGTCATTGACTCGACAAGCTGTGTCGTCATGATCGAGTAAAGCGCATCGCCACTGTAATGAAATAAATCCGCTTGCTTATAAAAATTACTGCGCCGCGTAAAGCCAAACTGGATTTCGTCCAATTTTGCGACATACATCAGATTCGGGCTAATCAGGTTGAAATCTTGAATTTCCTGACTGGCTGTAAATAGCACCTGATTGACCGATGCTGTGCGATCCTCAAGCTGTCGAATCTCAGTGCTGTAATGCAGCGAACCAGCTATCTGCATAACTCTAGCCGGTATCGCGCTGAATGGTTTCCCAACGACAATCTGACCGTATTGCGACGCATTAAAAATTGCAGAGTCCGTCAGTAGTGCGCCATTGACCCAAAAAACAGAGCCATCAATAGGCAAAACCAATTTCACGTACAAGGTAAAATTAATTTGCTGACTGAGTGAGATAGTTGCGACGCCATCCGACAGCCCAGATCCGAGCTCGGTTTTTGCGCCAGTAGTTTCAAATACATTAGCCATTATTCAACCCAACATTTTAATGATGCCTGAAATGCGCCACTGTAAATAAATGACGGTCTGCGAGCGCCATAAACGCGCTTATATTTTCTTCCACGCACTTTCGTACTAGTCAACCCGCTTGCGGTTCTATAAGAAATTCCCATCAATGCCGCCATCGTCGGGGTGCCCTTGATGCCTAATTTTTCCACTTCCTGCAATGATATAAATTCTTTAAATCTGGTTGTAATCAAGTCGCCGGCACGCTCAAATACGCCCTGCGTTTTTACGCCATTCAGCGCATCATCAAGTGCGCCTGCCGCGCTTTCGGTGATTCTATCGACAATGAACGGCAAATTCGATTCGATGAACGCGGTAAATATGCCGTATTTTTCCTCAAGTTTATCTGCGACCTCGCCAGTCGTGCTGCCCTCTGGCTCTGGAACGTCAATAACGCCGATATGCAAAATCATGAAATGCCCCATAGCGTACCAAGGCTTTGCATGAATGCCAGTGCCTGACGACCATACGGGTCTTTCATACGCTGCAAACTGAGTAAATCCAGATTCTGCAAACCTGCTCCGACAGACATAGACTCGCTGCTGGACGTATCCGAAGCAGAATTAATCAAGCCAGCCGAAAAACTATTGATTTTGTATGCAGTGCGAGCGTTGGCAAAAAATACCTGACCCACGATATCTCCCTGCATTTGAAGTAATTGGCTTCCACCCCAGTTGTAGACAGTCAGCGTATAAATATCTGCCGATACCTGCGCCATTAAATCCGGAACTAAATCCATGGCAATCTGGAATGCATACTGATACCCGACATCCGAGTCTTGAATTGCGGTAGTTGGGATGCCCATCACAGCGCGAGTCCACGCGATGAAGCCCGTAAGTGTCGGTGGCGATGTGATGGGATTTGTCATGTGATTAGCTGTTACGTGGACGACCACGGCGCGGTGTTTGGCCTTCGTGGATTACTTCGATAACCTGATTCAATTTTTCGCCCGTATCGGCTGCATTGCGTTTTTCCTCAACAATTTCAACCGAAGTCACGGACGCTTCTTTCAAGCCCATTTCCTGCGCCTTATTCGACATGATTTGATCTGCCGCTACGGCACTGACTTTTCTTGCTTCCAGGGCGCGGTCAATCATGTCCTGGTGTTTTTGATCGAAACCGTTTTCAATTGCTTCGACACTAATTGGCTTGTCAATCGAATACGCGAGACCGCCGAAACCTTTTTTAACTTTTGAGATGTGCGACATGCCATAAACGGAATGCTGATTGATAATCGAATCAACTGCAATCTGGTCGCCATCAATGACAATCTGAGAGCCCGCTCTGATGTGCTGGAAATACGGGCGAATCTGCTCTGGGATGGAGTAAGTAAAGTGAAATTCTTGTTTGCTGCAATTTGCAATATAAAGTTTCATGATTTTGTCGCTTAAAAGGTGGGCGGGATGATGCGCAGATTTTACCTGCCCCGCCCGAAGAAATCACCATGGCATCACTCACGGAGTTTGATACTGTATAACCTAGAACGCTGCCGACAAGATGGTCATTGCCTCACCACGAATGCCCCATCCCGAAGTCGAGCGCATGGTGTACATCGTAGTAATGCCGCCATCCGCAATCGGGGTCGGAATTTCAGTTGGAGCCGGAACGTCAACTAGCATCAGATTCGTTGCGGTCAAGTTCGGGGCCAGCATCGCAAAAACGTTGGTATTGTGGATCGCGTTCGCCTTTGGAACTTTCAACTCAGGCGCAACCAACAGAATCGCATCAGTACCGCCAGCGCCTTGACCGATCAGCGTGTCATCAGCAGCGAAGGTAACATCATCACCACCTGCCCATTGCGCTACGGACTCAACCAAGCCTGCGGCAGTTTCAACACCGGCACCGATACGCTGGAATTGAGTCAGAGACACAACGCCCGCATAGGTAATTTGACTGATGAAACGCTGCGGAGCTAAAAATACCAAACGCAATGGCTGACCAATTTGCATCGTGCGGGTTTTAAGCGCGCCGATCATCGAAAGCATGTACTGCGCAAGTTGACCGCTATCCCATGTGGAATAGCCTGGATTACCGTTGGTATCTGAACCCAGATTGGCGGTAGTCGCGCCGATGGTATTCAGAACACCTTCGCCGTTCGCTGCATTCATGCCAAACAGCAGCATGTTACGCATTTGCTGCGCAATACCTTGGCGAGCCGCTAAACGCATTGCCTGCGGCAGAGAATAGCCCCATGCGCCAGTGGAAGACTCATCAAAATTATCATACTGAGCACGAGTTTGCAGGCGATATGTTGCGGTGCTAATCAGGGCTGGAATTACCGATGCGCTAGGCAATTGGTTAGCCGTCGCTTGATTGGCTGATACCTGCGTGGTGACTTGCAGTTTTTTTGCATAAACGTACAAATCCGCTTCGCCCAGACGAGTCATTGGAGATTCGCCCGGTAGGATGGAGAACGCACCAGAAGCCATCGAGTATTGCAGGATCAATTCCGGCAACATCAAATGTGGGTTCGTGGTGATAAAGCTAGGTGCTAAACCTGACATGATTTACCTTTTTAGATTAGATGAGGCACAGAGCCACGACGTCGGTATTAACCCAGTTCGCAAAGCCAGTTACCGAGCTATACGAAACCGTTTTATTGCCGCCAGCAGGACTGATTGCCAGAACGCGAACAGGCATTGCGGTGCCGGATACGTATGTGGTCAGCCATTGATTCGTGAAATCCCACGCGAATTGGGTCGTAATCAAACTGCCATCAGCCGAAATCAGGGCTGGATTAATTCTAAGTGGAATGCGAGCACCAGAGCCGAGCCGGTAGAAATTGACAGACTGACCCGGCGTAAATAGTGGCACGGTAGATTGAGCCGAAACGATGCCGCCGAAAGCCTGATTCATCACTGAAAAGCCAGTGATATTGGC
>CAIWPG010000131.1 GCA_903914535.1 uncultured Oxalobacteraceae bacterium
CTGGCCGGATATGCTCCGCTTGCGGCATGGGGGCGAGAGTCCGTGGTGTTTTTAATTGACGGGCAGCCGACGTTGCGCAAGGCATTATCGCAGTTGCTGGATATGGCCGGTCTGCATGTGCAGGCGTTTGATTCTGTGCATGATTTTATGAATAGCGGTAATGCTGCCGCGCCGGGTTGTCTGGTGCTGGATGCGGGAATGCAGGAAATGTCCGCCATTGTTTTTTTACAGATTTTACGGGATCAGAACAGTTTTTTACCCGTCATATTTTTAGCAAGACATGCTGATGTTAATTTAGGTGTGCAGGCAATAAAGTCTGGTGCGGCGGATTATATGTGTATGCCGGTAGATGGTGATCGTTTCATCGGGTCTGTAAGGCTTGCGATGGGAATTAACTGGAGGCAGCGTGCCGAACGTGCTGAGCTGGATGCTATTCTGGCACGCTTTGCCAGCCTGACCCCGCGTGAACGTCAGGTGGTTCATCTGATCACGGAAGGTAAGCTGAATAAGCAAGTGGCTGCTGAATTGGGTATCGTTGAAAAAACCATTAAAGTACACCGTGCCCGCGTTATGGCGAAGATGAATGTGCGCTCACTCAGCGCACTGGTACGACTGGTGGATCGTGTCCATAGTCAGGGCTGATGAATGTGTACCCATGTTTCAAATTCATTAAGGGGTAAGGGGCGGCTGTACAGGTAGCCCTGATACGAGTGGCAGCCGTGTTCTGCCAGGAAGTTGCGCTGCGTTTCTGTTTCCACCCCTTCTGCAATGACTTCCAGTCCCAGACTGCCAGCCAGTACAATAACCATTTGTGCAATGGCAGCATCATTGGGATCGATCAGTATATCGCGCACAAAGCCCTGATCAATCTTAAGCTGATGCAGCGGCAATCGCTTCAGATAAGAAAGAGATGAATATCCCGTTCCAAAATCATCCAGTGAGAAGCAAACGCCTTCTTTTCTCAGTGCCGTCATTTTGGTAATGATGTCTTCTACGTTAGTGATCAGCAAGCTCTCGGTTAATTCGAGTTTGAGGCGTTGCGGTCTGGCGCCGGTTCGTTTCAGTACTGCCAGCACCTGATTCACAAAATCAGCTTTATGAAATTCCCGTGAGCTGACATTTACTGCAAGAGAAATGTGTTCCATTTCTGCTTGTGTTGCCCAGCATGCGAGTTGTTTGCAGGCTGTCTCCAGTATCCATTTTCCCAAGGGAAGAATCAGACCGGTTTCTTCTGCCAGCGGAATAAATTCAGCCGGGGAGACCATACCTCGCACCGGATTGTTCCAGCGTACCAGTGCTTCTGCTCCTGTCGGATAGTCCGTGCCGTTATTATTGCTGGTCATTTGCGGCTGATAGTACAGGGTGAACTGTTCATTTTCTATCGCCTGACGCAAACTGGCTTCCATTTCTACGCGTGCTGTGACGACAGCCTGCATTTGCGGGTCAAAGAAGCGCAGCGCATTGCGTCCGGCTGCTTTTGCCTGATATAGCGCCAGGTCAACACGTTTTAGCAGTTCATCGACACTTTCGCTTAAATCTAAAAATAAGGTAACTCCGATGCTGGGCGTACTGTGTTGTGTGTAGCTGGCAAGCTGGTAGGTTTTACTTAATACTGAAAGAATTTTTTCACCCAATACTTTTGCCTGAGTCCCTGCTTCCACGGCCGATTCACTTAAATCTTCGATGATGACTACAAATTCATCGCCGCCTAAACGGGCTACTGTATCGTCAGCACGTACACAGGACAGTAAGAGTTCTGCGATTTGCTGCAGCAGCAGGTCACCTTTATCGTGTCCTAAGGTGTCATTCACTGCTTTAAAATTATCCAGATCGATTAATAATAGCGCGCCATGCCGGCGGCGGCGGGTGCTGGTAGTAAGCGCATGCTTAAGCCGGTCCATCAGCAAGCGGCGGTTGGGCAGCTTGGTCAGCGGATCATAAAATGCCAGGCTCTTGATTTGATTTTCTGCTTCTTTGCGCTGGGTGATGTCTGTAAAGGTGGCAACGTGGTGCGTGATTTGTCCGGCGTCGTTTTTTACTGCCGTTATTGTCAGCCATTGCGGAAATATTTCACCGTTTTTTCGCTGAGCCCAGAATTCATTTTGCCAGAAACCGTCTTGTGCAATTTTTTCCAGCATCCCTTTGTAAAACTCATCATCGTGGCGATCCGATTTAAGCATGCTGGGGTAATGGCCAATCGTTTCTTGTGCGGTGTAACCCGTGATGCGTGTAAATGCTTTATTGACCCGCAAAATGGTATCGTCCGCGTCAGTGACAAACATGCCTTCCTGTGATTCGAAGGCTGTTGCCGCAATACGCAGATCTTCTTCTGACCGGTTTTTTTCGATGACGATACTGGCCAGATGTGCTGCCTGCTCAATGAGCGTAATATCGTGTTCTGTCGGTGAGTGTATATCATGGTGGTAAATGGCAAATGTACCGAATATCTGGCCGGACGAGGAAAGTATCGGTTGTGACCAGCAGGCATTCACACCGGCTTTAGCTGCAATTTCTTTATAAGGAGCCCAGTAGGGATGGCGGGCAATGTCGGTAACAATAATACGATGGCCGGTGTATGCTGCCGTACCACAGGAGCCGGCTCCCATGCCTATCGCAAGGCCACTAACGGCTTTATTGTAAAAATCGGGAAGATGCGGCGCAATTCCTCTGCCCAGATGAAGCCCGTCATTATCCAGCATAAGAATGCTGCATATCATATCGGTGCTTAGGTTTTCGACCCCGACGACCAAAGCATAGAGAATTTTTTGGAGACTTTCACCTGTGGCGAGTTTTTCCATCATTTCCCGGTGAAATTGCTCATATTTTTTGGCTTTTTTTCTTTCATGATCAACCTGATTCAGGTTGATCTGGGTTGTTGCTAAACGTCCCAGCATACTGTTTTTTAATGCATCTTCAACCGGAATGGGCTGAAAAATATCACCGTTACCAATGCGGGTGATGTGAGCGTGAATTTCGTCTACCGATCCTCCCAGAATATGCCAGAAAGCACGGCGCATCCGTAGCAGTATGATGATCAGACCCAGTCCCATTGCAATAAATACCCAGCGTAAAAATGTAGCCAGGTCGGAGTAATACTGCACTGCGGCAAGAGTGCGTTTATCCATTGAAGAGTAAAAAGTGTTAATGGGGATCATGATGTCGGCTTTGGCCTGATAGTAGGCAGGGTCAAACATCATTTTTCTGGCTCGTTCATGATCTTCCCGCGCATTGCTCCCGGTACTTTTTGTCAGGCGCATGGCTTCGAATTCGGTATCGGTCAGCCGGTCAGAATTTTGTTTGGCAATATCAAGCTGCTGGAATTCAGTTTTGCTAAATCCTGCATTTTTCATTAAATCGAGCAGTGGTGCGGCCTGATCGCTGTTATTGGCGGGGACTTGTCCGGTCGCTAATACCAGATCCCAGTACAGATTATAGTTTTCGTGTGGCCGGGGTTTTTTGCCATCGCGAATCAGAAGAATATCTTCGTAGTATTTTTTGTAAATGGGGTCGCCGGTTGTGACGAAAGCGCGCGCCATGTTGGTCAGATTGTTGGAGGATTGCCGTAATTCATCGGCTAGCAGAAAGGATTGATGCCGTAGTTCATTGGCATGATCAATCTGTTTTTCTGCTCTGACATATATAAAAAAAAATAGAGAGCAAGTAGCAAAGCTGGCGATAATGAGCCAGATATGAAATGAAAATGCCGTCTTGTTGTCTCTCATGATCAGATCTGTTTTTTTTAAGTAATACGGTTGACTGCAAATTGTAAGAAATACTACTAATATGAGCCTGATCATACACCAAAACGGCAGATTGAAGTGCAATGTGGAAACTTTTATGTCATGGTATCAGCCTGATTCAGGGAAAAGTTGTATTGCTATATGCATCATGTTTGTTTAAACGTATTCCGGGAAAATCGTCGTTGCTTTATTTTCCGGCATTGTCTGTGAACGGATACGACTTACAGGCATAATTTGATATAAACCCGGATAGATATCGCGTGTCTGTCAACAACAGCCTATAATTTGCCAGCCTGATTTTTTACCTTTTTATTTACGTATGACGGGATTTGCCACGATGCTGGAAGCTGAAGATTTGCCGGGTAACGCTAATGTTGTTGTACCGGATGGAGTAACTGCGGATGTTAAGCCACATAAAACTAATTCAATAGTGTCGCTTGAGTTGTTAAGTGCGCCTGCCGTTAGTTATGCGGCTGTTCAAAACCGTGTTCCCCTTGTTCAGTCTGTTCGTATTGAAAATACTGCCGGAAGAGAGATACGGCATGTTGATCTGGTGATTTCTTCTAATCCGCCTTTTATGCTGGGTCAGCGTTTCCATTTTGACCGCTTGCAGGCGGGAGAAATCCGGACAATAGGCTTGTCTGTGCTGGACCTTCAGCCGGATCACGGTTATCTGGGTGCTTTGAACGAAGCAGAATCCGGCCGTATTGAGGCTAAGGCCAGTGTCGCTCACCTTGTTCTGGCACATCAGAGTAATGCGGTTGATGTGCTGGCACATAATGAGTGGGGCGGTGTGCGGGGATTGCCGGAATTGCTGGCGGCTTTTGTGCAGCCTAATGCATTAGTGATTGACAGGTTGTTAGGTCAGGCAAGCGCATTGTTGCAGGGAATGGATAGTAGTTTATCCCTGGACGGGTATCAGTCGAAATACCGGGAACGGGTCTGGAAGCAAGTCAGTGCGATTGTGTCTGTGCTGAGTGCACAAGGTTTGCAATACGGCCCGCCGCCAGCTTCATTTGAATCAGCCGGGCAAAAAATTCGCAGTGCAGAGCGCATACTGGATGCCCGTCTGTCGACGTGTCTGGATTCGGCGGTACTCATGGCAGGATGCTTTGAGCAGGCAGGACTGAATCCGGTAATTTTTTTTAAAGAGGGGCATGCCTGGGTGGGCGTGTGGCTGATTGATACCTGCTTTCCGACACCGATTACAGATTGTGTACAGTCGGTGCGTAAGCGGGTCGACAGCGGTGAGTTGCTTATGCTGGAGTCCGTTGCAATCACGCAAAGCAGTCGTCCTTCTATGCTCTGGTCCAGAACAACAGCTAATGCCTATCTTGACGATGAAACCAGTACATTTTCTTATGCTGTTGATATTAAACGGGCGCGCCAGGCTCATATTCGCGCCTTAAAAGACCATTCTGCCAGCGGTCAGTCATTACCCGGCGATGCGATGGATGCCATGCAGCCCCAGGCACCGGTTTTTGAACCCATGCCTTTTCTTCCTCCGCTGGATCCCGGTATGTTGCCTGTTACCGAAATGGGTAAGGCCGATACGCCGCAAGGCCGCTTGCTGCGCTGGAGAAGCAAATTGCTTGATTTAACCTTACGCAATAAGCTGCTGAATTTTAAACCCGGTAAAACTTTTCTGCGGGTAGTGTGCGCTGAACCGGCTGTGCTGGAGGATGCTCTGGCAGGAGACGGGGAGTTTAAGCTGTCTGCCCGGCCGGTGCTGATGGAAGACAGTGATCCGCGTTCGGCCGAACTGTTTTTCCGTGAAAAAGGGATGACACCTGCTGAGGCACATGCGACGACTGTGCTGTCCGGACATGAACTGGTCTTTGATGTAGCTGTTGCAGAATTCGATACCCGTCTGGCTGATATTTACCGTGCCGGTAAAAATACACTGGAGGAAACCGGTGCAAATACACTGACGATTTCTATCGGGATGCTGTACTGGAAAGAATCGGGTGAATCAGAAGTCGTTTTAAAAGCGCCGCTATTACTTGTCCCTGTCACTTTAAAGCGTGGTGCTGTCGGTGCCGGAATCCGCTTGGTGCGCCATGATGATGAAACTATCTTTAATCCGACATTGCTGCAAAAGCTGGCGCTGGATTTTGATATCAGTCTGCCCTTTACCGATGGCCCTTTGCCATTAGATGAGCAGGGGGTGGATGTCGCCCTGATCTTTCAGCAGATGCGTTTTGCCATTGCAGAGCTGAACGGGTTTGAAGTGCGCCCGGATTGCTATCTGGGTAATTTTAGTTTTACCAAATATGTGATGTGGAAGGACTTAAGCAGCCGGGTTGATGCTTTATCTCAGTCTCGTGTGGTCAATCATTTAATCAATCATAAAGGTCAGGCGTTTACTGATGAAGCCAGATCCGTGTACCCGTATGAATTGGATACCTTGTATTCACCACAAAGTTTGTTTACGCCTCTGATGGCAGACTCATCGCAACTGGCGGTGGTGTGTACTGCCGCACATGGTAAAAATATGGTGGTGGAAGGTCCTCCCGGTACCGGTAAGAGCCAGACTATTACGAATATGATTGCCCATTTTTTAGCCAGCGGAAAAACCGTACTGGTTGTCGCAGAAAAAATGGCTGCTCTTGATGTGGTGCATAAACGTTTGAGTAGTCTGGGTCTGGCCGATTTTTGTCTGGAGTTGCATAGTTCTAAAGCTAAGAAATCCAAAATAGCCAGAGAAGTGGTACAAACCTTAATCCAGGCGCACAGCAGTGTATGCAGTGATTGGGAAAAAGAAGCAGGCAAGCTGAGTACGTTGCGCTTGCAACTGACCGATCTGGTATCGGTATTGCACCGCGAGCACCGTAACGGTTATTCGGTCTACGGTGCCATGGGTGCCTGCATAGGTAATGCCGGGAGTGGTGCCGGTAATCCGGGCAAGGTGCTGGCTGCTTTGCATTGGTCCGATGCCGATATGCACAGCAGTGAAGAGGTTGAAGAATTGCACGATCTGGTTGCTCAAATGTCTGCTCTGGCAGGGCAGTTGGGGCATATCACCGGGCATCCCTTGTCACGCATAGGCCAGACCAGCTGGACGCCGAGCTGGCAGGATGCCTTAATGCAGCAGTGCCAGTCATTGCTCACAAGTAGTCAGGCGCTGACGCTGGCATTGAGCCGGTTTTCTGTGTTAGTTGCGTGTGATCCTGCGACATTCAGCTTTCTTGATTTAAGCGCGCTGGATAAATTAGCTGAAGCACTAATGCAGGCCGCCGAAGTGCCTCCTCAGGTGGTTGCGCAGGCACATCAGCCTGCAACGCGCTTGTTATTTGCTGATCTGATTAGGTACGGGATCGACAGAAACCAGACCTGGGCATATTTTTCAGCACATTATGGACCGGAGTTGTGTCGTCTGGATGCCGGTCAGTTGCAGTTGCAGTGGCGGGCTGCCACACAGTCATGGTGGATGACACGCTGGCTTGGTCAACGCAATATTATTAACCAGATTCAATGTTTTAATCTGCAGGGAGCCCGGCTGGCGCCGGCAGATGTGGATGAATTTTTGGCGCAGCTGGCATTACTTAATAAGCAGGACCATTATTTGTCAGAAAATAGTGCGCTGGGACATGATATGCTGGGGGGTAAATTCAAGGGAGCAGCGACAGACTGGGTACAGGCAGATATTCAATTGCACTGGATGACAGATTTTTCGCAGTCGCTGAGTCTGGTGTGTCAGCGCCATACAGAAGAAGTGATGCAGCAACGTGTCCGCTTAAAAAAAATACTGACAGACCAGTCAGTCTTGTTTATACCGGGGTCGGCGCATTACATGCTGGCTGCCGATTTACGTACCGCCTGGCGGGAGTTTAGCAGCCAATGGCAGGACTTATCTGATCTGGCGTGCTCACGTACAACGCAGGACAGTGAAGAACGGGTTCCCGGTTTGCTGATTTATGCTGCATCACTTGCCAGTAGCTGGCAGCAGGCCAGAAATCAGTTGCAGTCGTGGTGTGTCTGGCAGTTGCATAAATCCAAAGCACAGGCTCGTGGCCTGCATCCGCTGGTGTCTAGTGTCGAGGCCGGCGATACGACTCTGGCTGAATTAAAAGTCTTTTTTGACCTGAGTTATAAAAATTGGTGGGTAAAAAAAATTATTGACAGAGAACCCCTGTTATCTAATTTTTCCAGCGCCACGCATGAGCAAAAAATAGCTGATTTTAAGAAAGTGGATGCCCGGTTTCAACAATTGACACAAGAGATGATTATTGCCAGACTGAGTGGTCATATTCCGTCTGAGCGTGAAATCAATGGTGAAAACAGGGCGGAAGAATATAACGCCGGTGAACGTAATACGGATGAACGCAGTTCTGGAAAAAACGGAGCCACTGGTGAGTCTGCCGAAGCCGCTTCCGGGTCCAATGGAAAACTGGGTGCCGAAGTCGCTTTCTTGCGTCGCGAAGCGCAAAAGCAGCGTCAGCACAAATCCATCCGGCAGCTTATCAGCCAGTCCCGTACCGTATTGAGCCGCATTAAACCCTGTTTTCTGATGTCGCCCTTATCCGTTGCTCAATATCTGGATGCAGGACATGCCGGGTTTGATGTGGTTATTTTTGATGAGGCCAGTCAGATATCGACCTGGGATGCAGTCGGTGCCATTGCCCGGGGTAAGCAGTTGGTGTGTGTCGGCGATCCTAAGCAACTTCCCCCGACCAACTTTTTTCATGCTGCCGATACGGAAGGCGTTGTTAATGAAGATGAGATAGAAGAGATGGAAAGCATACTGGATGAGTGCCTCGGTATTGGCATGAAATCCTCCTCGCTGGACTGGCATTACCGCTCTAAAAGCGAGGGCCTGATTACGTTTTCAAACCGGCAGTATTACGATAACCGCCTGATTACCTTTCCTTCTCCGGTAACAGAGGATCAGTCGGTTCGTTTTGTGGCGGTTGATGGTATTTATGATGCAGGAAAATCACGTACTAACCGAAAAGAAGCCGAAGCAATTGTTGATGCTATCGCTACGCATTATTTATCCGGAACCGGTAAAACCAGATCGATTGGTGTCATCACGTTTAATGCCAGTCAGCAGGCTTTAATTGAAAAAATGACGGATGCCAGACGTGTGGCTGAGCCGCTGCTGGATATTGCCATCTCAGAGAGTCTGGCAGAGCCGTTTTTTGTGAAAAATCTGGAAAACGTACAAGGGGATGAGCGTGATATTATTTTATTTTCCATCACGTTCGGTAAGGATGTTAACGGAAAAGTATCAATGAATTTCGGGCCAATGAATAAAGAGGGCGGGCATCGCCGTCTGAATGTGGCTGCGTCACGGGCACGTTATGAGGTGCGTATTTTTAGCAGTCTGCGGCCGGAGCATATTGATTTATCCCGTACCAAGGCACGTGGCGTTGCTGATCTGAAAGCTTACCTGGACTTTGCCCTGAATGGTCCGCGTGCGCTGGCGACGCAGGCCTTGCCTACCGGACGTTTGCCGGACAGCCCGTTTGAGGTGGCTGTTATTACTAAGCTGCGTGAACACGGATGGGAAGTCCATCCTCAGGTGGGGGTTTCCGGTTACCGGCTGGATCTGGCTGTGGTGAATCCTTATGCGCGCGGGCGTTATCTGTTGGGTGTTGAATGTGATGGCGCTACCTATCATTCGGCAGCCAGTGCCCGTGACAGGGATCGTTTGCGTCAGATGATATTAGAAGGTCTGGGATGGAAGATACACAGGATCTGGTCCACCGACTGGTGGATTAATCCCGAGTTGCCGATGCAGCGCTTGCTGGAACGATTGCAGTTGCTGGCCAGGGAAGCGGAGGCAGAGTACGCTGCTCAGGATAAGGCTGTGGAGGTTGCCGGGGAGATGTGATGTAGCAATGGTGTTGTGAATTGTTTTACATGACTTTAGTTTTTTTATTGTACTTCCATATTTTGAGTAAAAAAACGGTAATTTTGCTTTAATATGAGCGAATTGGTATAAAGAAATATTTACTTATATATTATTTTGTTTTTTTCTTAATTGTATTAATTTTGGTAATTTTTATATTGAGATTTCAAAATATTATTTATTCATTTATTTTTTTAGCAAAATTGATTTAAATTTCTGGCGCTTAGATGTGTATAACAATGAAAAAATTCCTCTCCTTCCTTATTCGCTTACCGTTATGGAAACCAGCTACATCGTTCATGCGTAATTTGCTGTTTCCATTCAAAATGCTGCTTATTTCTATTGTCTTTGTAACGCCGACGCTTTGGTTGCTGGTGACGTTTACTCAGGTACGATTACAAGATTTGCATTTATTGGAGCGAGAGCGTCAGGGGGTACATTATGCCATGACGGTATATCCGGCTCTGGATGCGGTAGGGATGTGGCGTTTTCAGGCGCGTAGTGCAGCCTGGGGAGATGTCGGTATACAACCGGACAAGGCGCTTCATGATTTTGAAGATGCTTTTAAAAAAATTGAAAGTACAGATACGCAATTTGGCATGTCAGCAGAACGTACTGCAACACTGGATAAAGCGCGAACGGCAATGAAGGTCGCCCAGTCTGCTGTGTTGAATACCAGCGATACGGCATCGCAAAATATGATGGGCGTGTCGTTGGCACTGATTGATTTATTGGATCAGGTGACGGATGTTTCCGGCCTGGCAGTTGACCCGGAACCGTCATCAACGTACCTGATCAGTTCTGTGCTGACGCAATCTCCTGCCATTATTCAAAGTATTGCTGAATTACGTGGTTTGGGTGGTGGTGCATTCAGGAGTGGAAAATTGACGCCTGAAATAGCTGCACGTATTCAGGAACGACTGGCTGTTCTTGAGCATGTCGCACATGTAGCTAAAGCTGATTTGGATAAAGTCCAAAATATGGCTCCGGATTATAAATCGTCTGTTTCACGTAATGCTGACGCGTCGGTAGTTAATTTTGCAGCGTTGGTGCGCGCGACTTTTCCGGTGGGCTTGACCGATGTCAGCGGTGATCGCGTCGCTTATGTGACCGCAGCCAATCAGGCCTTGCAAACACAGTTTACGCAAATAGCAGCTAATCTGGCTGTACTGGATACGATGCTTGCAGTGCGTCAGTCTTTGCATCTTCGTCTTTTTTGGCTGACCCTGATCGGCAGCCTGGCAAGTATGGCGCTGGCTTTGTATCTGTTTATGGGCTTTTACTGTTCCATGTCGGGTGGTTTTAAAATTGTACGTCGCCACCTGATTAATATTGCTATGGGTGATTTACGTGCCGTTATTCATGGGGCTGGTCGTGATGAAGTTGCCGGTTTGCTCAAAGAACTGAGCCATATGCAACGCTCACTGATTGACACTGTACAGCAAGTGCAGGATGCCAGTAGTACGGTGGTGCAATCCAGTATACAAATTGCCCGGGGGATGCAAGACCTGTCACATCGTTCCGAAGCGGCGGCAGCTGCACTGGAAGAATCTTCTGCTGCTCTGGAACAAACGACAACGACAGTGCAAAGTAGTGCCGAATCGGTCAGACAGGCTTCGGAAATTGCCGCTGATAATGCTAAAACAGCCAGTTTGGGCGGACAGGTTATGGCTGACGTGATGGATACCATGGAAGGGATACATGCTTCTTCTAAAAAAATCAGTGACATTATCGGTGTTATTGACGGCATCGCGTTTCAAACCAATATTCTGGCTCTGAATGCTGCGGTGGAAGCAGCCAGAGCCGGTGAGCAGGGGCGTGGATTTGCTGTGGTTGCTACGGAGGTGCGGGCTTTAGCGGGTCGCAGTGCCCAGGCGGCACAGGAAATTAAAACATTGATTGCCGGCAGTACCGCACAGGTGTCGATGGGATCTGAGGTGGTGCGCAAAGCCGGTATTACGATGAATGATATCGTAGAAAAAACCGATCAGGTGCGGCAATTGCTGGATCAGGTGGCTAATGGCGCACGTGAGCAAAGCATCGGTATCGTTCAGATAGGTCAGGTAATTAATGAACTGGATCTGAGTACACAGGCTAATGCGACCCTGGTAGAACAAACGGCATCTGCGGCCAGTTTGCAGCAGCACGCTTCTGTGCGCATGGCAGCACAGGTTGATGAATTCCGCCTGCCGGGACATATTGCTTCTGCTATGGTAGAGGGGATTGATGTTGATACGATTATTGATGGTCATCGTCAATGGAAAGTAAAGTTGCGTGAAGCGATTGAAAGTAATGCTAAGGTAGATGTGTCTGTGTTATGCCGCGATGATTGTTGTGCACTTGGAAAATGGATTTATGCTGATGGTCAGCGCTTACGTGAACGTACGACTTTTATGGATTTGGTCGGTAAGCATGCCCATTTTCATAAAGTAGCCGGGCAAGTGGGTGAATTGATTAATCAGGAACGCTACGAGCAGGCTCAGGATGCACTGGCCAGCGGCACGCCGTTTTCTGTCGCAACCAGTGAAGTGGTATTGGTGCTGTCATCCATCAAACGACTGGGATTTGAATAAGGTATTTGTTAAATGCCCAAAAATACGGGTTCTGATTATTCCTTGGTACGCGGATTGACCCGCGGCCTTGATTTGTTACGAGCCTTGAATGTGCAGGAAGACGGGCGTGCTTCGCTGGCTGATCTGGTGCAGGCCACTGGTTTGCATCGCACAACGGTGCGCCGGCTGTTGGAAACCCTGATTGCTGAAGGCTATGTCCGGCGCAGCGATTCGGATACCCGTTATTGTCTGGCTTCGAATGTGCGCGCACTGGCAGATGGTTTTCGGGAAGAGGACTGGATTTCGGCTATCGTTGCTCCGGCCTTAAGCGCACTGCTGCAAACTGTGGTGTGGCCATCCGATCTGTCAACCCCTCAGGGGGCTTATCTGGTTGTGCGGGAGTCTACGCATCGCTTTAGTCCCTTATCGTTTCATCGTGCCATGGTGGGCAAACGATTGCCTATGTTGTTAACAGCGGCCGGTCGTGCTTTTCTGATGTGCTGTTCGGATGAGCAGCGTGAGGAAGTTTTGCATCTGGCCAAAAGCGGCAGTGATGATCAGGCCCGCCTGGCGGCTGATCCGCGTTTTGTTGCTAATGTTTTGGAACGAACCCGGGAGATGGGGTTTGGCAGTAATGATGGTGAATGGACCTCGCAGCATAAGATAGGTGCGATTGCCTTACCCATTTTGCATCATGGTTTACCTGTCGGCGTTATCAATGTGGTGTACTTAAATCAGGCTGTCACCCCCAAAGAAGCAGTACGCCGTTTTCTTCCTGTTTTACAACATACGGTCAAGCTGATTGAAGCGCAGTTGTCTGAATTGCCTTCGCTTCAAAATCAATAAATTCCTTCATCAATTTCCCCTGTTCGCTCCTTAATATCCGGCTGTTTTCTTATACCTTGTCTGTATAGAAAAACAGCGCCGGATAGCATTATCACGCCCTGTTTATTCTTGCTATAAAAAAATACTTTGTGCATCAGGCGGACGTTTTATTAATTTTTTTTGAGAATTCCGGCCTGTCCTCTAAGATTCACCTCACTTTCCGGGTCAGACAATATCGAGAATTCCCCCAAAAATGCTGGTGAAACAAGGGGGGATTTTATGTTTGCAGGAAAGTCATTAAATTAAAAAACAGGAGACACAGTATGAACAGTAAACAATGGATGCGTCAGGCAGTGATGATGGCGGCGGTAACGGTAGCGGCAACGACAGGCAGCAGCGCTTTTGCGACTGAGGGTGGCGGTTCTATTTATCCGAATGGCGCAGAAAATTATATGGTTGGCGCCGTTCCTCCTCCCGGTCTGTACGTTCTTGAGTATTTGTCCGGTTACAGCGCATCACAACTGAATGACAATGCCGGTAATCAGATACCACTGAACTTTAATCTGAATGCGACAGCGGCAGCTACCCGGTTTATCTGGGTAACAGATCAGAAAATTCTGGGTGGTCAGCTTGCATTCCATGCGATTGCGCCATTGGTTAATCTGGGTGTGAGTATCAATGGAACAGGTCAGACCAAAAGCGGTCTGGGCGATATGGATTTTGGTTCGGCACTGGCTTATCACGCTTCCGAAAATTTACATTATTTATTTGCTGTCGATGTCAGCGCACCGACTGGTGAGTACAACAAAAATGACATGGCTAATCTGGGGCGTAATTACTGGAATGTGGAACCGTTGTTTGCGGCTACGTATGAGCAGCCCGTCGGCATTAATGCCGATATCAAAATAATGTACGACTTTAATAGTATTAATAAAGATACTAATTACCGGTCCGGACAGGAGCTGCACGCCGATTACGCACTTGGATGGGGCTTTAGCAAAGCGTTTGTTGCAGGTATCGGCGGCTACGTTTATCAGCAAACTACTGATGATACTCAGGCGGGTAACACCATACTGAATAATCGTGGACGTGTACTTGCGATCGGCCCTTCAGTGAAATACAGCAATGGCAAAAATTGGTTCGTCACTGCGAAGTATACCAAAGAATTTGATGTGAGAAACCGTCCGGAAGGCAGTGGTTTTAACGTCAAAATGAATCTACCGTTTTAACGTTTTCATTTGATTGTTACGTTCTTCAGACTCGCCATGCAGCAGGGTGGCGGGTCGCTCACTCTCGCGCAAATTTAAATCATTGCTATCCATATTGGCAAGCCAGAATCCATTGAATTAGGAATTTTTATGAGCATAAAACTGAAGTGTTTGTCACATACTCCACTGCGCGGCTTAAATGATCCCGGGAGTGATGTACTTAAGGAAGTTGACACTATTCTCGCAACATTGCGTGCTGAAGTTGAGGCATTTGATCCTGAGCTGATCGTTGTGTTTGCTCCGGATCATTACAACGGTTTGTTTTACGATCTGATGCCGCCGTTTGTTATTGCGACAGCGGCTGATTCTGTTGCCGATTACCAGACTCTGCCCGGGCCGTTATCGGTTGCCGGCGATCTGGCGCTGGATCTGGCACGTTTTATTCTTGACAGCGATGTCGATATTGCTATTTCACACAGACTTCAGGTGGATCATGGTTGCACGCAAACGCTGGAAGAAATGACCGGAAGCCTGACGCGATATCCGGTCATTCCTATCATTATTAATTCGGTAGCACCACCGTTCGGTCCGTATCGCCGCATCCGTAAACTCGGAGAGGCAGTAGGGCGTTTTCTTGCCGGGCTGGATAAGCGTGTATTGATTCTTGGTACAGGGGGGCTTTCGCATGAGCCGCCGGTCCCATTGCTGGCCGGCGCACAGGATGATACTGCCAATTTTTTGATCGCCGGTCGTAACCCGACACCGGAAGGACGCGCAGCACGTCAGGCACGTACTATCGCAACAGGAAAAATTTTTGGTACGGCTGAGTGTGCATTAACACCACTCAATGAAGCCTGGGATCTGGCTTTTATCGATACTCTGGTACAAGGCCGCCTTGCGGAAATTGATGATTTTAATATCGATGAAATATCGAAAATTGCCGGTCGTTCGACGCATGAAGTCCGTACCTGGGTTGCGGCTTTCTCGGCAATGGCTGCCGCCGGCAGTTATACCGCCCGTAAAGATTACTACCGTCCGATTAATGAATGGATTGCCGGTTATGGCGCGGTCAGCGCCTGGCAAATTTAGTTGCCCCTTTTGTGGGTGATATTACCTT
The DNA here is from genome assembly GCA_903914535.1 of uncultured Oxalobacteraceae bacterium. Lineage (GTDB taxonomy): Bacteria > Pseudomonadota > Gammaproteobacteria > Burkholderiales > Burkholderiaceae_D > Solimicrobium. The sequence goes on from CAIWPG010000131.1 coordinate 15,297, forward strand.
CAATGCAGAAATGTATTCCCCTCTATGGAGATGTATGAAAATGAATAACAGCGATATGACTATTCCGACGGAAGCTGAATTGCTTGCGCGTGCCGTGGCGATGATTCCCTGGTTGCGTGAAAAAGCCGGTGCCGTTGAAGCCGCACGCATGGTACCGAAAGATACTATTCAGGCATTTACTGAGGCCGGTTTTTTTAAGATTTTACAGCCAAAACGTTGGGGTGGTTATGAGATGAACCCGAATGTATTGAATAAGGTGTTGATGGAATTGGCGCGTGGCTGTCCTTCCAGCGCATGGAATGTGATGGTGCTCGGTGTGCATCCGTTTGAGGTGGGTCTGCTTGACCCGCGCTGTGGTGACGAGCTGTGGGGTGAAAATAATACTGCACTGGTTTCTTCTTCCTATGCCCCATTCGGTACGGTTAAGCTGGTTGACGGCGGCTATGTGCTGAATGGCGAATGGCTGACTTCAAGCGGCTGTGATCACGCTGCCGGTGGTGCTTTTCTCGGTGGTCGTGTTGCTGATAAAAACGGTGAAATGGCGTTCAGATCTTTTTGGATTCAGGCAAAAGATTTTGACATTGTGGATGACTGGTTTGTGGTTGGTCTGGCCGGTACCGGCAGTAAAAAATTAATTATTAAAGACGTTTTTGTTCCTGAATACCGGAGCCATGTTATCGGTGCTTACGGCGATGAAACACACGGGCATGTTAATAATCTGTACAAAATGCCGTTTTTCTATGTGTTTTATGCTGCGGTTTCTTCCGTCATTATTGGCATGGCGCGCGGTATGGCTGATTTATATATTGAGCATATGGTTCCGCGTCAAAATCTGAACCAGGCTGTGGGTGCGGCAGTACAGGATCCGTTTATTAAAGGCAGGCTGGGTGAGGCTGCGGCTAAAATTGCCGGAGCTACTGCCCGGGTTTTATATAACACGGAAGAAGCCTGGAGTTATGCTTCAGAGGGTAAGCTGGTACCGCTGGAAGCGCGTATTCGTCATTTTGCAACGAATCAATTCACTGGCGGGGAATGTTTTGATGCTGCGCATATGATCTTCAAAAAAACCTCAACCCGTGGTGTGTGGCTGAATAACCCGATGCAACGTCAGATGCGTGACATCCTGGTTGGTGCAAATCACATCACTCAAAATCAAGACAATATCGGTGATTTACTCGGCGGCTGCATGTTAGGTAACGCATTGCCGGCAGCGAATCCATTTGGTGTTAAGCCTTAATAGTGTTCAGCTTTAACCTGGCAGAGCCCCGGAAAACCAGTTCCGGGGTCTTCTTTCACCACAACTATAAAAAAGACCATGAGCAAAGAAATTAATCAAATTCTCGATTGGACGCCCAGTGCCCGGCTGGCAGAATTGCCTGTGGTGACTGCTGAGGCACACCGTTTTGGTATGCGTCATTTTGCTGTCGGCGTCACAATTATTTCATCGCGTGACGGAGAAACCCGGGCCGGACTGACTGCTACTGCTGTGTGTTCTGTTACCGCTACTCCGCCACGGCTGGTTGTTTTTGTGAATAAAAATGTTGCGGCCAGCGATGTCATCCACAAGAGCGGTGCAATCTGCATCAATGTGCTGGCAAGTGATCAGGAACAGGTTGCAAAAGTGTTTTCCGGTATGCAGGAAGGTGTGCGTGGTGAAGCGCGTTTTGATTACGGACAGTGGAATACGCTGGTGACAGACTCGCCGGTACTCGGTGGTGCTCTGGTTAATTTTGATTGCCGGGTAATTAAAGTATTCGATGAAAGTACGCATCACGCTTTTCTTTGTGAAGTTCTTGCTACGTGCGAACGTAGTGATGGTGAGGCGCTTATTTACCTGAATGGCGCTTTTCGCAGTATTCCTCAATAGTCCGTATCAGAGACTGAGTTTCATCATAATTATTCCCTTTATAGCGGAGACAACATGAACATTAAAGACCTATTTCCTATTACTGCGCTTCTCTCTTCAGTTTTATTGACGGCTAGTCCGGCATTTGCCGACATCAATATTGGTGTGGTCGCATCCATGACCGGTCCTGCTGCGGCACTTGGTGCCGAAACACGTAAGGCGATGGCCTTATTCCCTGCGACTATCGCTAATGAAAAAATTAATTTTATTCTGCTTGACGATGCGACTGATCCTACTGCTGCCGTTAAAAATGTCAGAAAACTGATTAGCGAAGATAAGGTTGATGCCATTCTTGGCGCTAATCTGATCAGTACCTCAACAGCGATGGCTGATGTGGCGAATAAAGAAAAAGTGCCGATGATATCAATTGCGCCGCTTGATTTATCCGGTACTCAGCGCAGCTATATTTTTCGCAGCGAACCCAGTGCCGATCTGATGGTAGAGCGTGTGGTGGCGGATATGGTCAGTAAGGGCGTTAAGACCGTTGGTTTTATCGGTTTTTCTGATTCATGGGGTGAACTTTTGTACAAGGCGCTGGCTAAGGCAGCTCAGGGCAAGATCAGTATTGTGGCTGTCGAACGTTATGGCCGGACTGATCCCAGTGTGCAGGCTCAGGTACTCAAAGTCATGCTTGCCAAACCGGATGTTGTTTTTATCGGCGCTTCCGGAACACCGGCTGCGACACCGCAGATTACCTTGCGTGAGCGTGGTTTTAAAGGCCGTATTTATCAGTCGCATGGCGTGACCAGCAAGGAATTTTTGCGTGTCGGCGGTAAAGCGGTTGAGGGTGCATTGATCCCGGTCGGGCCGGTCTTGGTTGCGGAACAGTTATCAGCAGATCATCCGACCCGTAAGGCCAGCATGGATTTTGTGCAGGCATTTGAAGCTAAATACGGTCCGAATTCACGTTCAACTTTTGCCGGTGCTTCGTGGGATGCCTGGTTGTTATTGCAGAACGCTATTACTGGCGCACTGAGTACAGGTAAAGCTAAATCAGGTACGCCGGAATTCCGTACCGTTTTGCGTGACAACATTGAGAAGACGCATAAATTGCTTGGTTCTAACGGGACTTATACGATGAGTCCGACTGACCATGCCGGCTACGACGGCAGTGCGATTGTGTTAATTAAAATTGAAAATAATAACTGGAAATTAGTCAAATGAGCGCGGACATGAAATTGAATCCTGAAAGTGCAGCAGCGCTTCTTAAAGCAGCCGGTACGAACAGAATACCGGTCGCACCATTGCGTGACCGGTTGGTGCATAGCAGCCAGGATGGCGCTTATGCGATTCAGGAAATCAATACCCTGGCGGCTCTGGCTGAAGGGCGCAGACTGGTGGGACGTAAAATCGGCCTGACTTCACTGGCGGTACAGGCACAGCTCGGCGTAGATCAGCCTGATTTCGGCATGCTATTCGCCGATATGGCTGTAGGCGATGGTGAAGCTGTTGCGCTGGGGCGGCTTATCCAGCCCAAGGTTGAGGCTGAGATTGCGTTGATTATCGGACGTGATCTGAAGTATGAGCGTCATACCTATGCCGACCTGATCCGCGCGATTGAGTATTGTGTGCCTGCGATTGAAATCGTCGATAGCCGTATCGAAAACTGGAATATTCATTTTGTTGATACGGTGGCTGACAATGCATCGGGCGGATTGTATGTGCTGGGTGCTCGTCCGGTACGTCTGGGTGAATTTGATATCACCAACTGTACGATGGAAATGCGGCGTGGTGCCGAAATAGTGTCATCCGGTAGCGGTCGTGCCTGCCTTGGCAGCCCGCTTAATGCTGCGCTGTGGCTGGCTGACATGATGGTACGTTATGACCGTCCGCTTCTGGCCGGGGACATTATTCTGACTGGTGCGCTCGGGCCTATGGTGCTTGCTCAGCCCGGTGATCGTTTTGATGTGTCGGTTAGCGGCCTGGGGCAGGTCAGCGCCTGTTTTGGTTTCTGAGGCCATTATTTTCTATAAAGAGAACTACCATGAAAAAAATTAAGTGCGCCTTAATCGGCCCCGGTAATATCGGCACCGATCTTCTCTATAAATTACAGCGCAGCACCGTACTGGAGCCGGTCTGGATGGTGGGTATCGATGCGACCTCCGAAGGCCTCAGACGGGCAGCCGCCATGGGTTTGAAAGTGACCGCCGATGGCGTGGATGGCCTGCTGCCGCACGTACTGGAAGACGGTATCCAGATTGCCTTTGATGCGACCTCCGCTTACGTACATGCCGAAAACTCGCGTAAGCTGAATGC
>CAIWPG010000132.1 GCA_903914535.1 uncultured Oxalobacteraceae bacterium
ATTTTATTTTTTCTGGTGCTGTTGACTATAGACGACTGGTCTACTAAAATGCATGCATGGAAAAAGCGATACATTATCAGGACACCAGAGAGCGCATATTGATTGTGGGCGAAAGCTTGCTTATCGGGCGTGGGTTTACTGCGCTTGGCTTAAGTGAAATTTTGAGCACCGCCAAAGTGCCGAAGGGTTCCTTTTATCATTACTTTCAATCCAAAGAAGGATTTGGTGTTGCTTTACTTGAGCGTTATTTTAGTGAGTACGATACCCGTTTGACGTGTTTGCTGTCGGATCAGAGTAGGCCCGTGCGTTCGCGCATTATTGCTTATTTTCAGGGGTGGCGTGCCATGTCTGCAGATAATAACTGCCATCATACTTGCCTTGCTGTGAAACTGGCGGCGGAGGTTTCCGATTTGTCTGAGCCTATGCGCTGTGCACTGGATCGGGGCATGGATAGTATTATTGCGCAACTGGCCGGGGCAATCAGGCTGGCACAGAGCCAGGGCAGTGTTTTGGCCCGGTCAGATGCGGCACAACTGGCAGAAACATTGTATTCAATGTGGGTGGGTGCATCATTATTGTCTAAGGTCAAGCGAAGTCCGCAGCCATTGGATTTGGCTTATCAGCATACGGAATTATTGTTGCAGTGAGGTAGTTGGTGTGGTTCTCAGATGGATGATTTTGACTGACTTTTTTTAAAATGCCTATTAGACGACCGGTCTATTATTAATATTGTAAAGGTTATATGTATAAAAAATTACTTTCTCCGTTGGTTGCTGGTTCTGTATCACTGGCTAACCGTGTTGTTATGGCTCCCCTTACCCGTTCACGGGCAGGACAGGGTGATGTGCCGCGTGCGCTGAATGCTGAGTATTATAGTCAGCGTGCCAGTGCGGGTTTGATCGTTACCGAAGCCAGTCAGGTATCACGGCAGGGGCAGGGATATGCGTGGACACCGGGTATTTATACTGACGGACAAGAAGCCGGTTGGAAGCAGGTAGTTGATGCCGTTCATGCTAAAGGCGGACGCATGTCTCTGCAATTATGGCATGTGGGACGGATTTCACATTCATTGTTACAGGAAAATGGTGTGGCACCGGTTGCGCCATCGGCACTGGTTGCTGAAAACAGTCAGTGTTTTGTTGTGCAAGCCGACGGCACGCCTGCCCGTATTCAGACCAGTGTGCCGCGTGCACTTGCTTTGGACGAGTTGCCGGGTATTGTGGCGCAATATCGTCAGGCAACACAGCGTGCGGTACGTGCTGGTTTTGATCTGGTGGAATTGCATGCGGCTAATGGTTATTTGTTGCAGCAATTTATGTCGACCAACAGTAATGTGCGTACTGATGCTTATGGCGGCAGCCTTGAGAATCGTGCCCGTCTGACCTTGGATGTGTTGGATGCCATTATTGAAGAAATAGGTGCTGACCGGGTTGGTGTCCGAATTTCTCCGCATTTTTCTGCGCATGGCATTGCTGATGCAGAACCGGAAGCCATGGCATTGTACCTGGCTAGCGAGTTTTCGAAGCGTGGCATCGCGTATTTGCACATTGCCGAGCCGGATTGGGCCGGTGGTCCGTTATTGTCAGATGTGTTTCGCTATGCTTTGCGTGCTGCATTTAATGGCGCTTTGATTTGCTGTGGAAATTATAATGCGCTTGAAGCGACGACGCTGATTGAGCAGGGCTTTGCTGATGCGGTTGCTTTCGGCCGTTCGTACATTGCTAATCCGGATCTGGTGGCCCGTTTTGCGCAGGGAGCGGAATTGAATGCGCCGGATCCGGCGACTTTCTATGGCGGTGATGCTGAAGGCTATACGGATTATCCGGCATTGCAAGCGCTTGCCGGCTAAGTGCGTTAAAAGCTTTAGCTGTTAATTAGCTTTCAAAATAGCGAGCTTTAAAACAGCATTGTATATAAAAAAACCGGGCATTGATTTTTGCCCGGTTTTTTTATGTGTTAAAAGCTGGCAGATATTCCCATAAACAAGGTGCGACGTGCGCCATATTGCGGTGCGCCTACGCCGATGCCTGAGCCATCGCGTAATAAATAGGAGCGATCAAATATATTGAGCAGGGCAAGGCGGCCTTCAATATCGCCGGCCGCAGTACCTTTCCATGTATGTGATACATTGCCGTTAAATACAATGTAGTCCGGTAATGATGTTGAGTTCGGCGCACCTCCTTCCGGCGTGTTGCGCAGACCGCTGCCATATAAGAAATCGCCACTGAGTTTATAGCCGCTTAAGTTGATATGGGAGCCGCCGGACAGGGTGAAGGTCTGGTCATGATCCAGGTAAACGTAATTATTGGCGATATAAGCCAGCTCGTCGGCACCAAACAGTGACTGGCCAGAGATAATATTGGTGGCTTTGGCTTGCTGGACTGAGAAGTTAAAGAAGCTTCCCCAGTTTTTTTGGTCGTAAATAGCAGAGAGTTCCAGTCCTTTTGCATAGCCTTTTGCATAGTTAAATGGCGATAAAATGATCGCTTGCCCAAACTGACCTTCATCCAGCAG
>CAIWPG010000133.1 GCA_903914535.1 uncultured Oxalobacteraceae bacterium
AACAAAAACTGACGGGATATTTATATAAAAGGCTTGGGGAATTTCAAGGTCGAGTCACCCTTTACGGCGCACCAGAACTTGCAGAAAGAGCAAGAAAAACTGAAATTAAAACAAGAACAAGAGCAAGAGAAAAAAAAGCAGAAAGAAAAAGAGCAGCAGGAACAGGATAAATTAAAGAAACAACAGGATCAGGAAAAGTTGAAAAAAGAGGATTTGCAAAAAGCCGAGCAACAAAAAAAAGCAGACAAATTGCGTGCCTTGGATGATCAGAAGCGCGATGATAAATTGCGTGCTGATAATTTGCGACGGATGACAGGGCAAATTGCCGGTGCTGTAAATAACAAGATAAGTGGTTCGGGAGGTTCCGGGGATGCGGTTAAATCCACAGGGAATAACCGTGCAGATCCGGGTTATGGTGATAAAATTAAAGTCAAAATCAAGTCGAATGCCGTTTATTTTGCATCAGATAATTTGCCTGGAAATCCTTCTGTGGAGTTTTTGATCGAATTACTTCCTGATGGAAGTTTACGTGGTACTCCAAAAAAGACGAAGTCTTCGGGTGTGCCTGCATTTGATGATGCGATACTGCGTGCGATCACCAAAACTGTGCCGTTTCCCCCTGATAAAACCGGGGTTGTCCCTGCTAGTCTTGAGCTGGTTTACAAAATGAAGGATTGAATTTAATGAGTATTTTAATGAGCATGACTATGACGAATCCAATAAAGAAATGGGCGGGCGGTTTATTTTTTCTGGCTGGCATATTGGCATTGCCTTTGTCGGCAGAGGCTCAGTTACGGGTGGAAATCTCCGGCGCCGGCTCAAGCCAGATTCCGGTTGCTGTTGCCAGTTTTGTTGATGAAGGAATTTCAACGCAACAAATTAGCAGTATTATCAAAGATGATCTGACACGCAGTGGTTATTTTAAAGTGATTGAAACCACTGGTCCCTTGTCTGAAACCAGCCCGATCAATTTTAGTGATTGGAAATCACATGGTGCTGAAGCATTGCTGGCTGGTAGTGTGCAGCGCTTAACCGACGGACGTTTTGATGTCCGTTACAAGCTATATGACACGGTTAAGGCAAACACCCTGTCGGCGCTTGCTATGTCGGGAACACCGCAATATACACGCTTAACTGCACATAAAATTGCCGATGATGTTTATCAAAAATTAACTGGCATACGTGGTATTTTTGCCACCCGAATTGCTTATATCACTAAATCCGGATCGAATTATCAGCTTGAAGTGGCTGATGCTGATGGTGATGGGGTACATGTGGCATTCCGGTCTAAAGAACCTATTATTTCACCGGCCTGGTCGCCGGATGGCACCAGAGTTGCGTATGTTTCATTTGAGCAAAAAAAACCGGTAGTCTATGTGCAAAATCTGGTTTCTGGTGCCAGAACTCTGGTTGCGAACTATAAGGGGAATAACTCTGCCCCTGCCTGGTCGCCGGACGGCAGTAAGCTGGCGCTGGCGCTGTCTCGTGATGGTCTGACACAGGTTTACGTGGTTAATGCCGCAGGCGGTGGCTTACAGCGTTTAACAAATACCAGTGGTATTGACACTGAACCGCAATTTTCGGCTGACGGACAGTCAATTTATTTTACCAGTGATCGCAGCGGCGGTCCTCAGGTGTACCGTATGAATGCTGCCGGTGGTGAGGCGAGCAGGGTGACATTTAGTGGTAACTACAATATTAGTCCCAGAATATCGCCAGATGGTCAGACTTTGGCGTATATTTCTCGTCGTGAGGGTAAATTTCAGCTTTATGCTATGGATCTGGGAAGTAACCAGGAGTTGCGTTTATCTGATACGGTAAAAGATGAGTCACCTAGCTTTGCCCCGAACAGTAAGTATATTATGTATGCAACGGAGATTAACCGTCGTGGCGTGTTGGCTGTCGTGTCTGTTGACGGACGTAGTAAGCAAAGGTTAACAACGCAGGCTGGTGATGTCAGGGAGCCAACATGGGGCCCGTTCATGAAGTAGCGGTGTTGTAGCTGTTGTGATGAACAGACTCGTATTATGATTTTTAATTTTTTAAGGGAGTGTTAAGTAATGAATATTTCAGGTAAATTAGTCTTGTTGTTCGCTACGGCGGCGGCATTGAGTGCTTGTGGTACGGCTGTTAAACTGGAAGATAAACCAGCTGTAGTTGAGTCTGCACCACAACAGCCGGCAAAAGTTGTTGATACCCGTGGAGTACAAGCTGTCATGGCTGCTGAAGTTGACCCGCTGAATGACCCAAAAGGGGTGCTGGCAAATCGCAGCGTGTATTTTGATTTTGATAGCTACACAGTCAAAGAAGAATTCAACCCGTTGTTGTCCGCACATGCCAAGTATTTATCCGCACATACTGAACGTAAAATCTTGATCCAAGGTAATACCGATGAACGTGGCGGACGTGAATACAATCTGGCCCTGGGTCAGAAGCGTGCAGAAGCTGTACGTAAATCATTGTCAGCATTAGGTGTATCCGAATCCCAGACAGAAGCTGTTTCTTTGGGTAAAGAAAAACCAAAAGCTGAGGGTAGCAATGAGGCCGCTTGGGCACAAAACCGTCGTTCAGACATTGTTTATTGATTGGTGTTGATCAATGAAGCGTTTTTTTTCCATTCTGTTGACAGTGGTGTCCGCCGGCATGTTGACGACACAGGCTTATGCCGGTTTGTTTGATGATGATGAAGCCCGGCGTGCTATTTTAGATATGCGTGGCAAAATCGATGCGTTAAGCAGTCAGGTTGATGACAAACTCGGTACTAAAGCGGATAAAACCGTGGCGCTGGATTTGCTCAATCAGCAAGACTCGCTCAGGCAAGAGATTGCTAAATTGCGTGGTCAGGTTGAGGTGTTGTCTAACGATATAGCGGACGGTCAGCGCAGACAAAAGGATTTTTATGTAGATCTGGATAATCGTTTGCGTAAGCTGGAGCCACAAAAAGTAGTTGTGGATGGGAAAGAGGCGCAAGTTGATCACAATGAGCAAAAAAGTTACGATGCGGCGTTAGCCCTGTTTCAGTCAGGAGACTATAAGGGGGCTGCCGCTGCATTAGCTTCATTTTTGCAAACCTATTCTGCTTCTGCATATGCGGCAAATGTTCAGTATTCACTGGGTATTTCATATTATGCGCAAAAAGATTATAAGAATGCGATTGCTGCTTTTGATTCGTTAATCCATGATTTTCCTGCCAGTCAGAAAGCGCCGGATGCACTGTTGAATATTGCCAGTTGCTATTCGGAGCAAAAAGATAAAGTGGCCACTAAAAAGGTGTTATTGAAGTTACGTAGTCAATATCCTGATTCGGCAGCTGCAGCAACGGCTGGTGATCGCCTGAAATCACTTAAATAAGGTGGATTTGTGTTGTGATTGCTACGGGTATCGCGCGTGCTTGCGGAGTATTTTCAGTATTGGCGTAGTTTCTTATTGACACACTGCATTGCGCCACCTATAATAGCTGTCTTTCGGGTCGTTAGCTCAGCTGGTAGAGCAGCGGACTTTTAATCCGTTGGTCGCAGGTTCGAATCCCGCACGGCCTACCACGAAATACCTAAAGAGACTTAGGTGCAAGCTTGAGTCTCTTTGTTTTTTCGGATGGTACGTCTTTGAAGAAAGCGTATATTCGTAAAAAAACACTACCTCATCGTAGTGCAGCAGCAGTTTTGGGTCGTTAGCTCAGCTGGTAGAGCAGCGGACTTTTAATCCGTTGGTCGCAGGTTCGAATCCCGCACGGCCTACCAAAAAAACAAAAAACCCACGAATGAAAATTCGTGGGTTTTTTGCATTTTATTTTTAAAATAATCGTAATGTATCCCTGATGCGTCCTCCATGCCGCCTTTGAGCCTGATAAGACTGCGCCCTGATGATTTAATGCTTCTTATAATTTCTCTTAATGCTTCTTAGTGATTCTTAAATTGATTTTTTTGAGTTATTCTGAACACTCTTTTATGAAGTGGCAATAATGAAAAAAAATAAACCTGAGAATGGCCTTAGAATGAAGCCTGAAAAGCCGGTGCCGATACAGCAAGAGGATACGTCCGGCAAAAATGAAATCCGGCCCGGACAATCCATTGAGTTATTAAAAGAGCTACATATTCTGACGCGTGACGGAAAAATGAATCAGGATAGCCGTCGAAAATTAAAGCAGGTCTATCATCTTTATCAATTTATTGAACCACTGTTGCAGGAAATTCAGCAAGATCACCCTAATGTCACGCTGGTTGATCATGGGGCGGGTAAATCCTATCTGGGTTTTATTTTGTATGATTTGTATTTCAAGTCGCAACTCCGGTCACAACAACAGCAATCACACATTATCGGTATAGAAACGCGTGATGAATTGGTACAGCGCTCACAAGAATTGGCTGCGCGCCTGAATTTTTCCGGAATGTCATTTTTAAATTTGTCGGTGGCACAGTCTATTAATTCCGACGCGTTGCCTGATCATATTGATATTGTGACAGCGCTGCATGCCTGTAATACGGCGACTGATGATGCTATTGAGTTTGCCCTGCAAAAAAAAGCAAATTATATTGTGCTGGTTCCTTGTTGCCAGGCTGAAGTTGCAGCTACGCTTAAGAAAACCAAAGGAGCATTCATCAAACAGAATCCACTGGCCGAGTTATGGCGCCATCCCTTGCATACGCGTGAATTCGGCAGCCAGCTGACTAATGTATTGAGATGCCTGCAACTGGAAGCACACGGATATCAGGTGACTGTGACAGAGTTGGTCGGCTGGGAGCATTCAATGAAAAATGAATTAATTATCGCCACCTACAAAAATTCACCGCGTCAGCATGCTAAGGACAGGCTGGCACAGGTGTTGGAGAGTACCGGTTTGCAGTCATTGCATGAACGTTTTTTTTGCTAGATTACTGTGTAAAAGTGTCGTCATAACGGATAACGCATAACGTATTGAAGGAAGTGAAATGTACGCAGCTGTGGATTTAGGTTCAAATAGTTTTCGATTACATATCGGTCGTTTTGAAGGGGATGGTATTCGCGTCATTAAAAGTGCACGTGATCCGTTACGTCTTGGTGCCGGACTGGATGCGGATGGAAATCTAAGCCCGGTCGCCATTCAAAGTGCGATTGCTTCACTGACTTACTTTCGCTCTATCCTGGCGCAGTATGCACTTCACTCGGTACGCGTGGTGGCAACCAATACCTTACGTATTGCCAGAAATACGTCTGAGTTTTTAGCTGCTTTTGAAGCCGCAATTGGTTATCCGATTGAAATTATCAGTGGTGAAGAAGAAGGTCGCCTGATTTACATGGGCGTTGCTAAAGTATTGGCAGATTCTTCTGAAAGCCGCCTGGTTATAGATATTGGCGGAGGTTCTACCGAATTGGTACTGGGGTGCGGTGATGATATTCTCAAAGTCGAATCTTTTAGTGTCGTTACCGTCAAGAAAAGCTTATCTTTTTTTCCTGACGGCCTTATGACGGCAGCGCGTTTTGATGTTGCTATTCTTTCGGCGCGTTCGCATTTTGAAGATGCAGCCCCGGTATATCAGCCTTTGCACTGGCAACAGGTCTACGGTTCGTCGGGAAGCGCACGTACTATTGCTGATGTGCTGATTAAAAATAAAATAGGTGACGGCAGCTTAAGCCTGGATAACCTGATCAGGCTGAAGGAGCATTGCGTTCAGGTCGGGCAGATTGGTTTACTTGATCTGGCGGGCACTAAATCCGAACGTGCGGCGATGGTGGTCGGATGTCTGGCAATTTTAATCGGTGTGATGCAAGAGCTTAATATCGTTAAGCTGCAAACTATAGAAGCCGGTTTGCGGATGGGTGTTATGTGGGATTTACATCTGCGTGAAATACATGTTGACCGGCGCGAGCAAGCCATACTTAATGTGTCGCAGATATTCCGGGTGGATGATGTTCGTGCAAGACGGGTGGCTGAGTTAGCTCAGATTTTGTATCGGCAGCTTAAACCTGTTGTTGATACTTATACCGCACAGTTGTTATGGGCTGCCCGCCTGCACGAGATTGGGGTCGCCATTTCGCAAACCGGTTACCATAAGCATGGTGCTTATGTGGTGGAGTATGCCGATATGCAGGGTTTTACCACAAGAGAGCAGCGTAATATGAGTAAGCTGATCCTGAGTCAGAAAGGCAATCTGCGCAAAGTGCAGGATGCGCTGGCGGATCAGGATTTTGCTAAGGCAGTGTTGGCATTGCGCCTCGCTGTATTGTTTATGCACACGCGTCTTGAGCTGTCGCTGGCCGAAATACGCTTGCGCATGAAGAGCAGGATTGAGTTGGAAATAAAGCAGGAATGGCTGGAGCAACACCCTACCTTAAATTATTGGATGGAAAAAGAACAGGAAGCCTGGGGCGAATTGAACGTCGACTTTGTCGTGCGCACCCAGCCATAACCCGGCACTATGACGGCTTTGCTCCTGCTACTTTGTTGAAATGGAATGCTCTTGTGAGAGCATTTCCGATCCCCGTCATTTCATACCCGTTGCGGCATGTAAGCACTGCGCAGTGCTTATTGTTGACGCTTATTGATTACGAATTAACAGGAATTTCATATGTTTAACCACTCAGAATACATAAAAAATCATATTCGCACGGTGCCGGACTGGCCGCAGACGGGGGTTATGTTTCGTGATATTACTCCGCTGTTGCAAGATCCTAAGACATTCAGGGTCTTGATTGATTTGTTTGTACACCGCTATATGGATACCAAGCTGGATTTGGTGGCAGGACTGGATGCACGAGGTTTTATTATTGGTTCTGTCGTTGCCTACGAACTTAATCTTGGATTTGTGCCGATACGGAAGAAAGGTAAATTGCCGTTTAAAACAGTCTCAGAAGAATATGAGCTGGAATACGGTAGTGCTACGGTTGAGTTGCACGCCGATGCGTGTAAGCCGGGGCAGCGGGTATTGCTGATTGATGATCTGATTGCTACCGGCGGTACCATGATGGCAGGGAAAAAATTATTGGAAAGATTGGGTGCTAATGTGATTGAAGGTGCTGCGATTGTCGATATCTCTGAACTGGGTGGTTCGACCTTGTTAAAAGAAAGCGGTCTGCCCTTATTTACCGTATGTGATTTTGCAGGACATTAAGTAAGTATCATCGCCGGTGCCATGTACTGCGATGATGCAGGGCGAACCAGAAGGCCGGGTAATGACTTATAGTTATTGTGTTGCTGTGCAGAGACGAGCGTGTTGGCTTTTGTCCGGAGTGGATGTGAGGGGATGTAAATCGCCGGGAGTCCTGTTTTTGCAGTGCTATACTTGCCTGAGCCTGATTTGCCTGATTTTTCGCCTCTGCTATTTCTGAGTCCGTTAAGTTCCCGGAGGCGGCTGGTAGTGAACGTGTATTCAGTTATTATCTTCACATATTAATTGTATGCTGTAGTTCAGAATCCCGTTTCTGAATAAAAAGTAAAGACAATGAAATTATTTTTAGCCTTGTCACGATTGCAAAAGCAGTCTATCTCTATCGTCGTGGATTTGATTTTTCTGCCCTTGATGGTGCTGTTGGCTGTCTGGTTGCGTTTTGATGGTATTACGATGGTGCAGCTCAGGCAGTTTGGTGTGCTGGTCGTCGCTGCCCCCATTTTTGCTATTCCTATTTTTATCCGCCTGGGCTTGTACCGGGCCGTTATCCGCTTTGTTGACCAGAAAATTGTTCTGGTCGTTGTTTCAGGCGTGGCGCTGACGGTATTAGCGTTAATGGCTTTGGGTATTATTGTCAAAATAGAGCTGTTTTCACGTGCGGTATTCGGTATGTTTGGTATTAGTGCCGTGATGTACGTGCTGGCGAGCCGTTTTTTGGCGCGCGCTTTTATTCTCAGTCTGAGTCGTAATCAGCATACCGTTTGCGTGGCGATTTATGGTGCGGGTCGTACCGGGGTGCAAATGGCTACGGCGTTTAGTGCCGGGCAAGAATATTTGCCCATGTTTTTGATTGATGATAAAGAAGAGTTGCAGGGAACAACTATGGCGGGAATCCGGGTTTACCCTTCCACTGACCTGGCTCCGCTCATTGCAAAGTACCAGGTTAAGGAAATTCATCTGGTGATGCCATCTATTTCCAAATTACAAAAAAAATTAATTTTGGACCGGCTGGAAAAGTACCACGTCAAGGTTAAGGTGACTCCGCCTTTGCGTGATTTGGTGAATGGTGAAATTAATGTTCAGGATATTCGTGAGATTGAGCTGGAGGATTTACTCGGACGTGATGCTGTTGAGCCTCGTGCCGAATTAATTTCAGCTTGTATTTCGGGGAAAACGGTATTAGTTACCGGTGCCGGTGGTTCGATAGGTTCCGAATTGTGCCGGCAAATTCTTCTTCAGCAGCCTGCCCGCCTGATTTTGCTGGAGATGTCTGAATTTGCTTTGTATTCCATTGAAAAAGAACTGATGGAAATGAAGAAAAAGCACAATCTGGATATCGCGATTATGCCATTTCTGGGATCGGTACTGGATACTGAAAAATGTCAAAAAGTTTTGTCGACATTTGCAGTGGATACGGTGTATCACGCTGCGGCATACAAGCATGTACCCCTGGTTGAGCAAAATCCGATGGAGGGTGTACGTAATAATGTGTTTGGAACACTGAGTATTGCACGTGCTGCGATGGCTGCGGGAGTAGCGCGTTTTGTGTTGATTTCGACGGATAAGGCGGTGCGTCCGACGAATGTGATGGGCGCAACTAAGCGCCTGGCAGAATTGGTGTTGCAGGCATTTGCAGAACAAAATCCGTTTACCCGGTTTTGTATGGTGCGTTTTGGTAATGTGCTGGGGTCGTCTGGTTCGGTAGTACCTCTGTTTCGTCAGCAAATTATGGCTGGCGGCCCGATCACACTGACTCATCCTGAAATTACCCGTTATTTTATGACAATCCCGGAAGCGGCACAGTTGGTGTTGCAGGCCGGGGCTCTGGGGCAGGGAGGCGATGTGTTTGTATTGGATATGGGTGAACCGGTGAAAATTATTGATCTGGCCAAGCGCATGGTACATTTAAGCGGTAATTCGTTAAAGTCGGAAAGTAGCGATGCGCATGCCATTGATATTGTGCATGTCGGTTTGCGACCCGGTGAAAAATTATATGAAGAGTTGCTGATCGGTGACCATGTGATTGAAACGGAACATCCTTTAATTTTGCGCGCTCATGAATCTATGATCCCATGGCCTGCTTTACAGCCATTACTGGACAGGCTGGAGTTTGCAGGGCAGAATTTTGATTATCAGGAAGTGCGTAAGTTGCTGCTGGAAGCGGTGAGTGAATATCAGCCGCAGTGCGGTATTGAGGATATGATTTGGGCGCAGGAGCAGCAGATCAATCCGGTTAATTCACTGATACAGGAACAGGGTGACTATTTGTTGCAGTAAAAATTGCGCATGTTATTCGTTTTTTTAAAAAGCCACCTCAGTTTAAGATATGAGGTGGCTTTTTTGTGGCAGGACAAACGTAATGGTGATTACCAACAATTGCTAGCCGTTGTGCTGACGCTGGTGACGCCAAAATTGGTGAGCGTGAAGTTACCGCATGAGTCAGTCGCCTGGGTTCCAGTGGCAGAGGCACTGATGCTGAATGTTGCGGCAGAACTGCCGGATGCGGCGGTTATTACGGGTAAGGTCAGTACGTAATAGCTGGTACTGGATGATTGTACTGTTAAGGGAAACGCCGAGCTCGTAGCGGAGTAGAGTACGGTCGGATCGGTACTGTAGGTATTGCTGACACTGAAGTATTTTTCTTCTCGTGTGGCTAAATCCAGTAAGGCATTTTTAGCGTCGGTACGTCGTGATTTTTGTATGCTGGAGTTATACACAGGTACGGCAACGGCAATAAGGATGCCGATAATGGTTATCGTCACCATTAATTCAATCAGGGTGAAGCCCGGTACGGTACGGTGTGCCGGGTGGCGGCGGATGGCGTTGTTTTTTGTTGATAACAAGAGTATGTGTGGTGATTTTGTTTTCATGGCAATGTCAGGGTAGATGTTCGTGTTATTGGTCGTTAATCCGTATTCGTACTGGTATCAGCGAAGCTGTAACCAGGTAAGCCGTGAGCCGGTACCGCCGGTGTTGGGTAAGGATAACAAGGTGGCGACGGGGTTGGTGCTGCTGGTTTGATTGATCGCGCTGGTCAGACCGGTTGCTCCTATCGCAAAAAAAGTTGTTCCTGTGGCTCCCAGTCCGAGTCCGGCCAGCGTTGAATTTCCATATATGCCTGCGGTGCCGCCATTACTGATATTGAGTCCAATGCTATAACCGGTGGCCGGGGTTGTCGTGCAACTTAAGGTTTGTGGAATAGCCGGTATGGTTGAATTGATGACAAGGATGCCGCTTATGACGGATGGATTATAAATGACTTGTTCTGTGCTGGTAGGTAAATTGACAGTCCAGCCGTACTTGGTATTGGTGCCGGTAGCACAGGAAGATGAGCCGACCCAACATACGGTATTTTGACTGCCGCTATAGGCATTGATCGTCGAACCGTTGATTGTTGTGGTTGTGCCGGTTAATATTTGTGTTGTCAGGTTGCTTACGCTGGTGCTGCCGGATTGCGGTGCAGTTAATTGCGCATACTGGGTACTGTTTAATGCATTCCATGCTGACATATTCCAGTCCCATATGCCATAAATGCTCTGAGTTCCTGATGCAAATGCGGTTCCGGAAGATAATGTCTGGGGGAATTGCCTGCCGGTGGCAAATACGATAACTACGCGCGGTGTGCTGCTGCTTATTACTGAATTTACTTTGACCAGCGTGCTGATGGGTTGTTGCGCTGTGGATGATGAGGGTGTGGTAAACAGGGGCGTTGAGGACGCTGCCCATTTGCTTTCTGTGTTGCTGGTCAGATCAAAACGCCACAGGTTACCCAATATGTCGCCTGCATAGATATAGTCGGTAATGTGGTCGCCATCCAGATCGGCTGACGTAACGTAGGCGATGCCGTTTTTGCCGCCGTTGGTAGTCGCTCCCGATCCGGTATCCAGGTAATAAAAACTGGTTTTACCCGTGGAGGAATTGACGACCATGATAAAAATTCCGGCAGTTCCCGCACTACTGTTTAATCCATTGCCAAAAATGACTGCCCAGTTGCCGTCGTGCAGACGCCGGATAATAGGTGTGCCATAGGTGCTGCCTAAATGCGTGCCGCAACTGCTATTGCCGACACAGGTGATGGTGTTGGTATTCCAGTCACCAATGACTAAGCTTGCGGCATTGGTTTCGCTGAAATTACCCGGAGTGGTGACATCCAGTGCATAAATCCCGCCTACTGTCGCGGTAGTGGTGTTTCCGACTACCCCGCCGGTATTTCCGCCTGCACCCAGACCACCCGTCAGCCAGGTATGCCAGGCACCGTTATAGAATAAATCACCGGTTCCCGGAGTCGCATCCACAAAGGCATTGTGAGCATATTGTGGTGAAGAGTAGTCGAACGAGGCGGTGGATGAATGAATGGTGCTTTGTGCCAGACCGGGGACATAGGCCAGTACTTCGAGTCCGTCGGCATTGGTCGTGGAAATACTACCGGTCGCCGTATAAGAGCCGGTGCGAAAACCGTGCAGCATGCCGTCATTTGCTCCGGCGTAGACCACATTTAACCGGGTTTGATTATTGGTCTGAAATTGGGCATAACTGGCAGAGCCTGCTTCCGGCATAGTTGTATTCGGATACAGGCTATCCTTCCAGATGACTGCATATGGGAATTCGGGCGGCCCCACCCATGCCGGGCTGGAATTCATAATATCCCCCAGTACACTGGTACGGGCACGGTATGTTCCTGACCCGGTTGTGGTAATTTCTTGTGTGCGATCACCACGTAAGAAATTGAGCCGGGTTGAGCTGGAGGATGAGGCTGCGCTGGCGGTGGGGTCAAGGGTGGTTTGCTGGCTGCCGGTCAGACTGGTCCATTCAAACGGGATACCCGCAGAACCGCTCCAGCTCAATATAGTGCGATTCGCGGATGTCTGGGCAGTATTGGTGCCGCCGGTACTGTTGCATGTGCCGCCGGTGAGTACGCAACTGGCATCCCAGTTGGGAGTGCTTGCAATGGAAATAGTGCCATTGGCATTGGCGGTTAACCCTGTGGAAGTGAGGCTGCCGGTCCAGTTACTGGCGTTATAGGACGATAAAAAAATTTGACTGTTACCTTGTATTTTGGAATCCGGATTGGCATTGCCCGCAGCAGAACTGGCTGCTACTGAAATCTGGCCGGCTTTAAAACAAGTGATTTCATGTATGTTGGTACCTCCGCCGGTACCGGCACTAAAACCAAATAAAAAATTACTCGGCAATGGGCCATTGCTGGTAATGATGGATTGATTGGTAATGACCGGGGTGGAGATGCCGTTGTTGTAGATATAGCTCAGGCTGAGTAATCCGTTACTGGTAATACTCAGTGAATACGTGATCGGGATTGCTTTACTGCGTTGTGGCGTGGCGACAGCTTCTTGATTGGAGATGGCAATAGAGCCAGGTAATACACTGGATACAATCAATGGGTAGTCTTGTAATGGTGTGGATGTATAAGTCGTGGTGGTGGTCGTGGTGGTGTGACGACCACTGCCGGTGGTTGTGGTCGTGGTTACCGGACTGTTGGTATAGTAGCCCGCTGCACAGATGGCCCCCACCGTGTTGGTTGGCCCTGCTGCAGAAGGGTACAGGGCGTTGAGCATGGCCTGGGTTATATTGCCTGAACCACGAATTGAGATAGTGTTCGGGGAGGAGCCCAGTGATTTTGGGTCGCTGGCGTTGCCATTATCGCTGGCATTAGCAAAATTACCGTATTCATCAATACCCAGACCGATGTAAGCTCCCGTCATTCCGTCCGAGGGAGATTTGTTGACCGAGCAGCTGTAACCCAGTGCCCCGCCATAGGCCCCCAGCTTAAATGGGGTGACAGAGGCATCGGTTAAAAAGAAAGTGATGCCATCGGCACCACTTTGAACATTATTGCTATTTCCATAGGCATTACCGCCGTATGTGACGGTATTGAATGAAATCTGGATGCCCTGATTGGTGGCAAACGGCGCTGTGTAGACAATGGCACCGGTTTGATTGGCACCATTCGAACCATTGCTGGTCGTGTCTCCATTGGTGAGGCGTAATGCCCCTTGTCCGATGGCATCAGGAAGTGTTCCTGTCTGACCGCCTACCAGTTTAGAGTTGAGATTGGTGTAGTAAGGCAGATTGGTACAGCCCGGAATGAGGGTGCTGGATGCCGATGCGCTGTAGGTGGCCGCCGTCAGGCAGGCTCCGCCATAGGCACTCCATGGCGATGGCGCCGATGTGCTTGTGCCGTTGAAGTTTTCAGTAATGCTGGTTTGCGCATGGGCTGTTATTGGAATTAAATTTATTATTGAACATGTTAATGACGCCAGTAACGATAGAATATGGCGCATTTTTATTAATTTTTTCATAAATACTCCTATGGATTACTCAGGTCGGTACTGGTATTACTGCTGACGCTGTAGACACTTTGTACAATACTATTGCTGCCGTTGTTGCCGCCGCTGCCACCGTAGCCTATTGCTGTGATTTGATAGAGCGGGGTCGAATTGCTTAATGACGGGCCCATATATGCAATGTAAATAGCGGGATTTTTTGTGTAGTTAACATCCCCTCCGCTTCCGAGGCCTCCGCTGGCCGAGACGGTGATGCCGGGGAGTGCGTAAGAGTAAAACGGTAAGCTGCTGACATTACTCAGAGTGAGTAGTGTTGAGCATACTTGCAGTGTTGCCGGCGTGGCTGATGTACAGGTCTGGGCTCCGGTGGCGCTGCCGGCTTGTCTTAACCACCATTCTCCGTACAGCAGCGCATCCTGTGCATTTTGCAGGGATCGTTGCTTTTCTCTGGTATTTCCCGCTATTTTTTCTAACAGACCTGTACCCCGGAACAGGCTGATACCGACCATCGTCATCAGTAGTAAAAGTAACAAACTGACGATGAGTGTGACACCGCGCTGGTTGTGTGACAGAGCCGGAAGGCGGGAGCGTGTTTTCATGATAAACGCATCAGGTTAATGGTTTGAACCCATGGCCGTGTCTGACTGCTGTAAATCGGGTTGGTGAAGGTGATGGTAATTTGCACGGTACGGGCCAGTGCCCATAGTGCCGTTGTCATGCTGCTGGCGCTAAGATAGCAATCGGTTGTTCCCAGTCCCTGACTATCTACGCCGTACAGTATTTTCATACTGGCTACATTTGTTGCCAGTGTTAAAAATGTGGTGCCGCCATCCAGTGAGCAGACTAATTGATTGCTGTTGTTGATAGAAAAGCTGTTGACGAAGACGGTAGCAGTGGCGGCGGTTTTACCCTGGCAATTCATTAAGCCGTCACTGCCGGAAGTTTGAAAAGATACGTCAATAGTATCGTTGGTGGTGCCGGTTGTTCCGCTAATGCCGATTCCCGCTGCGATGGTCGCCAGATCACCGCCCGCAGACGTGGTGGCCGGTAGTGCAGTGGCCGCAGTACTGGTGACGGGATTGGCGTAGTAACCGGCTTGCTGTATTGTGTTGCTTAACATAAAAAGCGCCAGGCGCTCATTATCCTGGAATTGAGCCAGGCTGTTTTGGGATAAAGAGGCTGACCACATATTTAAAAATACCTGGCTTAGTCCCAAAGTGATAAACAAGCCGATCAGAACGGCGATCAGCAGTTCAATCAGGCCGCCACCGGATTGGCGCAGGCGGATGTGTGTGTGGTATTGCTTACTCATGGTTGCACGTGCAGATAGTAAACTTGCTGCTGCGTTGATTGCGCTGCCATTAAACTTGCCGTAGTCTGGTTCATTCCCATTGATTTTTCCCGCCAGGTGACGGCTATCGTGCAGGTGGTCGGGCTTGTTGTCGTGTTGGTGCAATTGACGGTGGCAGAATAGTTGGGTACCTGCAGATTGATATTCGTCATCCATGTTTGTATGTCCAGCGCTGCAATATTTGCCGGCGTACAGGGCGCTGCTACTGTACATGCGGTGCTGCGTGGTGTGGTCAGGGTGGACGTACTATCCGTAATGGTTGCAGAGCCGCTGAAGGAGCAGGTAGTCAGGCATGGCGGATTGAGCGGAGTCGTTACGCTGGAGGTAATCTGCCAGTAGCCCTTATTGCCATGCATAGCTGCAGCCAGGCTGGCAGCTTGTAAAGCAACCAGTGACCGGCCCCCTGAAACCTGGGTATTGGATAGAGCAAGTGCCTGCATTTTTGCCAATCCCAGTAAGCCTATTGCTACCACAATAATCGATATTAATACTTCAATCAGGCCATAACCATGCTGGTCTGTTGTTTGCCCATACCGGGAGTCATGGAGGTGTTTTTTTATGAACATGCCGTTACCTGATTAGTAGCAAGAGCCTGGCCGGCAGTTTGAATTTGCTGGCGTCCCAGCGTGTCTATCCACACGCAGCGAGTCGCACCGGTATTGCCTGGTGTTGTATGTAAAATAAATAATTGTCCTGTTAAGGCAATACTGGTGGCAAAGCCGTCACGGTTATAAGTAATTGCTGTGACAGAGGGGGATGTCGTCATGGTGTCAGAGGATGTCCATGCTTGTTGTACCCGCAGTAATACATCTGTACCTGAATTCATTATCTGGTTACCTGCCTGATCGGAAAAGACGATCCAGCCACTTTGCCATCCGGTTCCTGCTGCGGCGCAGGTGGCACCGTCGGATGAGACGCAGATGGTGACTGGCTGGCCTTCTTTTTCTGCTTCAGAGCGGGCAAACTGAAGATCATTAAGCAAGTTGTTCGCTTCTACTTTGATCCGCTGAACTTGTATTGTCGATTGAAATGCCGGGACGGCTAGTTTAAGCAAAATGCCGGTGATGACGATGGTGATCATTAATTCGATCATGCTAAAGCCGCTGCATCGCCGGATGACGCGTTTATTCCCGTGATTGGTTTTTTTCGGGATTGCCGGAAGTGTACTTTGTGTCTCCAACATGGTGTGTTAACAGGAGAAAGTAAATGCGGATTAAAAAAATAAAAAACATAGCCTGCAGAGAGCTGGCAGTGTCGGTTCGTATTTGTGTTGTTTGGCGGTGATCTTGCAGAAGCCGCTATGCATCGGTGACTATTTATTATCAGTCAATTATAGAATTAAGGAAATTAAGTGCGTTGAAGTAATACTAGCAAATTTTTGTGGTTTAAGCGTGAGTTTACTGTAGTGCGATGTCTTTGTTGTGTAAAAAAGAGTGTGATGGGGAAATTTTTTCTTAATATGGCAGGATGATTTTTATCGGTGGTGGTACTAACTGGATTCGGAATAGGGCCTTGACGACTTTTTCACCGCGTAATCCTGGGGTGAATACCATCTTTCTGAGTGTATTTCGCAGATCTTGTTTTTGTTCTTCTGATAAGTCGCCATCGCGCTCAATGATAATGTCATCTACATTTCCGAGTTGATTTATATAAATCTGTACAATGACTTCCTGGTTGAAAATAAGATCAAGTTGTTGCGTGCTGTCAAACAGCACTGTGACAGGGACACTGAGTTCAGCAGGCAAATAGTAATGATTGGCGTCGTCATTCTTTGATGCCGGTATCGGAATATCGGGTTGTTTTTTGTTATGAACTAAAAAATTATCCGGTAATGGTATGTCAGTGGGGGTGGTGTCTGGTTTGGATGGGCTTACCGGTAGTGCGACTGAAATCAATTGGTATTGAGTAATGTACCTGGTGTTGTGCTGTGTCGTCGTATTAAGGAGAAAGAATACGCCGCCGTGCAGTAGCAGGGTGGCGCATAATCCGGACGGAGAAATTTTCATTGTGTGGCAGAGCTGATTATCTGACCATCGGCGTGGTTCAGGGGTGTAGTACCGCAATGACCGGAGCGTGATCGGAAGGCTGTTCCCATTTGCGGGGAGTGCGATCTATGTTACAGGCGCTGCAGCGTGCCGATAAGGAGGATGACAGCAGGATATGATCTATGCGCATACCCTTATTCAAACGGAACCCGAGTGCCCGGTAATCCCACCAGCTAAAACTTTTTTCTGCTTGCTCAAACTGGCGGTATGCATCCGAGAGCGGCAGAGCCAGCATGGCCCGAAATGCAGTACGTTCCGGTTCTGACACTAAGTTTTGTCCCTGCCATGCAGCTGGGTCATGCACGTCACGGTCTTCCGGAGCGATGTTGTAGTCGCCCAGCAGAGCCAGATCGGGGTACTGTTTCAGTTGTTGCTCAAGCCAGCTTTGTAATGCTGCCAGCCAGCGCAGTTTGTATTGGTATTTATCGCTGTCCGGTGCTTGTCCGTTAGGTATATAGGCACAAACAATGCGCATGCCGGCAATGGTGGCAGTCAGCAGGCGTTGTTGTTCGTCTTCAAACAGGGGATTGTTTTTGACGACATCGGAGATGGGGTGGCGCGATAAAATCGCTACGCCATTGTAGGTTTTCTGACCACTGAATGCGACATGATAGCCAGCGGCTTCTATTTCTCCTGCTGGAAATTTATCATCAGTGAGCTTAGTTTCTTGCAGACACAGGATATCCACCGGCGTGTCTTGCAGCCATTTCAGAACCTGAGGCAGACGAACTTTTAATGAATTGACATTCCAGCAGGCTAATTTCATATTTTTTTACTCAGTCCGCAGTACGGTTGATCAGATAGGTGGTAAGCAGACTGACCGGTCGACCGGTAGCGCCTTTATTTGCTCCCGATTTCCAGGCGGTACCGGCGATATCCAGATGGGCCCAGGTATATTGACGGGTAAAACGCTCCAGAAAGCAGGCTGCGGTGATACTGCCGCCTGCCGGACCGCCGATATTTGCTATATCGGCAAAGCTGGATTTTAACTGGTCATTGTATTGCTCACCTATCGGCATGCGCCACGCCGTGTCACCGGTATCGATGCCGGCGGCCAGTAAGTCATTCGCCAGCGTGTCGTGTGCAGCATCGTGACGGGAAAATAAGCCGGAATTATGGTGACCCAGAGCCGTGATACAGGCACCGGTCAGTGTGGCAATGTCAATCACAGCAGCCGGTTTGAAACGTTCAACATAGGTCAATGCATCGCACAATACCAGACGGCCTTCGGCATCGGTATTTAATACTTCAATAGTCTGACCCGACATAGAGGTAACGATATCACCTGGCTTGGTTGCACGACCGCTAGGCATGTTTTCGCAGGAAGGAATGACGGCGATAACATTGAGTTTTAATTTTAATTCAGCAATCGCGCGCATGGTGCCGAGTACGGATGCCGCGCCGCCCATGTCGTATTTCATTTCATCCATGGCTGCGCCCGGTTTTAATGAGATACCGCCCGAGTCAAAGGTAATGCCTTTACCAACCAGCACGACAGGGGCATCTTTTGCTTTTCCGCCCAGATGTTTGAGTATGATAAATTTAGGCGGCTCATCGCTGCCACTGGTAACAGACAGAAAACTGCCCATTTTCAAGGCCTGACACTGTTTTCGTTCTAAAATTTCGCTGCTCAAGCCAAATTCGGCAGCGATTTTTTTAGCTGTTTCTGCCAGATGAGTTGGTGTGCAAAAATTTCCCGGCAGATCAGCCAGTTGTCTGGTCAGCGCGATACCATTAGCCAGGGCACTACTTTGCGCCAGGCTCAGCCTAGTTGCAGCCTGCTCGTTTTTATTGACGGTGAATACGACTTTTTTAACACCGGTAGTAATTACATCCGGTTTGCTTTTCAGACTGTCGCAGCGGTAAGCTGTGGCACGGATGGCCAATACCAGGCTACGTATGGCTGCATTGTTGTTTTCTGCATACGTTGCGATGGTAATCAGGGCATCTGCGGCAGAAAGAGTCGCTAAACATTGTGCTGTAGCTTGTGCTACTTTGCCGAAAGCAGTGTTACTCAGTTTGGTTTCTTTGCCCAGGCCGACCAGAACAACGCGCTCCGCGCTGATACCGGCCACATTGCGCAGTACCAGAGTACTACCGGTTTTTCCAGAGATATCACCTGATTTTACGGCGGAACTGATGGCGCCTTGTGTGTTCAGTGCTTCGGCTTCAGGTGTTAATTTTTTATTTTCAAAAACACCCACCACAATGCACGCTGTTTTGCTGGTAGTAAAGTTACTTTTTGCGTCTATCAGTTTTGTGCTAAAGTCCACGTGTTTCTCCTCTTTTTATATTCGGTAACCTGCAATTATAGCCCCTCCCATGATTTTTAAGCGCGCTCTTCAACGTGAGTTGTTAAGTACAGCCGGTGCTGTGTTTACCGTTCTCTTTACTATTGCTATTACAGTTAAGCCAATCAAAATTCTTGGTTTAGCTGCCGGAGGTAAAGTTGCCTCTGAAGATGTAGTCACCCTGATCGGTTTTGCTGCGCTCAATTTACTTCCCATTATCATCATATTGACCGGCTTCATTTCGGTGTTAATGGTCGTAACACGATCGTATCAGGATTCTGAGATGGTAGTTTGGTTTGCATCAGGCCTGAGTTTACGTCAGTGGATCGCCCCCATCGTGCACTTTGCTACTCCTTTGTTTATCGTGACGTGTCTGCTGACTTTTCTGGTGACGCCCTGGGCGAACCAAAAAAGCAGTGAGTACACCGAACGATTTGAGCAGCGTTCGGATATTGCGCGTGTATCGCCCGGTAAGTTTCAGGAATCTTCATCAAAAGAGCGGGTATTTTTTGTTGAAGGTGTCGCCGGTGATATGGCTAAAGTGAAGAATATTTTTGTTAACACCTTTCATGACAACCAAAATAGTGTGGTGATCGCCAAAGAAGGTGAAATGATGGTGGATAAAAAAGGCGATAAATTCCTGATCATGAATCAGGGGCGCCGGTATGATGGTTCGCCCGATAAACCGGATTTTCAAATGATGCAATTTGAACGTTATGGCGTATTGGTGGATAGTCAGTCGCCGACTGTGATGCTGGAGACGAAAGCCGAATCCCTGACCATGATGGAGTTATGGCTGGATCAGAGTCCGGCCAATAAAGGGGAGTTCCTGTGGCGGATTTCATTGCCTATTATGGGGATTATTCTGATGTTGCTGGCGGTGCCTCTGGGTTACGTCAATCCGCGTTCCGGACGCTCTGCTAATTTTTTGCTGGCTTTATTTTTATGTGTTTTCTATTACAACATGGTGTTGGTCTCGCAAGCATGGGTTAAACAAGACAAAATGCTGCTGGTGATGGCCTGGTGGCCGGTGCATTTTATTGCTGTTGTATTGATTTCATTACTGTTTGCATGGCGTCTGAACGTGAATAGCCGTTACCACCCACTGCAAATATGGTCACGTTGCTGGCGGGGGGCGCGTGGCCGCAAAGCATGTGCTGCTAAGGGAGGGTCAGTGGCATGAATATATTAGAAAAATATTTTGCCAGTGAGATTCTTCGCTCAGTTTTATTTGTTTTATTAGCTTTCGTGGCTCTGTTGGCTTTCTTTGATATTGTTAATGAAGTCAAAATCGTCGGACAAGGTAATTACAATCTTTCTAATGCCCTGTATTTTGTCATGCTTAGCATCCCCGGCTACATCTATGAGTACATGCCGCTATCGGCTTTGATCGGAAGCATTTACGTGATGGCACAGTTTGCGTCACGTTCGGAATTTACCATTATGCGTGTTTCTGGTTTTTCGACAGTGCAGGCGATTGTGATGTTGCTCAAAATTGGTATGTTTTTTGTGATAATGACATTTATTTTTGGTGAGTATATTGCGCCTGAAACATTTAAAATAGCTGATAAATATAAAATAAATTTGATTTCTGGTGTGCATCAGCAAGAATTTCAATCTGGTTTGTGGACTAAAGATTTAATTCGTTCCGGTGGCGTGGATGGTGAGATTATCGGATCGCGTTTCTTAAATGTACATGAAGTCACACCTGCCGGTAAATTGATTGGTGTTAAGGTTTATGAGTTAAATGCACAGTTTCATCTGACCAAACAGTTATTTGCCCGGCATGCAGACTATCTCGGGGATTCGCACTGGCGACTGAACCATGTTGAGGAAATTACTTTTCCTCTTGGTAAATCTGATCAGGAGGTATTGAATGTGACTGTGAAAAATCTGGATACGCTTGAATTGGTTTCTGAAATTACACCGGCTATTCTGATCGCCTCTTCCGCTGATAGCGACACGGATCGTATGTCTGCGGCAGAT
>CAIWPG010000134.1 GCA_903914535.1 uncultured Oxalobacteraceae bacterium
ATTAGAGTTGGCAATTGAACAAATGAATAAAACCTCCGCAACGAATCCATCCATAAATACAGGGGGAGCGAATACAGGAGCGACGAATAAAATCAAATAAGCGTTACGCTGAGTTGAGTTATTTAACTTCAATATAACTTTATTGAGGATATTAACTACGGGCAGGCAGCATGATGCTACGGTAATCCGGCGGGCATATCACCCATTCTGCAAAGGGAATGGGTGATATGCCCGTCTGTTTTCTGATATCTGGCGTTGCGGCTTGTTTTACATTGACGGTTTTTTAAAGCGTAAAATGAACTGATCCGTTTTACCCCGAATCGATGCGTCAAAGATGGCGACATTATGTGGGTCAGCAGGATTAGTCAGTGCCATTGATTCACCATCTAACACAAAACCTGCTGCGGTCACTTCTTTTACCACAAGCGCACGGTCAATCCGGTGCAGTTTGGCCATGGTGGCATCATCCTGTCCGGTTGCACCGGCATGATCCAGTACGATATACAAACCACCGGGTTTAAGCGCTTCAAATGTAGCTTTGTTGAGTTGTGCGATACCAGTTGCTCCGCCCATAATATGTACGTCATGGTAATTTTGCGACGTCCAGATCAGATCCGCTTTTACCGGTATGTTTAATGTTACGTCATTGGAGATAACATCATGTACATTCGTATAGCCAGGTTCAAGTGAGATGGAAGGCGGTAACGGGCGGCCTTTGAATTTTTCAATCAGGAATTGTGGCACAACTGCATAAACGGTACCCTGCGTTCCCACGGCTGCGCTGAAAATCCGGGTGAAATAGCCTTTGCCCGGCATATAGTCAAGCACAATCTGTCCTGGTTTAATTTGTGCGAACGCCACCATTTCTGCTGGTTTACGTGCGGCATCGCGCTCTTTATCTTCTTGTGGTCTTGCAAGTCCGGCGTTGCCGGTTTGATTTTGTGTTATTTCTGTTGCGGCGTGTAACGGGTGTGTTGACATCAACAAAGGAATAGCAAGGCAGAATATGTTGAGCAGATTGCGTGTTGGATGCATGGCTGGTGATTTCATGGTTTAATTTTTTGTTGGCTAGATATTTATTATACGTAATATGATCACTGTGATTTGTATCAAAAAGCTCGCCAGGATTTTAATAATTAAAACAAGAAATCAGGCAGGTCGCTTGTGCTGTTAATCCTCGAAATACCAATAGCCGTCATTGACCCATTTGCTTAGTGCATTCAGCAGCAATGGTTGATTGAGACATGCTTGCAGCGTCGTGTGGCTGAGGGTCTCATGGTTGCACAAGGTCAGCACCGCATCATGGCAGGCCGCACCGAATTCATAGCGTTCGCCGTCGATGTAGCACACACCATCGCCTGCGGTTGCATCGACATAAAAACAACGCAGCCCCCCGATTCGCAGCAGCGGCTGCTGCGACAATTGTTCAAGTAGTTCGTGCTGGTTCAGCGGTTCTTCCAACACTTGCAGATCAAGCAAGCATTTGTTCTTTGACAGGAAGCTGCCGGCAAAATCGGCAATCAGGGTGTCGTCGTCCAGTATTGCCTGCATTTGCGCCTTGATGCGGGCGAAGTCGCTTGCATCGATCCGCCCTTGTTGCATATGCGGCGGTCGATGCGGATCACTGATGAGCGCGCCGCCAAGTTCCTTGTCGATCAGGTAGTCGGCCAGTCCGCTTAACATGTGGCTGGCTGATTTGCTGCGGAAGCCGACCGAAAAACTCATTGAATGTTCCAGCGACACGCCGTCGTGCGGGAAGCCGGGGGGGATGTAGAGAATGTCGCCGGGCTGCAATTCGACGTCGATGATTGGTTCAAACGGATCGGTGTGCAGCAGCGCGGCATGGGCGGCAAACTGGCGGTGATTGCCGGATGCGCCGACGCGCCAACGCCGGCGTCCCGATCCCTGACAGATGAAGACGTCGTACAAATCGATATGCGGACCGACCCCGCCGCCCGGTGTCGAATAGCTGGTCATCACATCGTCTAAACGCCATTTCGGGATGAATGAAAACGGCTTGACTAACTCCGCTACTTCCGGCGACCAATGGTCGACCGCCTGCACGATCAGACACCATCCCTGTTCACCCAGATGTTCATAAGATTCGAAGGGACCGTTTTCGGCTTGCCACCGGCCATCGGTCTGGTACACCAGACGTGACTCGACCTCTTGCTCGCAAGCTAGTCCGGCTAGTTCGTCCGGGCTGATCAAATCCTTGAAATGCGGGAAACCCTGGCGGATTACTACAGGTTTTTTCTGCCAATAATTAGCAAGAAAGTCGTCGCGGGAAAAATTGGCAAGTTGAAGGATGTGCATAAGGCGTCGGCAGCGGGAATAATCCTTCCTTTTAACATGTGCCTGCGTACGCTTCCTTAATCTGGATTAAGGAAGCGGGAGAAAGCAGGATACGCCAGAGTACTATATGCCGGAAGTGGTTAATCCCCCTTCCGTGCACTTTCCACAGTTTTTAATTCCACGGCACGATCAATGGTTTGATTGGAATTGGCGAATAACGCATTATTGGGGATTTTCAGGTCAATATCGAATAATGGCATGATGGATACCGTGTAGTTTTCCAGTGTCAGACTGAGCACGTGCCCGCCCTGTTTTTTGTCTGTGGAAAGAAAATGCCAGTGGTAACCAGGTACATTAAAGCCCTTGCTGAATGGCGGGCTGCGGAAGGCAATCAATTCACCGCTGGTATCGGAAAAATTAAATACCGATTGTGTTTTTGCGACTTCTGCCAGTGTTTTATAGGGTTTATCTTGCGGAGAAATTGCTCTGGTTGATATTTGTTTGAATTTTCCATGCAGGCGAATGGCGTAAAAACCATTTAGGTTCGCTAATTTAACATCCAGCAATTGCTCAAGTTCTTTTAATGTGCATGGTGTGTTTTCTGTGATGATTATGGTCGGTTTAAAGGTTGTGGCAACCGCAAACGGAGTCTGTTCCGAGGGGCCTGCGACCACTACGGTACCATCCGATTTTGCTTTGTATGCGACGCCGTCCACTAAGATCATTTCGCCATCAATCCGGTTGTAAGTGCCAATGCCAAAATCGCCTTTGTATTCAAGTTCTTTCACCGTCAAATCGCCTTCAAAAGCCCCGGCCAGTAAAGCATCAATGGTGCCGTACTGAAAAGCATGGATCGATTCGGCATGCACACTGACAGTGCCTGCCAGTAAAAGTAAGGAGCATAATAGTCTAGATAGCATAAAGTCTCTTATAGTAAATTTTATAATAACGAATGATCTGCACATTATAGCCCTGAGTCCAGCCCCGCTATTTCGAGGAACAGAAAAAAATAAAGCTCTTACAATTGCTTGTAAGAGCTTTATTTCAGTAGTCCGGTAGTTTTAGCCGCGTTTTGCCCGCTTTAATTGTGAAATATCTCTGACCGCACCCCGATCGGCCGAAGTCGCCAGTGCCGCATAGGCTTGTAATGCCTGTGATACATAACGTTCACGTCCTACCGGCAGCCACGCATCATCACCGCGTGCTTCCATTGCTGCTCTGCGTGCAGCCAGACTGTCATCGCTGATTTTCAAATGAATGCGGCGGGCCGGAATATCGATTTCAATGATGTCGCCTTCTTCCACCAGACCGATGGCACCGCCTTCAGCAGCTTCGGGTGAAGCATGGCCGATCACCAGACCGGAAGAGCCACCGGAAAAACGGCCATCGGTGAACAAAGCGCAGGCTTTGCCCAGACCTTTGGACTTGATATATGAAGTCGGATACAACATTTCTTGCATGCCGGGTCCGCCTTTCGGTCCTTCGTAACGGATGATGACGACATCCCCTTCATGCACGGTATCGCCCAAAATGGCTTCAACCGCTGCATCCTGACTTTCAAATACGCGTGCTTTACCGGTAAATTGTAAAATGCTTTCATCGACACCGGCCGTTTTTACTATACAGCCTTTTTCGGCGAGATTACCGTATAACACGGCCAATCCGCCATCCTGAGAATAGGCATGTGCCTGATCGCGGATACAACCTTGCTGACGATCCAGATCCAGGCTGTCAAAGCGTTGTGATTGCGAAAATGCTGTTTGCGTCGGCACGCCACCCGGTGCGGCTTTAAACAGGGTGTGTACGGCGGCATCATCACAGACGGCAATGTCATTTTGCGCAATTGCGTCAGCCATCGTCGCGCTGTGGATAGTAGGTCGGCTGGTATCGAGTAAACCGGCACGCGCCAGCTCACCCAGGATGGAGATAATGCCGCCGGCACGATGCACATCTTCGATATGGTATTTATCGGTCATCGGTGCGACTTTGCACAGACAAGGAACTTTACGTGAAATACGGTCGATATCGGCCATCGTGAAATCGACGCCTGCCTCATGCGCTGCTGCCAGCAAATGTAATACCGTATTGGTTGAGCCGCCCATAGAAACATCGAGCGCCATAGCATTTTCAAAACTGGATTTTGTTGCGATAGAGCGTGGCAGGACGGTGTAATCATCTTGCTCATAATGGCGTTTGGCCAGATCGACGATGACACGTCCGGCGCGCAGGAATAGTTCTTTGCGGTCAGCATGCGTTGCCAGTATTGTGCCATTGCCCGGTAAAGCCAGTCCCAGCGCCTCGGTCAGACAATTCATTGAATTGGCTGTAAACATGCCGGAGCAAGAGCCGCAAGTAGGGCATGCAGAACGCTCAATGCGTCCGATTTCTTCATCCGATATTTTGCTGTCACCTGCTTTGATCATGGCATCAACCAGGTCGATCTTCATGATTTTTTGTTCGCCGCCTGACTTGGGGTGCAGGGTTTCCAGCACTTTACCGGCTTCCATCGGACCACCCGAGACAAACACGACCGGGATATTCAGACGCATCGCTGCCATTAACATGCCGGGCGTGATTTTGTCGCAATTCGAAATACATACCATGGCATCGGCACAATGCGCGTTGACCATGTATTCGACTGAATCGGCGATTAATTCGCGTGAAGGCAGCGAATACAGCATACCGCCATGTCCCATCGCAATACCGTCATCGACTGCAATGGTATTAAATTCTTTGGCAACGCCGCCCGCAGCTTCGATTTCGCGTGCGACCATTTGTCCCAGGTCTTTCAGATGTACGTGACCTGGTACGAATTGGGTAAAAGAATTCACAACGGCGATAATTGGTTTATTAAAATCGCCGTCTTTCATGCCAGTGGCACGCCATAAAGCACGGGCTCCGGCCATATTGCGGCCGTGCGTGGTAGTGTGGGAACGGTATTGGGGCATAGCTGACTCCGGGTTTTGTAATGATGGGGCTAGCTTGCCTAGGGTTGGACCATATGTCAAATATGAATTTTCATAGGTATTAATTTAAAATAGATATCAATCGGCGTGGTGTTAAGTGTATTTCGGTATTTTCAGCGGAATTTTTGTGTTCAGTTCATTGGCACGGAATCGCGCTTGCTGACCTTATTTGATTTACTTAAACAAATAAGTGAGTCTAGTCAGACTGACCCCGCCAGGCGGATTGCCGAATTACATAAAAAGCGTGATGAAATTGATGCCGATATTGTCCGGATAATGTCGGGCGATGTACCATTACTGGAAGTTATTGTAATTTTTTATATAAACAAAAAATATGATAGAAATATTAAATTAATTTACCCATTAAGCTATTGCAGAATAGGGTCGATAACAAAAACAGATAAGGGGATTTGTGTATGTCGACTATTACCAGTACCAGTTCATTGTCACCCGCTTCACTTACTCCGGCAACGTATGTTAACCCGGTTGCTTCGTCGTCGGCGTATTCCGGGTTAAGTGCTACAACGACGAAATTAGGCCTTGAGTCAGGTATTGTTGCTAATCTGGGCGGCAGTTCTTCCGGTACGCCTTTGTATAATGCGGTCGGATTGCTGAATTCAATTATTGGTGCTGGCCAGTCCGCAGCATCAGACAGCACGACAGCAACCGGCTCAACAAGCTCAGCAAGCAATACGACTTCTGCATCAGCTTCCGGTACCTATACAGCAAGTGGCACGGTGCAAGCTACAGCGACCAATGTTAATGCCAACTGGGCTGCGGTACTGAAAGCAAATCCCGCCGAGGCAAGCACGGTTGCGGCCTATTCCACTATACAAGGTATTTTGTCCACCATTTCGACAACGGCCTGATCAATTGTCTGATTTCTTTTTGGCTGTATCGGTATTCGCAAACAGTGCAATGGCGGCTAAACGCTGAATGGCATGATCTACGATGGGAGACGGATAATCAGTGCCCAGGGTGATTTTTCCCAGACTGACCGGTTTGGCTAACCAGGGAGCATGTATCGATTTATTGTCCAGTGCCGCTAATTCCGGGCAGTAGCGACGGATAAATTTACCTTCGGGGTCAAAGCGTTGAGATTGAGACACCGGACTAAAAATTCTGAAGTAGGGTTGCGCATCACAGCCGGTGGAGGCGGACCACTGCCAGCCACCGTTATTGGCAGATAAGTCAAAATCATTCAGTTTTTCTGCAAAATAGCGTTCACCCCGGCGCCAGTCAATCAGTAAGTCCTTAACTAAAAAGCTGGCGGCGACCATGCGCAAGCGGTTATGCATAAAACCGGTCTGGTTTAGTTGTCGCATCGCGGCATCTACGATAGGGAAACCGGTTTGGCCTGTGCACCAGGCTGAAAAATGGCTGGAATCAGTTGAAAATGGTAGCGCGTCATACTGTGGCTTGAAGCTATGTTCAACTACATCTGGACGATGCCAGAGAATTTGTTGATAAAATTCAC
>CAIWPG010000135.1 GCA_903914535.1 uncultured Oxalobacteraceae bacterium
AAGTTACCTTGCACCTCCAATTAAATTAACGCTGACCCCATTTAATACAGCCACATCACAAAGACAGAAAACTTAATAATTAAATTGACTCTGACCCTATTTAAGTTAAACCAAAACACCAGCCTCAATCAACTCCCTGATAACCCGCACCGTATCAATATCCGCCTCCTGATACGCCGAGCGCCGGTACTCGTTATACGTGGCATTTTCTGCATCAACCGCGTCTCCGTGCCCGTCATCATACGTAAACCGGATAAACAAGGCCCCGTCTTCAGGCTCTTCTATCGTCATACGCAAACTTGACTGAGGAATTTCACCCTGTGCCGCCACGTCATACTGTACAAAATGCAAAACCTCAAGTTGTACCTGATCCGTAACAATTAACTCGCCATACCGCAATCTGCGTGACAAACCGACTGGCGTGCGAGCCGTAATGATGCACTCATCCAGGTAAGGAATAAAAAATTTCGTAGATTCAGCACGTAATACCAAACCATCCCAGACCTGCTTGCGTGTCAGTTCCTGGATTAACGGATTTTTTGGGTCATTAATTTCGACCAAATGTTCAAATTTCATTATTTGCAACCTCTTTCTCTATAATACGTATGCGCTATCATGCACCGCCCCGGCGCACGCCACAACGCCATCCCGATCACATTTTCTCCATCCCGCTTGTTTAATCCCTGCTATGTATTTTGTACGGTAAGCTACAATATAACTCTACCGGGCTTTCACTGGCTTCCCACCTATTTTTTTCATGCCCCCCTAATGTCATCCAAACACGGTCTTAATACGCCACAGCGCGAAGCAGTTAGCTATCTGGAAGGTCCCTGTCTGGT
Source organism: uncultured Oxalobacteraceae bacterium (assembly GCA_903914535.1). GTDB lineage: Bacteria > Pseudomonadota > Gammaproteobacteria > Burkholderiales > Burkholderiaceae_D > Solimicrobium. The sequence continues at coordinate 840 of CAIWPG010000135.1, forward strand.
ACTGGCCGGTGCCGGCTCAGGAAAAACCCGGGTTATTACGCAAAAAATTGTTAACCTGATTGAACTACACGGCTATGAACCGAAACATATTGCTGCATTAACGTTCACCAATAAAGCTGCGGCAGAAATGCAGGAACGGGTAGCAAAACTCCTGCTACAACCACGCCAGGCCAAACAAATTACCATTTCGACTTTTCATTCGCTTGGCGTTAAAATTTTACGGCAGGAAGCTGCTGCGCTCGGCCTGAAAAATCGCTTTTCCATTATGGATAGCGACGATTGCTTTTCTCTGGTACAGGATCTGGCGGTTACAACGGATAAACAATTAATCCGCAAAATACAAACCTGTATGTCACTCTGGAAAAACGCACTGATTTTACCTGATCAGGCAATTACCAATGCAATGGATGAAGATGAAGCGCAGGCAGCGCGTATTTATCGCAACTATGTCGCCACCCTGTCCGCTTATCAGGCAGTGGATTTTGATGACTTAATCCGTCTTCCGGTAGAGTTATTCCGCACTAACGAAACAGTACGGGATAAATGGCAACGCCGTTTACGCTACTTATTGGTTGATGAGTACCAAGATACAAATACCTGCCAATACGAATTAGTTAAATTGCTGGTGACAGGTATCGGTAAAAAACCCTTGTTTACCGCCGTCGGAGATGACGATCAGGCTATTTATGCCTGGCGCGGTGCCACCATAGAAAATCTGAAAACACTGCAAGTCGATTTTCCAGACCTCAAGATTATCAAACTCGAACAAAATTACCGCTCCACTACCCGCATCTTACAAGCGGCCAACGCTGTCATTGCCAATAATCCCAAGTTATTTGAAAAATCGCTCTGGTCGGAACATGGGCAGGGTGACCCGATTCGGGTGATGGCTATGGAAGATGATGAGCAAGAAGCGGAACAAATTGCCATTATGTTGTCAGCACACCGGTTTGAACGCCAGACGCAATTTTCTGATTATGCGATTTTATACCGCGGCAATCATCAATCCCGCTCAATCGAACTTTCTTTACGCAAAGAACGCATCCCCTATACGATATCTGGCGGACAGAGTTATTTCGATAAGGCAGAAATCAAAGATATCATCAGTTATCTGCGTCTGGTGGCCAATCAAAATGATGACCCTGCTTTTATTCGTGCTATTACCACACCAAAACGCGGTGTCGGGCAAGCCACACTGGAAGTACTGGGCGAATTTGCCGGACAGTGGCAATGCTCTTTATTTGATGCTGTCTATAAAGGTGGTATTGAAGCCAAATTACCGGATCGCCAGTTAAGACCGTTACGTGAATTTTGTGATTTTATCGGACAACTGGAAGCTCGTGCCGATAATACTGGCAGCGATAGTGATAATGCCGGCGCTGTACTAGACGACATGATGAAAGCAATTGACTACGAAGCGTATTTGTATGATGCGTTTGATGACAGACAAGCCCAAAGCAAATGGCAAAACACGCTGGACTTTACCAGTTGGCTAAAAGAAAAAGGCAATGGTGGAAAAGAAGGCAATGCCCCGGAAAAAAGTCTGCTGGATTTAACACAGATGGTCGCCTTAATGACGATGCTGGAGGGCCGTGACGAAGAACCGGACGCGGTTCGCATGTCGACGTTACATGCATCCAAAGGACTGGAATTCCCACATGTGTTTTTAGTCGGCGTCGAAGAAGGAATACTTCCACACAAAGGCGACCCGGATGCGCCGTTTGATACATTGGGCGCGCGTATTGAAGAAGAGCGACGCCTGATGTACGTTGGTATTACCAGAGCACAACGCAGTCTGCACATTAGCTGGTGCAAAAAACGCCGCCGGGCACGTGAAAACACACACTGTGAAATGTCGCGTTTTATTAAAGAAATGAAACTGGATGAAGGCGACGCGATCCCTGCCGAGGCAGAAATTATCACCCCGCAAAACAGGCTGGCAAAACTAAAAGCCCTGCTCAACAAAAATCGCTAGAAACAAGAAGAACTGATTTACTCACAAGCACACAAAGCCCGCCCCTCAAATCTGCACACAGCGCCACGACTCGCAGACACACTGCCATGTGCCTGCGAGTAAAATACCACTACTATTTTTTTTCAACCATTTTCGCAGCATCTCCCGCCATGACAACCGTCAATTTTGACGGATCAATCATTTTTCTGAAGGTCTCATTTACCTGAGCAACGGTCAATGCGCCAATTTTTTCTTCAAGCGCCTGACTCCAGGCGAATGTTCGCTGTAAATACTGATAATTTGTCCAGTTTTTTGCCACACTAGCATCCTGCGAACGCGCCTGAACGGCCTGTTGCTTCAATCCGGATTGTGCACGGGCCAACTCTTCCGCGCTAAATCCTTCTTTCAGCACACGAGCCAGTTCTTCTTTTAACGCAGCATCTACCTTGGCCAGATTTTGAGGTGCGGCAATAGCACTAATTGAAAAACTTGCCGCCCGATCCAGTGAACCAACACGCAGAGTTGATCCGCCACCGTAAGACAAACCCTCTTTTTGACGAATTCGTTCCATTATTCTGGAGTTCAGACCAGCGCCACCACCAAACAAATAGTTAGCAACCAGCATAGCAGGATAAGCTGCATCGTCATCACGCAAATTCAGATTCATCTTTGCGATATAAATACCATTTTCTTTATCCGGCGTATCAATTTGCTTACGTATCGCATCAACATCCGTATAGTCGACACCGACATGCGTGTAGCCTGCCGGACTGACCCAGCGACCAAAATTCTGCTCAATAACCGGCGTAATCGCAGCGACATCTACATCGCCGACAATAGCCAACTCACCCTTAGATGCCCCATAAAATGCCTTATGAAAAGCACTCAGGTCACTTAGATTGACAGACTTAACGCTTGCTATCGCCTCATCAATAGTTTCACTGGCGCGCCAGTCACCTTTCGGATAACGATTAAAGTGCTGCTCCAGAGCTTGCGCGGCCAGAGTATTGGGTTCGCTGCGTTGCGACTCCAACTGCGTTAACATCAGTTTTTTTAACTGATCAAATTCAGTGGCTGAAAAAGTCGGCTCTTTTAACACCTGGGCGACCAGTGTTAATGCAGCAGCCAGATTTTGACGCGTAGTATCAAAATGGTAAATATTGCCGGTAATTTTAAGTTTAGCAAATTCATCGTCCAACTGTTCGCGCGTGTATTTACTATTTCCACGCATTAACATTTCACTGGTAAAACTAGAAATCCACTTTTTACCGAATAAAGATTTTTCATCACCCCAATGAAGCGACAGCGCCACGGATACTGTTTCGCCTTTATTTTTCTTGGGGAGGATAGCGACATCCAGGCCACCAATTTTGCTGCGTTGCGTGCGTTTATCGATATTTTCCTGCGATGGGTCGAATGACTCGGCAACCTGCACTACTATTTTAGGAGTAAAGCCACGCATCACAAGGTCTATCCCCGGTGCAGCAGGAATATCGGCACGCTGCGGGTTATCTTCAGGAATAAACAGACCAACAGTGCGATTGTCACGCTTAAAATAATGTGCAGCCGCTGTCGCTACCTGCTCAGAACTGACCTTTTGAATATCATCGCGACTTTGGAAAAAATAGCGCCAGTCACCCAGTGCAATGACTTCGGACAATTGCAAACCGAGTGAAGCATGATCAGTCAGTGTTTTTTCAAATTGATTACTATAATTGCGCTTAACCCTATCCATTTCCTCTTTACTTGGCGGTGTCGTTGCAAAACTTTCTATCGCTGCCACCAAAGCATCACGCACCGGCTCAATAGCATCATCTTTCTTCACAACAGCACCAATAACCTGCAAACCAGGGGCATAACTACCAATACTGGTATTAAAAACTTGTACCGCTTTACCGGTAACAACCAGCGCTTTGTACAAACGCCCGTTAGGATCATCAGACAAAATATCGGATGCAAATGAAATAGCATCATTATCAGGGTGCAAAGCAGCCGGTGTTTTGTACGCCACCATAACAAGTTGCTCATCGCCTTTACGGCGCACGGTAAAACTACGTTCACCGTCCTGCGTAGGTTCTACCGTCCAAAATACCGGTAAACTACGCTTAGGTTTAGGAATTACGCCAAAGGCTTTAGAAATCCAGTTTAATACCTTTCCTGACTCAAATTTTCCGGCAATAAGTACCACGGCATTATCAGGTTGGTAATACATACGATAAAAAGCCTGAAGATTTTCAATTTTTACGTTTTCAATGTCGCTACGGTTACCAATAGTCGCATTACCATAGTTATGCCAGTCAAATGCGACACTCTGCAAGCGCTTGAGCAACACACCACCCGGCGAATTTTCACCACTTTCATACTCATTGCGCACCACCGTCATTTCACTATCCAGTGCTTTTTTAGCGATGAAAGAATGAACCATCCGGTCCGCTTCCATTTGTATCGCCCACTGTAAATTATCATCACTGGCCTGAAACAGTTCAAAGTAATTGGTCCGATCCAGTGATGTTGTCGCATTGGATCGCATACCACGCTTATTAAAATCCACATCTATTTTAGGATTTTTAGGCGTACCCTTGAACATCATATGCTCAAGCAAATGCGCCATCCCGGTTTCACCATAGTTTTCATGGCGCGAACCAACCAGATAAGTCACATTAACAGTAACAGTAGGTTTAGAAGCATCCGGCATCAACAACACCTTGAGTCCGTTATCCAGCTTATATTCGGTAATCCCTTCAACACTGGTTACTTGCGTTACCCCTTTAGGCAATGCCTGCGCCCACACTCCTGTCACCACTACCGATAAACTGACTACCAAACCTACATACGTGCGTTTCCAAAAAATCGACATTATGCAATCCTTGTAATTTACTTATTTAGTGCAAATCATTGTGAGCCACGTCCGACAGTACAAAACTACCGCATTACTACAATAATATCAGCAGCAAATATACAAAGTAGTACCCTGTTTATGGTTGTTATTTACTTACTTTTACAATAATCCATATCGGCATGCAGCTTAATTATTTTTAATCAAATCACACAGATAATCAAATCCCGCTATAGCACGACTTCCATACCAGGATAACATTTCACCATCGACCAGTAACACTGGTTTACCAATTTTCAACTCAAGTGCATCCGCATGCGCCTGAGTAAAACGGTAAGGCTCCGTAGACAATAACACCAGATCGATATTCGATAACAAACGTTCCGACCATACAAATTCAGGGTAACGCTGTATCTTATTATCCGGATCCTGAACCACCCCGCATACCTGCCAATTCACTTGTTTCAACATAGCGGCAATATACGTATCAGCACTCACGGTCATCCACGGATCTTTCCATATACAGTACAACACACGTTGCGGCAGTGCCGCATCAGGCAGACTGGCATGCAAACGGATTTGCGCTGCAACTAACTGCAGACATAACAATTCAGCCTGCTCCCTCACATTAAAAATACCACCCAACAAACGGAATAATGTCACATTATCGGCAGGTGTCACCGGATGAGTAACCACGACATGAGGAATAAATCGCGCCAGCAGATCCACGCATGATTTTTCATTTTCATCGATATTAACAATGATGTGCGTTGGCTTTAAACTGCGAATTTTTTCAATATTCACATCCTTAGTGCCACCGATTTTAGCAACAGACTGAAGCACTGCATGAGGGTGAATACAAAACCCGGTACGACCCACCAAATAACCAGCCAGCCCCAAATCACACAAAAGCTCAGTAATGGATGGTACCAGACTCACAATACGTGGCATCTCACTGACACAAACATGCCATTCACCAATCGCATCCTGCCATTGAGAGTGCTCAGTTAACTCACCATTTAGCGTAATGTTCGATTTATTATTCAACTGACTTATCCACGTGATTTATGTGGTGCATTAGCAAAAATGGCATCGTATACCCGATTAGGCAACAAACGTAATAATTTAGCGACCCAGCCCATCTGCCAGGGAATAATACGATACGAATCACCGTCAGTAATCGCCGCCACAGCACGCACGGCAAATTGATCGGCAGGCATCAGAAAAGGCATACGGTAGCTATTTATTTTGGTCATTGGTGTGTCAATATAACCGGGACAAATAGTCACCACCCTAATGTGAGTGGCACGCAATTCAACCCGCAGGGACTCACAATAACTAATCACCGCCGCCTTGGATGCACTATATGCTTCAGCACCGGGCAAGCCACGTATACCGGCGACGCTGCCAATACCAACAAGACGGCACGCCTGTGTTCCGGTTTGCTGTTTCATGTGATGAATAAAGGGAGTAAACGTTGCCACGGTAGCGAGTAAATTAGTCGCAATAACGGCCTCAAATACAGGTAAATCTTCTTCAAACTCGGTCAGTGTTCCGCGCGAAATACCGGCATTAGCGATGACACAATGTGCACCACCTGTCACCTGATTAAAATGGATGGCAGCCTGCGCCAGGGCAGCATGATCAGTAACATCCACCGCATAAATATAATGACGTTCCGGATTGGGCAACGCAGCGCGCACCGCCTCCAGTACGTCCTGACGCCGGGCAAGTAATCCCAGACAGGCACCTTGCGCCGCATATTCTTTTGCCAGCGCCAGACCGATCCCGCTGGAGCCGCCGGTAATAAATACATTTTGCATGATCATTTTTATTAAACGGAAATTACATCCGGCCAAAGATGGCATTATTCGGACAAAAAAAATCCGCCACTAACGGCGGATTGATTAACATAGTATTTTATTTTTTCTTTACGGCACCAGCAGCGTGTTCTTTTTGTGCCTTAGCAACCAACACATCCAATACCTGCAATACACCTTGTGCACCTTGCAACTCTGTTAATCCCGGATTGGATGAAGTGATGTCAGAAGGAGACGTTACATAATGACCGTCGACCGCCAGCATAGGAACACCATCCACCTTATACGCAGTCTGAACTTGTGTAGCACGTCTCATTTTTGACTGGACAGCAAAAGACATTGAGACTTCACTATATTTACGTTTATCGATACCTGCTTTACTCACGAAATTAGCCATATCGTCGTCATTACGCAAAATGACGTGCTCTTTATGTATCGCTGAAAAAATTTTACTATGAAATTCTTCGGATTTTCCCATTGCTTCCAATGTGTAATACATGCGTTGCAAAGCTTGCTGTCCTTGACCAAAATCCACATGAACACGCTTAAACGTAATGGCATTTCCCTGTTTTTTAACCCACTCGCTAATGAGTGGATCAAAAAGATTGCAATGCGGGCAGCTGTAAAAAAAGAATTCAATCACTTCAACATTACCAACGGCATCAGTTTGTTGTGGCTGCGACAATGTATGATATTCCCGGCCATTTTCTGGTGCAGAAACGCTCGCTAAAGCAGATAACGACAACAAACCAAAGGCCAGGCCAGCTACCAGTTTTTTAATCACTTGCATAATTTCCTCGATTTTTATTTAGGAGTTCTTACCACGGCAACATCAACACTATTTTCTGACAGTTTACTACGCATACGATTCATTGTTTCCATCTGATCGAAAGGCCCCATACGTACCCGATACAATGTGCCGTTATCGGTGGTGCGTTCACTGGTATGCGCCTCAAAACCAAGCAAGGCCAGTTTTGCACGGGAGCTTTCCGCATCAGTAGCATCACGAAAGGCACCTACTTGTAAAAAGTAACGCCATTTACCATCATCTGCAGAATCGCCTTTGACAACAGCACTGTCTGCCGGCCTGACAAGTGATTTACTATCTGGCTTAGCCTCCGCTTTAGTTTCTGCCCTGGCATCCGCTTTGGTTTCTGCTTTATAGTCAGATCTGGAATCAGGCCTGGTATCGGATGATTTCGATTCCAGTTTAACTACATCAGGTGCATGTACCGCATCGGGAGGAGGTAATAACACATCCGGCTTCGTTTCTTCAGCCGGTTTGCTGGCTGCATCTGTTTTTACAGAATTCCCATACAATGGCTTATTCGGATCAGACAGCTGTGTCCCCACCAAATCGGTCACCTTATTCATGCCCAATTTATTGGTAAATGGTGTCGCTGTTTTAGTAATCATCAATGCAACAATAACCGCTATACCCAATCCCACCACCAAACCAATGATCAGCCCGAGTATTGTGCCGCCCCGTTGATTAATCATATGTCTTTTCATAACTCTCCTGAATCATTCACTATTTTTAAGATGGATGACTTCATACCATTAGTGCCATGTGTAAATTTACTTCTTTTGGCAGCCATGACTACCTTAGTAATTGCCTACATCTTTGCCGGCGCAGTAACACCAATAAGCGTTAAACCATTTTGCACGACCTGACGTGTTGCCAGCAACAACGCAACACGCGCCATTTTAAGTGCCTCATCATCAACCAAAACCCGCTCAGCATTGTAATAGCTATGCATTTCGCCTGCCAGTTCACGCAAATAGAATGCTACCTGATGCGGTCCCAACTCATCCAGAGCACGTTCCAGACTTTCCGGATATTCAGCGAGTTTAGCCAATAAACTCGCTTCACGAGATGCCGTCAATAACGATAAATCGAGGGTACTGTGTTGATTCAGTACAGAAGTAACTAATTCTTCACCAACTCTGTCCAGCACAGAGCAAATCCGTGCATGGGCATATTGCACGTAATACACAGGATTTTCATCGGAGCGTGCCAGAGCAACATCGACATCAAATACAAACTCAGTATCCGCTTTACGGGAAATCAGGAAGAAACGCACAGCATCCCGGCCTTTCTCAATTTCACCGTTACCAGACCACTCAATCAGATCACGTAAAGTCACATAAGATCCGGCACGCTTGGATAATTTTACTTCAGCACCGTCCTTCATGACTGTCACCATTTTATGCAGCACATAATCAGGGTATCCGCGCGGAATATCCATAGCAACCGCTTGCAAACCAGCCCTTACCCGTGCGATCGTACCGTGATGATCGCTCCCCTGAATATTGACCGCTTTTTTATATCCACGCTGCCATTTAGTAATATGGTAGGCAACATCAGGAACAAAATAAGTAAACGTACCATCCGATTTTTTCATCACACGATCTTTATCATCGCCGTAATCGGTGCTACGCAACCACAATGCACCATCCTGCTCATACGTTTTACCCGCTTGCTGTAAAGCAGCCACTGCTGAAGCGACCTTACCATCGCTATATAATGATGATTCCAAAAAGTAATTGTCAAACTTAACACCAAATGCCTGTAAATCCATATCTTGTTCACGACGCAGATAACATACGCTGAACAAGCGCACAGAATCCAGATCTTCTGCATCACCACTGGCAGTAACAGGGACACCGTCACTGGCAGAAACCGTTTTTCCGGCTAAAAAATCTTTGGCAATGTCATCAATATAATCACCATTGTAGGCAGACTCTGGCCAGCCGGGCTGACCAGGCGCAAATCCGCGTGCGCGTGCCTGTACCGACAAAGCCAGATTTGCAATTTGTACACCGGCATCGTTATAATAAAATTCACGGGTTACGGCATAGCCTTGTGCTGTCATCAGCGATGAGATTGCATCGCCCAGAGCCGCCTGACGACCATGACCGACATGCAGGGGACCCGTTGGATTTGCAGAAACAAACTCAACCACCACCGGGGCATTAGCACCACGATCGCTTTTGCCATACTGCTCGCCTTGCTGCAATATTTGCTTAATGACAGCCTGCTTTGCTGCGTTTTTAACACGAATATTAATAAAACCAGGTCCGGCAATTTCAGCCGTTTCCAGCACATCATCAGCTTGTGCCAATAAATTGGCAACAATTGCCTGCGCCAGTTCACGGGGATTTTTTTTCAATGGCCGGGCAATTTGCATCGCGATATTACAAGCAATGTCACCATGGGAAGCTTCTCGCGGACGTTCCAGCGTGATAGTCGGTATTAAACCGGATTCAGCCAGCAAAGGGGCAACTGCAGAGCTAATCAGATTAAAAATATGTTGTTTTTGTTGAGCGAGCATGACGAGTCCATTCCAAAGAGTGCTGATATTATACTGTGTAGTGCGCGGTTTTATGCCGCCACGTTTTTGCCTGCGTGTAGAATAGACGTTTTTTTCACTGGCTTAAATTATGTGGTTCAAGAACCTGCAAATCTACCGTCTGCCTGCTCCATGGAACTTCGATGCGGAACAACTAACCACACAACTGACCACACAGGCTTTCCAGCCATGTGGCAATTCCGAAATGCAAAGTCAGGGTTGGATTGCACCCCGTACAGATGGTAATCTGGTGCATACGGTTAATCGCCAGTTATTGCTGCAATTATCAACCGAACGTAAATTACTGCCGAACAGTGTCATTAACCAGGTCGCCAAAGCACGCGCATTGGAAATTGAAGAACAACAAGGATTTAAACCCGGTCGCAAGTTACTAAAAGAAATCAAAGAACAGGTGGGTGAGGAATTGCTTCCCCGCGCATTCAGCATTCAACGCACTACCTCAGTCTGGATAGATCCGCTGCACGGCTGGTTAGTAATTGATGCATCCAGCCCGGCTCGTGCGGATGAAGCGCTCAAAGTACTGTTAAAAAGCATAGATAAACTGCCACTGGAAACATTACGTGTTAACCTGTCACCCGTAGCCGCCATGACCGACTGGCTGGCAAGCGATGAAGCGCCTGTTGGATTTACCATAGACCAGGATACAGAACTACGCTCAACCGCAGAATCCAAAGCTACAGTACGCTATGTGCGTCACACATTGGAGCCGGCTGAAATTGCCCGTCATATTGCCAGCGGAAAACAATGCACAAAACTGGCATTAACCTGGGCAGATAAAATATCATTTATACTGACCGAAAATCTGGCAATTAAACGGGTCAGTGCCCTGGACATTCTGACCGAAAAATCAGATGTACGTGATGAGCAGGAACAGCAAGACGGCGATTTTGCTTTAATGTGTGCAGAGCTTAACCTGCTGCTGACCGATTTAGTATCAGCTTTAGGCGGAGAAGCTAAACAACAATAAAAATTTTAAAGCTGACGCAAATAAAAAATACCCACACGGGTATTTTTTATTATTGGTAAGATAAAAAAATAATATCCGGACGCACCATGATAATTATTCATCCAAACAATTTCCCGGCCTGTTTATACGGGTAAGAAATTCGGATTGTGACTGCATAGGTAAAGCTACCCGATTCGCAATCTCATCTACCATCATCGCATTAATTCGGGGAGAATAATGTTCCGTATCTTTATAATCGGCCGCATCCAAAATAATCCTCGGATCTGATTGATAATCAAGAAGTGAAACATTACTAAACCCATTCAGATCAGACGCAATTTTTTCCCTGAAATTTAATACCCCGGACAATGCCGTAAAACCAGATTTATTCTGTAATGCTTTATACGACCATTTTGAATATGGCGGAATGACTAAAATAAATCTGACATCCGGATTATGTTTAACCACATCACGCAAATTTTTTTGAATACTGCGTTCTATGGACTGAGCATCAGTCAGGAACTCACCGCTACCAAACGCCTTCTTAACAACCAAATTACGACTCATGTCGTTATAACTGGATGCAACCGAAGCACAACCAAATTTAAAATCACCAGCCCAATTCCAGGCTGTATCCATACTATTATTTTTATCAAAGAAAACGCGCGCTGCATATGCAAGCATATTCGTATTCATCAAATAATTCTGAAACAGCGATAAACGAGAGCCGTCATAAATTCCTTCAGGAAAAATTGCATCAGGACGTACAAAATCCACCGGATGCGCAAATGAATCCCACTGCACCACCCAAAGTACATTCTTTACTTTGCCCGTTTTTAATGCAAATTCAAGTAAACGACGCTGCTCATGTGCAGATGAGCCGGAAATAGATAAGTTAACTGTCTTCCAGCCTAATTTTTTATCAATCTGAATGGTAGAAAAATTTTCTGCCATGGATGTACCGATAACTACCGAATCGTAATTTTGATTAAGCGCTATTCCTGCATTTTGAAAACGCTGCTGATTAATAAAATAAACAGTCTTATGCCAGGACGAATAGTGGAAATACATATACGGATCGACTATCCACATAATGGCAGTAACAATAGCCGATGTCATAATGACTGCAGTTAAGACATGAACCAGGTATTTTTTCATGATCAAAACTGAAAATAAAGAAATTCGCTAACATGGGACAAGCCCATCAAAGAAAGCGCAAAAATCACACCGGTAATCCAGGCAAACGCCGTAAGCGGTTTCCATTCATAACGCAAACCGGATTGCATTCTCAACGGCAATACAGCTGACTGGGAAGCTGCTGTAACAGAGGAGTTATCCGGATGGGCATTTTCACAGGTAGGATGATAAGCACCAAATATTTCCCTTATGTTAGGAGTGCACCACGTAATGACAAATCCGACCAGCAAAACAAATAATGCATTTGATGAGCTTACTTTTGACAGCAACGTAATTCCCTCAAACAGAATCCAATTCTGATGCGGAAAATAATGGCTTAAACGTACTTCCAGCGATCCTGGCAACGACATTCCATTCATTCCTGCCATACCGTACAACATTGCAGTGGCAGAACTAAAACTATCCGCACGAAAAAATACCCATCCCACAACAACTGCAATAAAAGTAACTATACCTGCAGTCAGCTTTTCCAAGCTGCCCCCATCACCCCAGGCTCTTTGCTCACGCAAACTACGCCACGCGTGATTCACTATCAAATAAAAACCATGTAATCCCCCCCAAACCACGAACGTCCAGCCTGCGCCATGCCATAACCCGCCAAGTAACATAGTCATCACTAAATTGAAATAGCGCCGGGCTTTACCCTTATGACTGCCGCCCAATGGTATATACAAGTAGTTCAACAAAAAACGGGATAAGGTCATATGCCAGCACCGCCAGAATTCAATGATGCTGGTAGCTTTATATGGCGAATTAAAATTAACCGGCAAGCGTACATTAAACATCAGCGATAAACCGATTGCCATATCCGAATAAGCAGAAAAATCAAAATACAATTGAAGCGTATAACTCAATGCACCAATCCATGCCTCGAGCAACATCGGTCGCCCTCCACCTGCCAGCGCACTAAAAATCGGCACAGAAAAATCGGCAAGAGAATCCGCTATCAACACTTTTTTAGTCAGACCCATCGCAAAAATAGTCAGACCAACGGCTATATTAGTCCAGTTGAGATGACATACGTTGCGCCTGGCAAATTGAGGCATCATTTCTTTGTGATGCAATACCGGTCCTGCAATTAAGTGCGGAAAATAGGTAACAAACATAATGTAGTGAACGAAGTTGTACTCCTTCACCTTACCCTGGTAGGTATCAACTAAAAAAGCGATCTGCGTAAAAGTAAAAAAAGAAATTCCGAGTGGAAGAATAATTTGACTGGAAGCTAATGTAACACCCGTAAGGTGGTTTAGATTTTCAACGAAAAAATTAGCATATTTAAAATAACCCAATACAGCTAAATTAACAGCAACAGCACAAATCAGCAGCATTTTCAGTGAACCGGGAGAATCCCCCGCCGACTGACGTGCGACCTGATGACCGATAAAATAGCCGGCAGCGTAATTAAAAATCAGAGAACCAAGTAATATCCCCACAAAATGCACATCCCACCAGCCGTAAAAAAACAATGAGACGGCTGCAAGCCAAAGACATGACAGAGCATGGCTACGCTGACCAAGCAGATAAAATCCAACGAATACAACCGGAAAAAAAGCAAAAATGAAAGCATAAGAATTAAATAGCATAATCTGATTCTTTTCCGGTTGTGAGAATACCTTCTGTTATTAATTGCCAACAATAGTAACTATAAAGACTGACGAAAAAGTACTCCGGTAAAATCGGCCACACTAAAGATTATTTTCATAAATTCAAACTATATGTATTTTTATTGAGTGAGCATTCGCACAATTATATACACAAGGGTTTCAGCTGACTAGGAATCTGAAAGCTTTGATTTAGTCATCAAGACAAACGCCTGATAAGAAAAGACAGAAAAAGAAAGCACTTAAAATCAAACGCTTAATTATTTCAATATGAGATATGAAGTATTCACCGTGGTACACGATGAATTAGTATTACCGGTGCATACCTGACCGGAGACAAATTGAGATCCCGGCAGTGCACAAACAAAAATACCCGCCTAAGCGGGTATTTTCTTTACTATTGGCGGAGTGGACGGGACTCGAACCCGCGACCCCCGGCGTGACAGGCCGGTATTCTAACCAACTGAACTACCACTCCAGCACGTTGATCTGTACTGCATTTATTTATTTTATAGTTTATCTGGTGGGTGCTGAGAGGCTCGAACTCCCGACCTACGCC
>CAIWPG010000136.1 GCA_903914535.1 uncultured Oxalobacteraceae bacterium
CTGAGTCTGAGTCTGGATGTTGCAGAACAAGAAGTGCAAGCTGCCATTAATGCCAGCGGCAACTTATTACCCACCGACCTGCCTGCGCCGCCGGTTTATAACAAAGTTAATCCGGCAGATACACCGATCATTACCCTGGCACTGACCTCAAAAATACTGCCATTACCGCAAATTCAATCCTTTGCCGATACCCGTTTAGCTCAGAAAATCGCGCAAATCAGCGGCGTCGGCCTGGTCAGCATCACAGGCGGGCAGCGCCCTGCGGTACGAATTCAGGGCAATCCTACCGCTCTGGCTGCCTATGGATTAAATATTGAAGATGTGCGCACCGCTATCGGTACCGCTAACGTTAACCAGGCCAAGGGCGGATTTGATGGCCCGAACCAGGCATTTACCATTGATGCCAACGACCAGTTACGCTCTGCCGCAGAATACCGGGACGTTTTTATCGCTTACCGCAATAATGCACCGGTACGTTTATCGGACGTCGCCGATGTCATTGACGATGCTGAAAACACCAAGCTTGCCGCCTGGGTGAATGAAAAACCTGCCATCATTTTAAACATCCAGCGCCAGCCGGGTGCCAATGTCATCGATGTAGTTGATCATGTTAAAAAAGTGCTGCCGCAACTCAAAGCATCCATACCGGCCACCATTGACGTCAGCATTCTGAGTGACCGGACCAACACCATACGCAGCTCCGTCAAAGATGTGCAATTTGAGCTGATGCTCTCTGTCGCCCTGGTAGTTATGGTCATCTTTCTGTTTTTACGCAATCTGGCTGCCACCATCATCCCCAGCGTTGCGGTACCACTCTCGGTCATCGGTTCATTTTCCATCATGTATCTGGCCGGATTCAGCCTGAATAATCTGAGTCTGATGGCCTTAACCATCTCCACCGGCTTTGTCGTGGATGATGCGATTGTTATGATTGAAAATATTTCACGGTATATTGAAGATGGCGATTCACCTTACGATGCGGCTATCAAAGGGTCGAAACAAATCGGCTTTACCATCTTATCACTGACTATTTCCCTCATCGCCGTATTGATTCCGCTGCTATTCATGGGAGATGTGGTCGGCAGACTGTTCCGCGAATTTGCGATTACTCTCTCGGTCACCATCGTCATTTCTGCCATTATTTCACTCACACTGACGCCGATGATGTGCGCTAAATTGCTGCGTCATACACCGGAAGACAAACAAAGCCGGTTTTACCACGCTTCCGGCGCATTTTATGACCGGGTCATTCACCGCTACGGCGTATGGCTGACATGGGTACTGGAACGTCAGACTGCAACCTTGCTGGTGGCAACAGGCACACTGATCTTTACGGTATTGCTCTATGTTTTTATCCCCAAAGGCTTTTTTCCGGAGCAGGATACCGGAGTTATTCAGGGGATTTCAGAAGCGCCTCAGTCCATTTCATTTTCTGCGATGGCGGAACGTCAGCAAGCACTTGCACGGATTATTCTGCAAGATCCGGAAGTCGATAATTTATCCTCTTTCATCGGCGTGGACGGCGTTAACTCGACCTTAAACAGCGGTCGTATCCAGATCAACCTGAAACCCCACGACGAACGGCAACACAGTGCAGCGCAGATTATTCAGCATCTGCAACAACAACTGACCAATGTGGAAGGTATTTCACTGTACCTGCAGGCCGTACAGGATTTAACTATAGAAACCCGCGTCAGCCGCACACAATACCAATTTTCGGTAGAAGATGCCGATCCAAAACAACTCAGTATCTGGACACCCAGACTGGTTGAGGCATTAAAAAAACTGCCAGAGGTACGCGATGCAGCGAGTGATTTACAAGATCAGGGCTTACAACTCGCACTGACAATCGACCGCAGTTCGGCTGCACGCTTTGGCATCACACCGGCGTCTATAGACAACACCTTATACAGCGCATTCGGACAGCGTATTGTCTCAACGATCTTTACACAAACCAATCAGTACCGTGTGATTCTGGAAGTAAAACCGGAATACCAAAAATCACCTGCTGCACTGAATCACATTTACGTCAGTGCCAGCAACGGAGCACAAATTCCGCTGAGCTCCATTGCTACCGTAACCGAACAATATACGCCTCTGGTCATCAGCCACATCGGTCAGTTCCCGGCCAATACCATTTCATTCAATCTGGCTCCCGGCATATCACTCGGTGAAGCAATCGCGGCGATTAACAAAGCAAAAGAAGACATCGGGCTGCCAGCCAGCACACAAACCAATTTTCAGGGTGCGGCACAGGCGTTCAATGCATCGCAGGGTAATGAGCTGTTATTAATTCTGGCTGCGATTGTCACTGTCTACATTGTGCTTGGTGTGTTATACGAAAGCTATATTCATCCGATTACTATTCTCTCCACACTGCCTTCTGCCGGTATGGGAGCGTTACTGGCACTGATGGCATTCAAATCCGATCTCGGTATTATCGCGGTTATCGGCATTATTCTGCTCATTGGTATTGTCAAGAAAAATGCCATCATGATTATCGACTTTGCGCTGGATGCCGAACGCAATCAGGGCATGAATGCACGGGAAGCCATTTATCAGGCCTGCCTGTTACGATTCCGCCCCATCATGATGACTACGATGGCAGCGTTACTGGGTGCACTGCCCCTGATGCTGGGCGGCGGCGTCGGTTCTGAGTTGCGCCACCCGCTCGGCATTACCATTGTGGGCGGCTTAATCGTTTGTCAGGTGCTGACCTTGTTTACCACACCGGTTATTTATCTGGCCTTCGACCGGCTGGCCCGACGTATTTCAGCGCATTTTTCATCCACATTTAATGACGATGCAGGGGCAGAACCGGAAGTGTACCCGACAAAAAACACAGAACAACAAGCTCAGTCTGTGCAAGCAAAATGAGTATCTCCACCCCTTTTATTCGCCGGCCGATTGCCACAACACTACTCACAATTGGTATTGCGCTGGCTGGCATCGTCGGGTTTTCACTGCTGCCGGTGTCGCCCTTGCCCAATGTGGATTATCCGGTTATTTCCGTCTCGGCCAATATTCCCGGCGCCAGCCCGGAAACAATGGCAACCACGGTTGCCACACCACTGGAACGTTCATTAGGACGTATCGCCGGGATCAATGAAATTACCTCATCCAGCTCTCTGGGCTCTACCGGTATCACACTGCAATTTGATTTAAACCGCGACATTGACGGCGCTGCACGCGATGTACAGGCAGCGATCGCTGCTGCGCGGGTAGACTTACCCAGCACCTTAAAAAGTAATCCGACCTACCGCAAGGTAAATCCATCGGATTCGCCTATCATGATCCTGGCTCTGACATCGGATACCATGAGCAAAGGCGAAATGTATGATGTTGCCTCAACAACCTTAATGCAAAAACTCTCGCAGGTCACCGGCATCGGGCAAGTCACTGTCGGCGGCGCTGCCTTACCGGGTGTGCGGGTTGAACTTAATCCGATGACGCTGAGTAAATACGGCATCGGACTGGAGCAAGTACGCACTGCGCTGAGCAATACCAATGCCAACCGGCCTAAAGGCTACGTCGAGCAAGGCGACAAGCAATGGCAAATCTACACCAATGACCAGGCAAAAAAAGCCAGGGATTACATGCCGTTAATTGTCGGCTATAGCAATGGGGCTCCGGTTCAGTTAAACACCTTAGGCACCGTCGTTGATTCGGTAGAAGACTTACGCAACGCAGGTATTGCCGACGGAAAGCCTGCCGTTCTGGTCATTCTGTTCAAACAACCCAATGCAAATATCATTGAAACGGTAGACCGGGTACGTAATCTGTTACCCCAGCTGACGGCCTCAATTCCCCACGCCATTGATATGAAAGTATCGCTGGATCTGACCACCACCATCCGTGCTTCCCTGCACGATGTTGAACGTACCCTGATGCTATCCATTGCCCTGGTCGTTATGGTTGTCTTTCTTTTTTTACGCAATGTACGTGCGAGCATCATACCGACGGTAGCAGTACCGATTTCCTTACTGGGCACGTTCGGCATTATGTATTTATGCGGCTACAGTCTGGATAATTTTTCGCTGATGGCGCTTACCATCTCGACAGGATTTGTCGTCGATGACGCCATTGTCGTTCTGGAAAATATTACCCGGCACATTGAAGATGGCATAAAACCCTGGCAAGCGACCTTGCTCGGTGCCAAAGAAATCGGCTTTACTGTGGTATCGATGAGTATTTCACTGGTTGCGGTATTTATTCCTATGCTGTTTATGGGCGGATTAGTCGGACGTTTATTTCATGAATTTGCCATTGTCCTGTCAGTAGCCGTATTAGTCTCACTGGTCGTATCGCTCAGCACTACGCCGATGATGTGCGCCAAATTATTAAAAAGCCCGGAAGAAGAACAACATGGCCGGATATACAAAGCAACTGAACATGTCTTTCAATGGCTAAGTACCGGCTATGAAAAAAGCCTGACTATCGCATTACGCCACTCACGCATTACGCTATGCATCATGTTTGCCGTCATTGGCTTCAACGTTTATCTGTACAGCATCGTCCCCAAAGGTTTTTTTCCGATTCAGGATACCGGCATGATTATGGGCTCGATACAAGCAGACCAGTCCACTTCTTTTCAGGCCATGCAGCCTAAATTATCGGCCTACGTAAACATCGTAAAACAAGACCCGGCCGTAGAAAGCGTAACCGCGTTTACCGGTGGCAGCCAGGTAAACACCGCCAGAATGTTTATCACCCTGAAACCACTGGAACAACGCAAGATCAGCGCAGAAAACATCATTAACCGCTTGCGTGGAAAACTGGCGCGTATCCCCGGCTCCACTTTGTTTTTACAGGCACGGCAAGACATCAGGATGGGCGGACGCTCAAGCAATGCCATGTACCAGTACGCCCTACAGGGCGATGACCTGAACGACCTCAATAAATGGTCACCCAAAGTCATGCACGCTCTGCAAAAATTACCGCAGTTAGCCGACGTCAATACGACACAACAAGACAAAGGTTTACAGGACACTCTGGAAATTGATCGCCCTACCGCCTTACGATTAGGCATCACCCAGCAAATGATAGACAACACGCTATATGATGCATTTGGTCAGCGTCAGGCTGCCGTTATTTACGAGCCACGTAATCAATACCATGTCATTATCGAAGTCGCCCCCGAATATTGGCAACGCCCCGAAACCTTAAATAATATCTATGTCAGCACGGCCACCGGGGCAATGGTACCGCTCAGTGCTTTTGCCCGCTTTGAACCGACAAATACGGCATTAAGCGTCAACCATCAGGGACAATTTGCCGCAACAACGCTGTCTTTCAATCTGGCTCCGGGTGCGGTATTGAGTGATGCAGTAGCGGCCATTGACGATGCGACCAGCCGCATCGGTCTGCCATCCGGCATTCAGGGCAGCTTTCAGGGAACAGCACAGGTATTTCAAAGCTCTTTTGCGTCTATGCCGTTTTTGCTGCTGGCCTCACTACTGACTATCTACATCGTATTAGGTGTGCTGTACGAAAGCCTGGTTCACCCGATCACTATTTTATCTACGCTGCCATCTGCCGGGGTCGGTGCCATTCTGGCCTTACTGGCCTTCAAAATGGATCTGAATATGATGGCCTTTATCGGCATTATTTTACTGATCGGTATCGTCAAAAAGAATGCGATTATGATGATCGACTTTGCACTGGTCGCACAACGTACTGAACAAAAAACGCCGTTTGAAGCAATTCAAAAAGCCTGTCTGCAACGTTTTCGCCCTATTTTAATGACCACCATGGCGGCACTTTTAGGCGCAGTCCCGCTCGCGTTTGGTTCAGGAACCGGCTCAGAATTGAGGCAACCTCTTGGCGTCACCATCATTGGCGGTTTATTGTTTAGTCAGATTCTGACCTTATACACTACGCCAGTCGTGTATTTGTACATGGATAAAATGCACGGACTGGGGCAACGCATCTGGTCGTATACACATCGTAAAAACCACCATATGGCAACGCTGCACACTCCAAAATAGCTGAGGATGTAACAATGATTTTCAAAAAACAAATTTGCAAAAAGCTCATCCTGGCTAACGCCGTGTTACTGGCTGTTGCAGTGCTGAGTGCCTGCGCCATGGGACCGGACTACGTGCGGCCTGCAAGCATTGCTGCAACAGATATGCCAGCCGCCTTCAAAGAAAGCTGGAAAACCGCCGTACCGCAAGATAAAGCCATCCCGGTAAAATGGTGGACCGTCTATAACGATACGATCTTAAATGAGTTAATGGAGCAGGTAGCTACCGGCAATCTGACGCTGGCACAGGCTGAAGCCAACTACAGACAATCGATAGCATTACTGGATAATGCCCAGTCGGCAGTTCTGCCAACCTTATCAGCCAATGTTTCCGAATCCCGGGCACATCCTGCCAACTCAGCACCGAATACCATTACCAAGACAAAAACACTCTCTGTCGGTACTAGCTGGGAGGTCGATTTATGGGGCGGCATCCGGCGTGAAATTGAACAAGTACAAGAAACCGCCTTATCCAGTTTTGCCAATGTACAAGCCACTAAACTCAGCATGCAGGCTCAACTGGCGCAAAATTACTTTCAGTTGCGTGTACTTGATGCACAAACAGAACTCTACAAACGCACCGTTGCAGATTACCGTCGCTCACTTGCTATGACGCAAAACCAATACGCTGCCGGTATCGTTGCCAATGACAGCGTGGTGCTGGCTGAAACCCAATTAAAAAGCACCGAAGCACAAGCACTGGATTTAGGCATTTTACGGGGTCAGACGGAACATGCCATCGCTGTCCTGATCGGAAAATCGCCGTCTTCTTTTTCAATTGCAGCCATTCCTCTGGCCTCAGAATCCGCCTTACCAACAGTACCGGAACTTCCGCAGGGTTTACCTTCCAGTTTACTGGAACGACGCCCGGACATTGCCACAGCAGAGCGTCTTGTCGCCGCAGCTAATGCACAAATTGGCGTCACTAAAGCCGCTTTTTTTCCTGCGTTAACACTTAATGCCAGCGGTGGTTATCAAAGTACGCTGGGCAGCTGGTTATCATTACCAAATCGCATCTGGTCAGTCGGGCCGTCACTGGCGGTAAGTTTATTTGATGGCGGCGTACACACTGCCATGAACCTGCAGGCAATTGCCGCTTACGACGCCAGCGTAGCCAGCTACCGCCAGACTGTCATCTCGGGATTTCAGGACGTGGAAGACAGACTGGTCACCTTGCGTATTTTAAAAGACGAAGCGAATGTGCAGCGTGCGGCCGTAATAGCAGCACGCAAAGCGACTGCCGTCACGCTAAATCAATACAAAGCAGGTACGGTCAATTACCTGAACGTAATCACCGTTCAGACAACGGAATTAACGAATGAACGCGCAGAACTGGACATCGTCAACCGCCGTTTAGCTGCCAGTGTTTTATTAATTAAATCGCTGGGTGGCGGCTGGAACGGACTGGAAGCCGAATCAGCCAAAGCAAAAAATCACTAATTTTTGTTCTGCATATGATACCGGCCCACCCTGACTGATAAGGTGTGCCGGTTTTATAAATCAGCTTGGCAGACACAACTGGCAAGCAACCAATCCAAAACCTGACCCGGCTGATTCAGATCGAGCCATGTCAGACCGGCTCTCAGCGTTTCCGGCGCCGGACTATCGCTCGCCACAGCAACAATACAGGCATCTTCCGGATACAGCGCTGCTTTTCCCAGTGATGGTCTGTGCACCTCCAGCTTTGGGACAGGCGACCATTTAAACCCCTCCACCAAAATAAAATCGGCAGGCGCCAGCCGGGCGATCAGTTCATCCAGGCCTGGCTCAGCCTCATTACGTAATTCATGCATTAACGCGAACCGGTACGGCGATGATAACAGCACCTCTGCTGCCCCAGCCTGACGCAAGCGTGCACTGTCTTTACCTGCAGGCTCCAGAATCAAATCATGATGACTATGCTTAATCACATTCGCTGTTTTACCCTGCAATGCCAGTTGTGGCAAAAGCGCTTCCAGCAAAGTCGTTTTTCCACTCCCTGACCAACCGACAATACCCAGCACCTGCGATGTAGTTTTAGTCATGATTATGCCTTTCCGTCATTCAAAATGAATGGCTTACATAGTGACGATAAAGCACAATAAAGTCCATCACAAAGTCGATAGCAAATACAGAATGCACGGAAGAAATTCTATTAATGCGCATCCAAATGAACTACTCTGGACTGTGTAGAATCACCTCACTCCAACAAGTATCACGATGTATTTTTTCTATTGGTTGAAGCGATTTTTTGGCGTAACCAATCAATATGGCAGACCATGGTTAAACAGATTTCACCCAAAAAATTTCCAAACGAAGCTGGCAACACGGACAAACAACCACCATTCGAAGAAATTACAAACGCACAACTCGCTGCAGATCAAGTCCAGGATTTACTATGCATCATAGCGACCGATGCCCGGCCCGGCACAGAACTTGATTTACAAATAGTTATGCCGGAAGTCTTGCTGTTAACTGAAAATATCATCACCAATCCATCGGCATTAACATGGTTAATGCGCATGCAGACTAAAAATGCTGTCGCCTGTACACATGGATTAAAGGTAGCCATTTACATGATGACACTGGGGCGACATCTCGGCTTTGCCCGGCAGCAGCTGAAAGAGCTCGGTCTGATCGGGCTGTTGCTGGATGTCGGCAAATTAAGCCTTCCCGACGAATTACTAAAAAAGCCGGGAAAACTGAGCAAAAAAGAACGTGCACTTATACAAACACATGTCAGCCTCAGCCTGTCGACACTACAAGCAGAAAACCAGCTCCCCCCCAACGTCCTCCTTGGTATCAGCGAGCATCATGAGCGTCTCAATGGCAGCGGTTACCCGCAAGGCATCAGTGGTGCACAAATCAGCATATACGGCCGCATGGCCGCGATTGCCGACAGCTTTTCTGCCATGACGTCACTACGCAGCTATGCGCCGACACGCTCGGCATTTGATGCAATGAAAGAATTGTTTAATGTAGCCGATACCCAGCTGCACGGTCCGCTTATTGAAGAGTTTGTACAAGCTATTGGTATTTTCCCGGTTGGCAGTCTGGCTGAACTGACATCAGGAGAAGTGGCTATTGTCCTGAAACACAACAAGTTAAAGCGGCTGGAACCCGATATGTTGGTATTAACCGACAGAGAAAAAACCATATTAAGCCACCCCTGGACCCTCAATTTAATGGAACAAAGCAATTTTTCAGTTAATGATAATGCACGTATCCGTATTTTGCGGGACTTGTCGGATGGCGCCTATGGCATCGACAGCCATCTTTATTACCAGGCAACACGATGAAGCACGTTTCCGAACCGATACTTGTACGCTCGTGCGCTGTATTTGCCGTGGCATTACAGCACGCCATTAATGCGGCTAACGCCGGTTCCACGCTGGCTTTGCTGGTGCTAAATCTACAGCGCAGCGATCGGATTGCCGCATTGATTTCCGCATCATATGCAAAAAAAATGCGCACACGTTTATGGGATCGTTTGTGTCCGGTATTACGGTACAACGATCAGGTACTATTTGTCAGCCACAATGAAATCTGGCTGCTGCTACCCGATCTGACTGCGCCAGAACTGGCACTGCTGGCTACACACCAGATACTAAGCGTACTGGAGCAACCGCTAACCATAGAACAACATCGCGTCTACACCAACCCCAGAATAGGCATGGTATGCACACCGGTGCAGGGGGTGACTGCCAGCACCATGCTGCGGATGGCGGACAATGCGCATAAAAAAGCATTACAGGAATATCAAAAACTGGTGGTAGCACAGGGCGATCTGAAAGCCAATCTGCTCCCTGAAAATTTACCCAAATTAGTCAGCGAAGTTTTGGATGCCAACACCCTTTCCATCGTCTATCAGCCCAAAATAGATACCAACAGTAAGCGTGTAGTATCTGTCGAGGCACTGGTACGCTGGCCGGGAGACCACCCGGAATACATTCCGGTCAATGTACTTATAGAAACAGCAGAACGCTGCGGCCTGATTGAACAACTCACACTACATGTATTAAGCACCGTGCTGCGTGAATCATCCGAATGGAGAGCGGCAGGCCTGGACTTACTCATCTGGGTTAACCTTTCAGCCCGTATGCTGGGACAATCCCATTTGCCCGACATACTGATGCACATCATGGATATCTGGCAAATACCGCCTTCTGCCATTGGCCTTGAAATTACCGAAAGCGCGCTCATTCACGATATAGATCAAACTACCGAACTCTTATCGCAATTAAAACAACTGGGCTTTCATTTATCTATCGACGATTTCGGAACAGGCTACTCTTCACTCGCTTACCTGCGCCGCTTTCCGATTGATGAATTAAAAATCGACCGTATGTTCATCCAGGGGATGACAGAATCCGGACAGGATAAGCAAATCGTACAAAGCATCATCGACCTGGCGCATAATTTCGGCCTGCTCGTGGTCGCCGAAGGTGTAGAAGAATACGAAACGCTACACATGCTCGAAGCGATGAAATGCGAACAAATTCAGGGTTTTTATTTTGCAAAACCGATGCCGGCACAGGAATTACTTCCATGGTGCCATCAATTCCACCACCGCCATAACGTAGCCTGACAGCAGACGGTCTGCCATAAGTCGCAACAACATGGCTGTGCGCGACACATTGGCCTATAATTCCACGTAAATTCGCATCCATCGCGTTAACACTGTTATACCCAAACTCAGCAAAAATATGAAAACACCCAAACAACTACTTGCTCTGCTCACTATCGCCCTCACACTGACTGCATGCGGCCGCAGCCAACTCAGCGCTGCCGATGCAGCTGTAGTGGCCGCCTCCGCTGCCGTAACGACACTCGTCAGGACCGACACACAAATTGGCACCGGTGCCGAAGCAATTGAAGGTAAACAAGTCATGGTGCATTACACCGGCTGGTTATTCGATCCTAAAGCAGAAAAATCACACGGCAAAAAATTTGACAGTTCAGTGGACCGCAGCCAGCCCTTTGTCTTCACGCTGGGTGCCGGACAAGTCATCAAAGGATGGGACGCCGGCGTAGCTGGCATGAAGGTCGGCGGCAAACGTACACTGACTATTCCAGGTAATATGGCTTACGGCGGTCAGGGTGCCGGCAACGATATCCCGCCCGATGCCGCACTGGTATTCGACGTCGAATTATTAGGTGTGAACTAAAACAATGGCATTTTCTTCTCTCCATCTTGATGATGCGCTGCTACGTGCAGTTGCTCAACGCGCGTACCTGACGCCCACAGCCATCCAGCAAGCCGTTATACCGCTCATCCTGCAAGGCAGCGATGTGATTGCATCCGCTCAGACCGGCTCAGGTAAAACAGCGGCATTTTGTTTACCCATCCTGCATAATTTTTTAAAAAATCCGGTAAGCACGCCCAAAAAAGCCAGCGTCCTGATTTTAGTACCCACCCGTGAATTAGCAACACAGGTCGGTGAAACCATGCGCAGCCTGGCACAATACCTCGCCAGACCAATCAAGCTTGCCGTTTTATTTGGCGGGGTATCGCTCAACCCGCAAATGCTGCATTTGCGCGGTGGTGCCGATATCGTCATTGCCACGCCGGGACGCTTATTAGATCTGGTCAGCAAAAATGCCGTCAGCCTGGCAGCCGTAACTACCCTGGTACTGGATGAAGCCGACCGTTTGCTGGAATTAGGCTTTGCTGATGAATTAGCACAATTGCTTGCGCTGCTGCCGTCACAACGCCAGCAATTGCTGTTTTCAGCGACTTTTCCTGCTGCATTGGATGTATTGACGGAACGATTAACAGAAGGGCGTACCACAGCACCGGTGCGGGTAGAGGTCGCCGCTACCGCCACCGGCAAACCGGATATCGTGCAACGCGCCATTGTGGTGGATACTGCTAACCGTACCCAGTTACTCAGACACCTGATAGAAACGCAAAAATGGGACAGGGTATTAGTGTTTGCTGCCAGCCGTTATACCGCGGAACTGGTTGCGGTCAAACTGCGCAAAGCCCGTATCGCAGCAGAACCGTTTCATGGTGAATTAAGTCAGGGAAAACGCACGCAGGTACTGGCCGACTTCAAAGCAAGCCGCGTTAAAGTGGTCGTCGCTACCGATGTCGCAGCACGGGGTCTGGATATCAGTCAGCTGCCGGCAGTCATCAATTACGATCTGCCTCGCTCCAGCGATGATTACACCCATCGCATCGGTCGTACAGCCCGCGCCGGAGCATCAGGAATAGCAATCAGCTTTATTTCTACCGGTAACGAAGCGCACTTCCGCCTGATAGAAAACCGCCACGGCATCACACTGGAACGCGAACACATCGCCGGTTTTGAACCGGCAGACACGCCCGCCTTGCCAGAACCGGCAGCCGGTGGCGGTATCAAGGGTAAAAAGCCCAACAAGAAAGACAAACTAAGAGCCCTGGCCGCGTTAAAGTCCGCCGACTAAATCCGGAAATAAACACCGCCTGGCAACGCCCCCTCTCAAAGCACTCCGGCCAGCAACAGCAAGCAAAACGAATGCAAGCTGATGCTGACCGGAACGACTGCCAGAGTCAGCAATTAACCGCTGTTACGCAAGCCCGCCGCAATACCGTTAATGGATAAATGAATCCCGCGCCGGACGCGTTCATCCTGATCGCCGTTACGATAACGTTGCAGTAACTCAACCTGTACATGATTCAATGGCGACATATACGGGAAACGATTACGGATAGAACGCTTCAGTAAGGGATTCGCATCCAGCAATTCAGTCTGACCAGAGATGCTTT
The DNA here is from genome assembly GCA_903914535.1 of uncultured Oxalobacteraceae bacterium. Lineage (GTDB taxonomy): Bacteria > Pseudomonadota > Gammaproteobacteria > Burkholderiales > Burkholderiaceae_D > Solimicrobium. Next base: position 12,756 of record CAIWPG010000136.1, read on the forward strand.
TCAGAGCCGCAATAGTCGCCGCATGTTCTTTGCAAATCCGCGCAAAAATTACCTTACGCAGCTCAGGGTCTTTAACCAGACCGGCATAACGACCGGCAATACCCAAATCACTTTTTGCCAATACCATTTCCATGTTCGACAACAGGGTCGAAAAGAAAGGCCAGTTGCTAAACATGGATTGCAGGGTCGCTAAACCCGACTCAGGATGCGCCTCAATAAATGACTCTACCGCAGAACCAAAACCATACCAGCCCGGCAACATCAGACGACACTGTGCCCAGCTAAACACCCATGGAATAGCGCGCAGATCTTCAATAGCGGTGGTTTTTTTACGTGAAGCAGGACGACTGCCGATATTCAGCCCGGCAATTTCTGCAATTACAGTCGACTCCCAGAAATACTGCTCAAAGCCCGGAGTTTCATAGACTAAGTCACGATAAGCCTTAAAAGCATGGCCGGACAAATCATCCATAGTCTGCAAAAATTCCGTCGACGGTTCCGGTTCGATTTTTGCCAGCAAACTCGCCTCCAGTGTTGCTGCTGCCAGCACTTCCAGATTGCGGCGGCCGACTTCAGGATTAGCGTACTTAGCCGTAATGACTTCACCCTGTTCAGTCAGACGAATCTGACCTTGTACCGCACCTGCAGGCTGCGCCAGAATCGCCTGATAAGAAGGACCACCGCCACGCCCGACTGAACCGCCACGGCCATGAAATAAACGCAGACGCACTTGCTGCTGCGCGAATACATCGACCAGCGCCAGCTCTGCTTTATACAATTCCCAGCCGGATGTCAGAAAACCACCATCTTTATTACTGTCAGAATAACCCAGCATCACTTCCTGAGCCTGATCCCGGCTGGCCAGCAAACGTGCATACTCAGGCACATTCAGCAACTCGCGCATGATAGGTGCGCTGTTACGCAAATCTTCAATGGTCTCAAATAAAGGAATAATATTCACATCCAGACGCCCCTGCTCAGGATGTAATAAACCAGACTCTTTCAACAGAACCGCCAGCTCCAGCATATCGGAAACGCTGTCTGTTTTTGAGATAATGCAGTTAGGTACAGCCGCTTTACCATAGCGGTCTTGCGCAGTACGGGCCGCACGGTAAATAGCCAGTTCCGAACGTGTTTCTTCAGAATAATCAATATAAGGCGAGGCCAGCGGACGCGAAGTCGCAATTTCTGCCAGCAGCAAAGCCACACGCCCGGCTTCATCCTGTTCCAGATAATGACATTGCGGATCGGCAGCAGCCAGCAACTCAGCAACCACGCGCTCATGCACATCCGAATTCTGGCGCAGGTCAATCGGTGCCAGTGAAAAACCAAACACATCTACCGCACGACGCAGGGAACGCAAACGTCCGCGCGCCAGTGCAGCAGAACCATTCGCCAGCAGAGAGCGATGAACAATATCCAGGTCTGCTGCCAATTGTTCTACCTGCGTATAAGCTTCCGCTTTACCCGTTGCATGTATGGCAGGGTCCGTACCCAGCAAATCCCGGTGCGTAGCAGCAAGACGTGCATAAATATGGCTGACAACCAGACGATACGGCTCATCCGAACGGTGTGCCGAATGGTCGGGTGAACTGGCAGCCAGTGCCAGCAATTCATCCGAAGCGCCCACCAGCAATTGTGCCAGAGAGAGTTGCGCGCCCAGCGAATGTAACTCTTCCAGGTAAAAACTCAGGGCACGGGCACATTGCATAGACAATGTTTGTTCCAGCACACTGGCAGTCACAAACGGGTTACCGTCACGGTCGCCGCCTATCCAGCTTCCCATTTTTAAGAAACTAGGCAATTCAACCGGAGCCAGTGCCGGATTCTGACGGCTCAGCAAGTCTTCCAGGCCGGAATACAAATTGGGCAATTCACGCAATAAGGTGTAATCGTAGAAAGTAAGGCCATTCTCGACTTCATCCAATACCGATAATTTAGAAGAACGCAGCATGCGCGTCTGCCACAAAGTCAGTACCGCCCGGTTCAATGCTTCTTCATTAGCGGCAGATTCTTCCGGCGTCAGTTGCATACGATCACGTTCGTTCAGCAAACGCCCTATCACCATCTGGCAATTAAGTATGCTCTTACGCTGCACTTCAGTCGGATGCGCGGTCAGTACCGGGCAAACCATGGCAGTTTTAAAGAAATCGAGTAACTGTTCAGTAGTATGACCATGCTCACGCAAAGTATCCAGCGTAAAAGCCAGACCACCTTGTTTGGGCGGGGAACCTGCTATCAGATGCGCACGGGTACGACGAATATGATGTTGATCTTCTGCAATATTAGATAAGTGTGAAAAATAACTAAAAGCGCGTATCACCTGCGTCATTTTGTCATTACTCAGCGCATTCAGCATTGCTTCCAGATTTTGCTTACCGGCAGCATCATCATCACGACCAAACCGGATGGCACTTTGCCGTATCGATTCAATAATATTGAAAATCGCATCACCATGCTGACTGCGTACCGTTTCACCCAGAATTCGACCAAGATGACGGATATCGTCACGTAATTGCTGGTCTTTATCGTCGGTGCGGAGAACTGCGGGATGTGAAACAACAGTAGAAGAAACTGCTGACACAGAAGTAGCCTGGGCATTCATGCTTGAGAGTCTTTATGAGTTAACGTCGCTAAGAAAGATAAAAAACCGAATTTCATCGCAATTTTCGTAGCTATCATTATAGCTAGTCAAGTGAATAAAATTAACGCCACCATCCGGTCATTTATTTCTTCTTGCTTTTACCGTCAGATACATCAGAAAACAAAGCAAAAACTGACTGGTTCATTCTGCCAGCGCAGATAAGAATTGCGCCAGGATTAAACCCAGCACCATACCGCCGGCCACAAACATAAATATCTTTAATAATTGATTGGTAGTGCGTTGTTCCTGCAACAACTGAGCCAATACAAGGGAATCCGTTTCATGTCCGGTACGCGTCAGTGCCTGATGCACCAGACGTGGTAATTGCGGGAAAATATGAGCAAAATGCGGGGCTTCCGTCTTAAACTGCTGCAATAAGCCGTTCCAGCCCATTTGCTCCCCCATCCAATTTTCCAGATACGGTTTTGCGGTCTTCCATAAGTCCAGCTCCGGATCAAGCTGCCGGCCCAGACCTTCAATATTAAGTAATGTTTTTTGCAATAAAACCAACTGCGGCTGCACTTCAATATTGAAGCGACGCGAAGTCTGAAACAATCGCAGCAAAATATGACCGAACGAAATATCTTTTAATGGCCGGTCAAAAATAGGTTCACAACAGGCGCGCACCGCTGCCTCCAGCTCATCCACACGCGTTTCTTTAGGTGCCCAGCCGGATTCAATATGCGCCTGCGCCACACGCTTATAATCGCGCCGGAAAAATGCCAGAAAATTTTGTGATAAATAATCTTTATCAAAATCATTCAGCGTACCGACAATACCAAAATCAAGTGCAATATAACGTCCCAGTGTCGCCGGTTCTACCGACACCATGATATTTCCGGGATGCATATCTGCGTGAAAAAATCCATCCCTGAAAATTTGGGTAAAGAAAATCTCAACCCCGTCGCGGGATAATTTTTTAAAATCGACGCCAGCTTCCTGCAATTTATCAACCTGAGAGATAGGCACACCCCTCATCCGTTCCATGACAATCACCGAAGGTGAACAATAATCCCACATCATTTCCGGCACCAGCAACAGGGTGGATTCAGCAAAATTACGCCGTAACTGGCTGCCATTGGCCGCTTCCCGCATTAAATCCAGTTCATCGTGCAAATATTTATCGAACTCCCCCACCACTTCCTTAGGCTTTAAACGTTTGGCATCAGGCCATAAACGCCCCAGCAGATCAGCAGCCACATGCATTAAGTCCACATCCTGATCGATAGACTTCTTCATACCGGGACGCAGCACTTTGACAGCCACTTCACGACCATCCTTCAGTACCGCAAAATGCACTTGTGCAATAGAGGCCGATGCAACCGGAATACGTTCAAAACTGGCAAACAGCGTATCGGGATGCGCTCCCAGCGAAGCCACAATCTGCGCAATCGCCAGATCACTGGAGAAAGGAGGCACGCGATCCTGTAATTTGGTCAGTTCATTGGCAATATCCAGCGGCATCAAATCACGGCGTGTGGATAATACCTGGCCGAATTTAACAAAAATAGGCCCAAGTTCTTCCAGGGCACAACGCAGGCGTACGCCACGCGGCGCACTCAAGTCCCGCAAAAAAAGTAATCGTTCCAGCAAACGTCCGATACGACCCGCCCCCAAACTGGCAAAGGCAATTTCATCCAGACCATAGCGTATCGTTACCCGAAAAATCTTCAATAGCCGAAAAAATTTAAACATGTTTCTGACGCGCCTTTTCACATTTTTCGATACGCTTCATTAAACGCTCTACATCATCACGGGTACGGGCGACTTCTCTGGCAAACTCACTGACCCGGACTGGCCGTACTAATTGTGGATTTTCATCCAAAAAATACTCTGCAATATTTTCCTGTAATTTCTGTCCGCTACGTTGCAGTGAAGAAAATAAGGACTTACCTGCCATGGCCATACGCCGTGCGGGTATATCCCCCACCACCCGGCTCAATTCCTGTTCGGCATCCCAGCGTAAATTTAAGCCGAGTTCCGAAATCGTTTGTGCCAGATCGGCATCGCCTTCCAGCTTCACATAAGAAACAGCACGCTGCTTATCGCGCAGTATTAAGGGCAAATCGGCCGGATTGATACGTATGGTCACGCTGACCGGCATCTCATCGGGCGCAGGCTCAAGAAAACCTTGCCCTGTCACTCTGAAACGAATGGAAAACATGCTCAGGTCGATACAGGCTGTTTTTCCGGCATGAAGTTGTAATTGACGACTGGCCCACGATTCTTGGGCAAGCACATGATTGAGCGCGGGAATGAGTAAGGATAAGTTCATTTTTTTACTTAAAAAAAAGCCGTCCGCAATTGACTGCGGACGACCCTGAGATAACCAGATTCCCGGGTTAGACGTGACTAAATAAACCAACAGCTCTCAGGAGTCCGGCAGACTCCCGGTCACAATCAGGCAGCCTGCTGTATACCACCCAGCAACCAGCCACCCTGTCCCGATATCGGTTTAACCAAATTCCACACTTCATCAAATGATTCTGTGGCAGCTTCCGGTGCTTCCCTGATAGTACCGGTAAAACGGACACTAGCCAGATAATCATGTTCCAGTGTTTCTATTCCCAACAGTTTAGCATTAATAGTTTGAACATCAGTAACATTAGCAGAAGCACCACGCTCCTGAATTTGCAGCCTGACTTCAGCATACATTTCAGGTGTGGTAAATTCGCGAATATCATTGATATCGGCTTTATCCCAGGCAGCCTGAAGACGGATAAAGTACGTCTTAGCGTTACGCTCAAAGCCAGGCACATCAAAATCGGCCGGGATATGCCAGTTTGCAGCAGGAGAAACCGGCACAGATGCAGAACCCAAACCAGCCTCTGCCACACTGGACGAACCAACTAAAAACGGATCAGAGCCGGTACCCGGCACAGTGTTACCCGGATTAAGGCCATAAGAAGAATTACCGGCATACACGGATTGATAAGCAGGCTGCCCGGACTTTTTCCGGAATAAACGCAACAATAACATGATCAGCGCCACACCCAGTCCCACCATCAGCAACATACCCAGCATACCGGCTACAGCGCCGCTCAGCCCCAAATGTGAGAGCAAAGCGCCTACACCAAGACCCAGCAGCGCACCGCCCAGCATTCCCTTCCAGGGACTGGCCGGTGCCTGCGTTCCGGGAGCTGCCGATGCAGCAGAATTAGCTGGTCTGGCCGGAGCCACGCTGGGCTGAACCGGTGCCTGTTGACGCGAAACATTGGAGGACTGCCGACCAAAAGACCCGCCACCACCCATACGCTTCGCTTCGGCATCGTTCATCGTCAGAGCAAGAGTACTCACCAGCATGAGTGCTGCCAACAAAAACTTCGTCATAATTTCTCTCCTAGATTTTTATCCCGGTATGAAGTGCAGCCACACCTGCAGATAAATTAAAGTACGTAACGCGCTCCAGACCTGCGTCCTGTAACATCGTTTTCAGGGTTTCCTGATCAGGATGCATACGTATCGACTCAGCCAGATAGCGGTAGCTCTCTGAATCATTAGCGATCTTTTTGCCCAACCACGGAAGAACAGAAAACGAGTACACGTCATACGGCTTTTGCAATGCACTACACACTTTGGAGAATTCCAGCACCAGCAATTTCCCGCCGGGTTTCAATACCCGGCGCATCTCGGCAAGAGCTGCATCCTTATGCGTCATATTGCGTAAACCAAACGCGACCGTCACGCGATCAAAGTAATTATCCGGAAAGGGGATTTTTTCCGCATCACAAAGCAGGGTCGGAGTGATAATGCCTTTATTCAGAAGGCGATCCCGGCCTACCCGCAACATGGATTCATTAATATCAGTCAGCCATACTTCACCAGTAGGGCCA
>CAIWPG010000137.1 GCA_903914535.1 uncultured Oxalobacteraceae bacterium
CCGACACAGCAGCCCGTATGCAACTGCCTGCCGGAACGACATTGGGAGCAAAACTGCCGCTGACCCTGATTTCACTGACACCGCGCGCCACATTTCTGCTCAGCGTAAACGGGCAAGATAAAACAACCACAGCGACACTGGGAACAACGCAACAGTTAATTGATGAATTTGGCGTATCTGCAGAAGCAGGCGCGGGAACCGGTGGCACAGGAGCACCCGGTCTTTCTTTGTATTTGCATGCCGGAGCCAATGTTGCTGCCACTACTGCGGAATCCAATGCCGGTTTACTCAACTCACTGGCGCAAACGCCGGACAGTACCCCTGCCACGCTAAGTTCGGCCGGCAAACTCATTAACCAGTTAATACAAGACAGCGCCAGTACTGCCAGCACGCCTGTCAGCACCAGTAAAATTCCATTATTATCCGAACCGCCGGCTACCGCAGCACAATTGAGCCAGGCATTACAACATGGCGTCAGCACCAGCGGATTATTTTATGAATCACATTTGCAGCAATGGGCTGAAGGACAACGCAGCACCAGTGACCTGATGAAAGAACCGCAAGCCCAGCTACCGGCAACGACGCAAAGCGCAACGCCTCAAAACAGCATGATGCAACTGGTCACGTCCCCTGAAACAAGCACACTCATCGGACAACAATTACACACGCTGGAACAGCAGCGCATCTCCTGGCAAGGCCAGCTGTGGCCGGGACAATCGCTCCAGATGGAAATTAGCAGAGATGCTCCCGACAAAAACAGAGCGGCAGCCGAACCCAGCTGGAGCAGCACTGTCAGTTTTGAACTTCCTCAGTTGGGCACGATATCAGGTCATCTGCAATTAATAGGTGACCACTTACACATCAAACTTCAGACAGATACCAGTGCAGTGGCCAACACACTCCGGCAACATGCCGATGATCTTGCCGGAGCATTACAAGGCAGCGGAGCCACACTGGATTCTCTGCTGGTTAAACCGGCAACATCCTCAATAACAGATGCCGGTAATTAATCAATGAGCAACTCGCAACAACCACCTCCGCCGCCATCCTCACTGCTCAATGCAGTAGCGCTGGCATACCAGACCGGTTCGGCAGCACCCAGAGTCGTTGCCAAGGGGCGCGGGATTATCGCTGAAGCGATTATTGCGCGTGCCAGAGACAATAACATCTTCGTACATCAATCGAAAGAACTGGTTTCCCTGCTGATGCAAGTCGACCTGGATAAGGATATTCCACCCGCACTGTATCGCGCCGTTGCAGAACTTCTTGCTTGGCTATACCATATCGAAAATCAACAAGCGACCAACACTGTTCCTCCACATATCGTAGCATCAAAATCGACACCCTAGATTGACATTATGAAACCATTTATCCCCGTGTTAGGGACCGAGAATCAAAGTCCGTTCCAACTTGAATCGCGCAAAGAAATTATTGCAGTAATGCGTGGCTTAAAAGACAAAAAACAATTAGTCAGCATGATTATTAATGACGGTGCTGAAGTCATGATCAGCATGATTCTTGATGTGAATGACGACGACAATTCGGTCACGGTCGGCTGCGCATCGTCTAACACCGCTAATCAGCGTATTGTTGAAGCACCCCGCGTTTCTTTTGAAGCGGCACTGGATAAAATTGGTATTCAGTTTTCATCACAAAGCGTACAACGCACGACTTTTCAGCAAACACCTGCACTGAAATTTACCATGCCGGTAAGTGTAATACGCCTGCAACGACGTGAATTTTACCGGATCAATACACCGATCACCCACCCTATTTTATGCACTATCCCCATGGATAAAAAACATGGCGGAGGCTATATCAAACTCCCCGCTGCCGATATCAGCTGCGGCGGTGTGGCGCTTCTGGATGAAAAGAAATTACTCGACGCAACATTCGGCTCTATCTACAAACAGGCAAAAATCGAGTTGCCCGGTATAGGCATTGTAGATGTAACGCTGCAAATCCGTAATTCTATTGATCTGACGCTGATGAATGAAAAAACCAGTCGGCGGATTGGTTTTCAATTTCTCGATCTGCCACAAAATCTGCTATCACAAATTCAAAAATTCATTACCAAACTTGAACGCGAACGTAATGCCAGACGGACCAACCTGGGATAAGCCGATCCGGATTAAGCCTATACCTGCATATTCATAATATCGTTATAGGCAGCAACCAGCTTATTTCTGACCTGTACGCTGGCCTGCAAGCTGATATTCGCTTTTTGCGTAGAAATCATAACGTCCGACAGACTGATTTTATCGTCGCCCTGAATAAAACGATTACCCAGTTGCTGGGCATCGTTTTGAACTTTGTTGACCTGATCTATCGAATTTTTAAGAGCGTCGGCAAAACTGACCGAAGGAGTAGCAGCAGCGCCTGTCGCTCCGGCAGACATACCAGCGGCCTGCAAGGGACTGGTATCGGTGACCTGTGACGGTGCCGCAGCACGCGCAGCAACAGAACGCAATTGTGAAACCATTGCATCAATCTGACTGGTATTTATTCCTATACTCATCGTGGCTTCTCCTTATTCCGGCAAATTCAGCAACCATAAAAACGGCGCATGAACAGACGATGGTAACTATAACAGAGAACCATGGTATTTTTAACCAAGATCAACGCGATATTTAGCCCTATATTCACTCCTTTGAATTGCCATTAGGAAACTTAAAATAACAATGGCCTGAGCGCATACTCCTTTTGTTATTTTTTACTTATTTTTTCACTCTTTTTCAAGCTATATTTACCCGAGTTTGCACGAGGAGTAATTAAACTTGCATAATATCGGTTATAACATTATTTAATTAATTTGCGTAACCGACCACAAATGGAGAACACAATATGGAGGTTGCCGAACAAGCAGCAATACCAGCCCCCAAAATTTTTGGAATAACACAAACACCCGGTGTTCGTTTATTCATGTTAGCAGGTGGGGCAGCTGCAATTCTGGCATTAATGGTCGGCATTTGGTTATGGAACCAACAACCGGAGTATCGCGTCCTGTTTTCTAATTACACGGATCGCGATGGCGGTGCTATTGTCGCGTCGCTACAGCAAATGAATATCCCTTATAAATTTTCTGAGGGCGGCAGCGCTATCCTGGTTCCGGCGACACAAGTACACGATGCCCGCCTTAAACTGGCCTCTCAGGGATTGCCTAAAGGCGGCAATGTCGGCTTTGAGTTAATGGAAAATCAAAAATTAGGTATTTCACAATTTTTAGAGCAGGTTAATTTTCAACGTGCACTGGAAGGTGAATTAGCACGTTCCATCGAATCCATCTCGACAGTACAAAGCGCCCGGGTTCATCTGGCCTTACCCAAAGATACAGTATTTGTACGTGACCAGCAAAAACCCACCGCGTCTGTTGTGCTTAATCTTTACGCAAACCGTCTGCTGGACCAACAACAAGTCAGCGCAATTATTCATTTAGTCGCCAGCAGCGTGCCTGAATTACCGGCACAAAATGTAACCATAGTCGACCAGAGTGGTAATTTACTGTCCGATACAACAAAACCTAACACCAGCGGACAACTCAATCCCAGCCAGCTTAAATACGTTCAGGATATACAGCAAGATATTGTTAAACGCATTGAATCCATTATTTCTCCGATTGTGGGAGCAGCTAATATCCGGGCAGAAGCCACGGCAGACATTGATTTTTCCCGCACAGAACAAGCTGCAGAAACCTACAGACCTAATCAGTCGCCGGAAACTGCCAGTGTGCGCAGCCAGCAAACCAGCGAATCCGTCAATAAAACCGGCGCAAATGCCTCCGGCGTTCCCGGTGCCATGAGCAACCAGCCGCCGACCTCCGCCACCGCACCGATTACCGTGCCTGGCGGTGCCTCTGCCACCGCAGCATCGGCTACTGCCGCAAACAACGGCATAACGCAAAAAGAAGCGACCACCAATTATGAAGTCGATAAAACAGTACGCTATACGCAATTGGCTATGGGGGGAGTCAAACGACTCACCGTTGCCGTTGTGGTTAACTTTAAACGTGAAACAGATAAAAATGGTAAGGTAAGCAGTCGTGAACTGACTGATGCAGAAAAAGCCCAAATC
>CAIWPG010000138.1 GCA_903914535.1 uncultured Oxalobacteraceae bacterium
AAATTGACATTTTTTAGTGCAGCGCAAAATTATAGTTCCATCTTTAAATTCGATAGCACAGCAAAAACGGCATGGTGTCAAAAAACAAGAAAGATAAAATAAACCTTATTTTGCTGTGTGTTGTGCCGGTGCTTGCATACGGTTGTGCTTTCCGGGGCGTTGTTTTTAAAAAAGAGGAACTACTCTAAATGAAACTTCTTGCTAGCTAATGTCGTATCCGGGGTGACATACTGGCTATTCCAAAAAAGAACGATCGTTCTATTGATGGATGTATCACGAAATTGATCAATTAATCCATCGCATGAAAAATAGAAAAGACTGGTTTCCGGATACCCGGATGAGCGGCAACAATTTTTTATGTAGCTAAAAATCAGCAAGCGTTACAAATTACGGTTGGTTCCATACACAGAATCTGGCGATGTTGTGTGTGGAGTAATGGTGACGCTGATGTGCTTTTAGAGTAGTCATTAAAAAAACAGGAGACAGACATGCGTCAAAATAAAATGGTACTGGCGGCGTTGATAAGCTTGTCAGCGTTGGTATTAACCGGTTGTGGCAGTGGTGGTGCAGGTAATCAGACCACGAAAATTCAATTTTCATCTGTCGTTACTTTTGGTGATAGTTTAAGTGACGTAGGTAGTTATGACGTCGGAGCTATTAATCTGCTGGGAGGCGGTCGCTACACCATCAATTCTATGACCAATGGCGCACCGACGCCGAGCAACTGGACGGAATTGATTACGGGGACATTGGGGCAAACTCCATTGTGTGCTGCTGAAACCGGCTTGAATGGCAGTGCGCCCGGATTTAGTGTATCCACACAGTTTTATTCTAACTGTACATCGTATGCACAGGGCGGCGCACGGGTAACTAACCCGGTCGGTCCGGGCAATGTGTTACTGGGCGGGTCTAATGCCTTACTTGGACAACTTACTGTGCCGGTAGTCATGCAAATGGCGAATCACCTTGCTTCACATGGTCATGCTTTTACAGGTAAGGAAGTGGTATTTGTTTTGGCTGGTGGTAATGATGCCATTATTCAATTTACGGCGATAGCAAACAGCCTTGAAACGCCTGCCACGGCGGTGACGGCAATGGCACAAGCTGGCGGCGAGCTGGCCGGGTATGTCAATAATCTGCTATTGGCAAACGGTGCTAATTACGTGGTGGTAGTGAATCTGCCGGATCTGAGTACCACTCCGATGGGTACTCAGGCAGAAGCCGCTGCGCCTGGTTCGCAAGCACTGATTAATACCATGGTAACGACGTTTAACAGTCAGTTAGAGTCTGGTTTGGGGAATAGCTCAAAAGTGCTGTATGTTGATGCCCATTCCATCTCTGCTGATCAGGTCAGAAATCCTGCAACGTATGGCTTAACTAACGTGACTGATACGGCATGCAATCTGTCTTATCCCGCTAATGCATTGGGTTCTTCACTGGTATGTAATGCCGGTAATGTGATCGCCGGTGATGTCAGTCATTATCAATTTGCCGACCTGGTTCATCCTACGCCTTACGGTAACTTGCTATTAGCCCGCTATGTGGCAAGCCAGATGGCGATTAAAGGCTGGCTGTAAAACTGGTGAGTATGCAGGGTCAATTGATGCGAATCCGGTTGGCTCAGATATAAAAAATAGGAGACAAAATGAAACAATCTATTCATGTATTAGCCTGTACATTGTTGCTATCTGCCAGTGCAGGTGCTATGGCACAAACCGCAGGGACTTATCTTGCTAAGGCAGGATATTCGTACTTTGATCCGCAAGTCAGCAGCGGTAATATGACAGCGCCCAGTCTGCCGGAAACCAAGGTTGATGTCGGGTCGGCAGGTACGGTCTTGTTTTCTGGTTCGTATATGTTTACAGACCATATTTCAGCAGAATTTTATGTGGGTTTGCCGCTAAAACATACCATGTATGCGGCTGGTTCTATCCTGGGAGCCGGGGCCATAGGTACAGTGCAGCAACTGCCCCCCACTCTGTTTGGGCAGTACCGCTTTTTTGAAGCAAATGCGACACTCCGGCCCTATCTCGGTCTGGGTCTGAGTTATGTGCGTTTTCAGGAAGAAACCGGGAACGGTACTTTGACTGCACTCACTAATCCCGGTGGTACACCGACGACTTTTATTGTCGATAATACCTGGGGATTTACGCCGCAGCTGGGTTTTAATTATGCATTTAATTCCAAGTGGTATCTGGATGCTTCCGTCAATAAGTCATTTATTAAAACGACGACGCATTTATCTACCGGTCAATCTATCGATACGACGCTTAATCCGTGGGTTACACAGATATCGGTCGGGTATCGTTTTTGAGGGTATTGCAGTTGCTGTGATGAAAAGAATTGCCTGAGCCGCTCATAGGAGCGGCTTTTTTACAATTATTTTTAGTAGGAAACCCGGTTGCGTCCGGCACGCTTGGCGCGATATAAGGCTTCGTCAGCAGCGGCAATCAGGCTGTGAAAATCCTGACTGGGGTTGAGAGTAGCAAGGCCAAATGATGCGGTAATATGCGGTAACTGAATCTGCTTATCCGAGAATACACGTGATCTGCGTAGTTTCAGGCAAAGTCGTTCAGCGACCAGGTGACAGGACAGCAGCGGAGTATCAGGGAGGATGACCATTAATTCTTCACCACCGTAACGCACGGCAAAATCGGCTGGACGCAGTGCGGAATTGAGTACTTTGGCCGCAGTCTGGATGGCGTCGTCACCCAGCAAGTGCCCGTACATATCGTTGAAATTTTTAAAGTGATCCAGATCTGCCATGATAATGGAAAGTGGACTTTTTGTTGCGTGTGCCGATTGTATCAAATGAGGTAACTGGCAGTTTAGCCAGGCGCGGTTATTGAGTCCGGTCAGACCATCAATCATGGATAACTGACGATAAAACTCCCCCACTTTTTGTTTGCGCCGCAGCAGTGCGTTAGTGGTGCGGATGCGGAATGATAACAATCTGAGTAAATTGCGCGCTACACCGTTGGATTCGTCAATAAGACGCCACAGATTCGTTGCTTCAATGACGAGCAATTCTGTGTCAACGGCAGCACAAACGGTGTGCTGATGGTTTTCTTCATCCAGTACGGAGAGTTCTCCGACGCATTCTCCCTGAAGAAATTGAATGGAAGACATCGTATTGACTGTTGAATCATCAGGAATGACGGTTAACTCACCTTGTAAAACAATATATAAATTTACACTGTTACTCTGTGCTGTAATAACTGCTTGACCTGCGCGTGCCAATACTACGGCACAATCGCCGATTATTTTATAAATAATATCCAGTTCGTTTTCATGTATGTCATCAAACAGGTGCAAATTAGTGGCTTTGTAAACGGAATGCGCAAAAGTGCTGAGTTGTTCCAATATAACCTCGATTGATCTTGCCTGCCCGGCCTGATTAGCAGGATTGTATAAAATTGCCCCGGTGATGCCATTGCCTTTTACTTTGCCTGTGATGACAAATTTTGTCGGAGTAATTTTTCATCAATCCCAATAAAATAGATTAAGCAGATACAGTTAATTTTTAACTAACAAACTTACCGTAATTACTAAATTTGGGTAAATTAAATCATGGCAACTTCAAAAAAGGTAAATTAAATTCAAAAAATAAAAGATATATCAGTAATTAACTGGATTGTTACGGGAGGTAGTTGGGTCGTCATTGTTGATTTTCCGGTGACGACCCAATCCGGCAGGGTTGCTTACACGGTACCCATGTAATCGCCCTTACCAATTTCTACACCGTTGTGGCGCAGAATGGCGTAAGTGGCGTTGATGTGGAAGAAAAATTGTGGCAGACCATAGCTCAGTAAATACGATTGTCCTGTAAATTTTTTCTCTTTTGGTGTGCCTGGTCGTGTAACGATCTCACGTGTTTCGCTGCCTTTCAGTTGTTCTGGGGTAAGTGACTGGATAAAGGCGAGTGTGGTGTTTATGCGCGTTTGTAAATCAGCGAAGTTTTGTTCGTTATCTATGTATGCAGGTACTTCAACATTGGCCAGTCTTGCAGAAACGCCTTTGGCGAAATCAGCGGCAATTTGCACCTGGCGCACTAAGGGAAACATATCTGGGTATAAGCGCGATTGTAAAAAAACGGCGGGGTCAATTTTTTTTGCATTAGCATGAATCTCTGCTTTGCTCAAAATTTGACTCATGCTGCTCAGCATTTGTTTGAATACAGGGATGGAAGCGTCGTAAATTGAGATAGTCATGTCTTTCCTTGGTATGAAGGGCTGTAATAATCAGAGAACAGTCATAAAATAATCAAGCATTTATGGACTTGCATCTATGTGGTGCTATGGCGGTAAATTGCAACAGCAGCAGTGTAGTAATAACGCGGATATAGTGGCAGTGGGCTTGATTCAGATTAAACGTGAATTAGTTAAGATGTAGCCCTGAACGGAGAGTGTTGTGGTGTAACATACACGCTGGAAAATGATCTGGAGGTTTTTGTATGTTTTTGCATGTAGAGCCCTACGCGGGTGATCCGATTTTATCGTTGAATGAAGCTTTTGGTAAAGATCCCCGTGTTAATAAAATTAATCTTTCTATCGGTATTTATTTTGATGATGATGGAAAAATTCCTATGTTGCCATCGGTACGTGCAGCAGAGCTCAAGGTGGTTGCTGAGTCAGGTGCGCGTCCTTATTTGCCAATGGAAGGGGCTGCTAATTTTCGCACGGCAGTACAACATCTGTTGTTTGGTGCCGATCGTCAGGCGGTACTTGACGGACGTGTAGTGACGATACAGACAGTGGGTTCCAGTGGCGGTCTGCGTGTGGGCGCCGATTTTATTAAGCGATATTTTCCTGAAAGTGGCATTCTGGTCAGTGATCCTACCTGGGATAATCACCGTTCCGTGTTTGAAGGTGCGGGGATAACGGTGAGCACTTATCCGTATTATGATGCGGATACCGGTGGTTTGCAGTTTGATGCTATGCTGGCAGCGCTGAGTCAGGCACCGGCCCGTAGCGTTGTCTTGCTGCATGCGTGCTGCCACAATCCGACAGGTGTTGATTTAAGCCAGGATCAGTGGCGTAAGCTGTTGCCTGTATTGCAAGAGCGTGAATTATTACCGTTTATTGATATTGCTTATCAGGGGTATGGCGACGGTATTGAAGAGGATGTCTTTGCTATTCGTTTGCTGGCAGATAGTGGTTTAAGCTTTTTAGTGGCAAATTCTTTTTCTAAAAATATGAGTTTGTATGGCGAGCGTTGCGGTGCACTCAGCGTAGTTTGTCCGGATGCAGCTCAGGCCGTCAATGTACTGGGGCAGCTTAAGGCGAATGTGCGGCGCAATTATTCAACGCCGCCGTTACATGGTGGTCAGTTGGTTGCACGGGTGTTGACTGATCCTGATTTGCGCCGGGATTGGGAGGCGGAGGTTGTGACTATGCGTGAACGTATTCAGGCTATGCGTCGTCAGTTGCATGATGTGCTCAGCGCTAAATTGCCGGGTCGTGATTTTAGTTATTTCTTAACGCAGCGCGGTATGTTCAGTTACACCGGCCTGAATCCGGCGCAGTGTGATCGTTTAAAAGATGAATTTGGTGTGTATATTTTGCGTTCCGGCCGGATGTGTATCGCCGGGTTAAATACCCGTAACGTAGAAGCTACCGCGCAGGCGATGGCGGCAGTGCTGGCGTAAGCGGGCAGGAATTTTTTATCCGGTAAAGTAAAAAAGGGGCGTAAGCCCCTTTTTTACTGCACAGACAGATCGCCGCTTACGGTATTAATGATCGAAGCAGAGTTTGATTGCTTCTTCAAAGGCCGCTTCAGCAGACATACCTTTTTCCATCATACGGGTAATTTCATCAGAGTGTTCACGGATATCAGAAGGCAGTGCATCACGATTGCTTTTGTAATATTCGTATTTTTGAATTGCAATTTGTTCTTTAGCCTTAGTGAGTGCTGAACCACCACGCGGACCACTGCTGGTGCCGGGGCTGGCACCGACAACGCGGCGTGTACGGACTACACTGCTTTTTACAATAGGGGAATCTACATTGGAAAGAAGTGCTTTGATTTGTTCCAGTGTATAGATGCGTGAAGCATTTGCACCGGAAAAATCTTCAACTGTGGTTTGTATCAGGCGATTGCTGCTATCAAACGACATTTTCTTTTCGGCCTGATTGATTACCTGGTAGTTAGGGCCCTGAATATTGCCGTTCATGGTAAATTGCGCACGGTCACCATAAGCAGTCATCTTTTCAATGACGTTTTTGAGGTAGGCAGCGTTCAATGTCGCAACGTCCCCATTCCAGCGTTTGTTTCTTTTCGTATTCAAAATAACGTTACTTCCAAAAAATAGTAAAAGCCAAGCGCAGCAATTTGCCATCGCGCTGTCGTCCTTAAGTTCAGGCGCTATTATCCCCTGTCGTGATTTGATTCGGCAGGATTCGAGTAAAATATATTTTTAGAGTGGTATTGATGTTGGTTTTATGGTAATTTGCACGGCGGGCGAAATGCCGCCATAGCGGCTATATTTGTTAATTCCGATTTTAAACCTGCCACTCACCGTTGCGATAAACGATATCATCGTCCAGTCGTACCGTTACTGTTGCAGCAAATACATCAACATGATATTTAGATGCGGCGCGGCGGATTTGCGGTTTAGTGTAGCTGCCGTGTTTGGCTCCCAGTGACAGATGGACTCCGCACATACGTTCATAGGTGCCGATATCGCTGACAGTGCGTTCTTCGTTAAAAGCACGGTTTAAACCAAAGCCGAGTTCGCGCAACCAGATTTCTCCCTCATCTGCACGTATATTTTCCAGCACCAGGTCAAATTCCGGTGTCGAGTTTTCTGTCGAAATTACCCTGCCTTTGCTGATGATTAGCGTGATGGCTTGTGTCGGTTTGTTGACGGAAAAAGACGTATCTCCAAATATAGAAATACGTACCCGCCCGTTCACTGCTTCTAAATCCTGCGCTTCAGTAAAGACCTCACCTATGGGAAACTGGCCACCTACGTTTAGCATATTGCTGTAGTCGCCAATGTTTAATTTGGCCGGTTCCAGCGAGCCACCGAAGACCAGTTCTGCACCTTCCCCGCTATCAATGCTGGCGCGGCCGGCACGGTCGATGCGCGATTTCAGTGCTTGTCCCACACCCCGGAAATAGGCAGGGTCGTAGGCGAGCGAGTCGATATAAAGCGGGACTTCGTTGCCTTCCATCCGCGCCAGATGAGGATGCTCAATGACTTTTAGCTGTCGTTTGAAAAGTTCGACCCGAATCCGGAATGCTTCTAACCGAAAATTAGTGGATTGAATCAATACCACCAGATCGGCTGCTTTTAACGGGATAAATGCAGCTAATACTTGTTCTGGTGTAACAGAATCAAAATCGATAAAGTGTGCATCCGGCAGACATTGCTTGTATCCGTCCGTCAGGATAACGGACAGTGCACAACGCTGATCAAACACGACAACGGCAGCATGATGATTGGTGTGTTCGAAGGCGATGGAAAGAATATCACTGATGTGCTGTTTTGCGGCAAGGGCTAGTGAGCTGCTACCGGTGGCAGACGGGGTGCTGGTTGAGTGCATTGAAATTTATTGCAAGGGAAGTTAAGGGGGGAATTGTACCCCGACAGTTGATATTGATTAATGTGCTGGCGCAAATTTAGTGTTCGTAACGGTAATGGGGGATGTCATCGGGATTGCCTGCTTACCGCCCGATTTTTTGAAAAAGGAAAGGTGCTGCCAGTACATTTGTTTCTTTTAGGAAAATAACATAATTAAATGGCCTTGTTAATTGATGTTGTTGTTATTTGACAAAATTCGCGCAATGTAAATTTGAGTTGAGCTCTGTCAACGGAATGGCATAAAGAGACGTTTTCAGCTCAGAGTTAATCAACAAGTCCTTGTCAGGGTGTAATTCCCGAAGTGAAGATTCCGTCATTGGAGAATGAAAAATGATTTACGAGATACTGGTTCGTGCTAACAATACCAAAAAATCAAGTTCTGATAATTTGATTTGGATTGAAAGTAATTACTCAACACGCGTATTTGAGCAATGGTTACTCGATCGCGGCTTGTTGAACCGGTCAGGCAATGCTCCTGTGGTTCGCTGGAGTATCGTTCAGACCGCACGTCCTGCCCATTTTGTATTAAGTAAGCAAGAAAATGCTCTGGAGAAGCGGATCGCCGATTTGTTGAATCCGGCACCTGTTGCTAAAAAAGTAGCACGCGTTTCAAAAG
>CAIWPG010000139.1 GCA_903914535.1 uncultured Oxalobacteraceae bacterium
AACAGGGTATTCCAGCGACCTTTGGTAATGCCGATGGTAAACATGATGAAGAATGAGTACAAGCCACATTTTTCGATGATAACACCATGTTCTGCCAGATATTTTGTCACGATGGATGCCGGTATGCCTGTTTCAGAAAACTGTCCTTCCAGTGACAAGCCCGGGGTAATAATTGTGGCTTTGATTGGATCCAGCATGTTGAAATTAGGTGCCAGATTGCCAAAACCATGCCAGTTATCTTCGGCGCGAATAATCCAGTCTTCACGCGAGCCGATACCGTCTTCACACAATTCATCCGGTCCCCAAACCTGAAACCACCAGTCTTGTCCCCACTCGGTATCAATTTTACGCATAGCACGGCGGAAATCGAGCGCTTCAAAAATCGACTCTTCTACCAGTGCCGTGCCGCCCGGTGCTTCCATCATAGCGGCAGCCACGTCACAAGAGGCGATAATGGAATATTGCGGTGAAGTGGAGGTGTGCATCAGGTACGCTTCGTTAAAGCGGTCACGGTCCAATTTATTATTTTCTGAGTCGCGCACTAAAATTTGGGATGCCTGAGAGATACCTGCCAACAATTTATGGGTTGATTGTGTTGAAAATATCATTGATTCTTTAGCTTTAGGACGATCTTTTCCTATTGCATGCATATTTTCATAAAAAGCATGGAAAGTCGCGTGCGGTAACCAGGCTTCATCAAAATGCAGGGTGTCAATTTCACCATCCAGCATAGTTTTGAGCGTTTCTACGTTATAAATCACGCCGTCATAAGTTGATTGCGTGATAGTCAGAATGCGTGGTTTTTTGTTTTTGGCTAAACGGGCAAATGGATTCGCTTCAATCTTCTTCTGGATATTTTCCATCGTGAATTCAGATAGCGGGATAGGTCCGATAATGCCCAGATGGTTTCGGGTCGGCATTAAAAACACCGGAATCGCCCCAGTCATGATAATCGAGTGCAGGATGGATTTATGGCAGTTACGGTCGACGACGACAATATCACCGGGTGCTACAGTGGAGTGCCAGACCATTTTATTAGAAGTTGATGTACCATTGGTGACAAAATAACAATGATCAGCATTGAAGATACGCGCTGCATTGCGTTCGGATGCCGCAACAGGGCCGGTATGATCCAGTAATTGTCCTAATTCTTCGACAGCGTTACATACGTCGGCGCGCAACATATTTTCACCAAAGAACTGATGAAACATCTGGCCGATAGGTGACTTTAAAAATGCCACGCCGCCGGAGTGTCCCGGGCAGTGCCAGGAGTAAGAGCCATCGTTGGCGTAATGCACTAAGGCACGGAAAAAAGGAGGTGCCAGTCCATCCAGATAGGCTTTTGCTTCACGAATGATATGGCGTGCTACAAATTCCGGCGTATCTTCAAACATATGAATGAAGCCATGCAGTTCGCGCAGAATATCGTTGGGGATATGGCGTGAAGTACGGGTTTCACCGTACAGATAAATCGGGATGTCGGAATTTTTGTAGCGAATTTCTTCGACAAAGGCCCGCAGCGAAGTCAGCGCGAGGTCAATTTCTCCGGCACTGCCGCCACCGAATTCTTCATCGTCAATTGACAGAATGAAGGCGGAAGCGCGTGATTGCTGTTGTGCAAATTGGGATAAATCACCATAGCTGGTTACCCCAACTATTTCCATACCTTCAGTCTCAATCGCTTGCGCCAGTGCGCGGATACCCAGACCAGAGGTGTTTTCAGAGCGAAAATCTTCGTCAATAATGACGATAGGGAAACGAAATTTCATATAGGTCTCCAGAGAGAGTGGCGGTTATTTTAGAAATTATAATAAGTGGCAACATAGCCAACAATATTGTTTTGATCCAATACCAGCGGGCTGGTAGCAGCGGCATTCATCGGGTGACTAACCGAACCTCCGGCAGCGAGAGACCATTTTTTATCGATAGCCCAATTCCATCCCAGCGATAGTTTAATGTCTTTAATTCCGGCTTCCGGTGTGTACACAGCAAAACCGGATGTGTTGGCTTGTATAGTCGTGACACCAAAATACGATTGCATATAATGCTGGCTTGCCCAGGTGGTTCCCAGTGTTGCGACAAGTCGTTGCCGGTCAGTCAGTGTTGTTGTGCCACGCAAGCCCAAACTGGCTTGTATGCCATCGTGCTCGGTACCGGTACCTGCACCGGAGCTCAGTGACGATAATAAAGTAATATGCTGGTTGATCAGGTAGTTGGCAAATACACCGGGTTCAATATCGGTAATCGTATTGCCGGGGCCATCGTTTTGGTTACTGGCCGATTGCGCCTGATATGATTCCAGTCCCAGACGGGCACCATACTGCCAGGTGCCGTCGCGGCCAAAATCAATCCCAAAGCCAGAAATGGAACTAAAGAAAATCCCGCTTTGCCATTGCATGTCAATAACCGGCAAAGGGCGTATGGTTCTTTCTGAGCTGCTGACATATTTGAGTGTTGATGCCAGACCAAGGCCCAGCGATGCCGTCAGATCTTGCTGAAGATAAGGAACGGGTGTCGTTTGTACAAAATCGGATGTCTGCGCCTGTGCGCAGAGTGCGACGCCAGTCAGTAGGGCGGGGAATAATTTTTTCATGGTGATTTCTGTATTGGTTAAATGTGCAACCAGGCCAAAGCAGCTAATGTGACGCCGATACCACCTAAACCATAGGAGCTGTATTCTAACCATTTTTTTCTTGTGAGCAAGGTAATGGCCGCCATGGAAATGGCGATTTGCAGCGCAGTCATAGATTGTGCCCAGCGATGATGCCGGTGCATGAATTCAGCTGATTTATCTTCCCATTCCACAGAAGCGATATCGAGTTCTTCCGCTTGTTTTTTTAATTCTTCTTTTTCAGATTTGTAGCGGGCAATATCTGCATTGTACTTATCTTTATCGGTGCCGGGTATGGACAAAGCCAGCTCAGCCAGGTTTTGTTTATTTGACTTGGCCTGATAAAAATTCCATTTATCAGCAGCTTCGGTTTTCACAATAGCAGCTTTGTTTTTAAACATCGCGGCATCATTTTGGGTCGATCCTGCCTGAAATCCAAAAATGGCACCTGCCGTAGCCATGATAGCGGTAATAACAGCAATTTTGCTGGAGAAATTGTCACCGCCATGGCCGGCGTGTTCTAATTCGTGGTCGTGGGGGCCGTGTACGTGGAATCCGTCTTCAGACATGCCTGCTCCTAAATTTTTTGATATGTAACAAAAGCGTAATCCAACGCATTTTGTTCTGAATGATGCTGTATTCGTTGTGTCTCTTGCCAGTCTTTGACATCAATGGCCGGGAAAAAAGCATCACAGTTAAAATTGTGTGCTATTTCTGTCACGATGAGTCGCTTGCACAGTGTTAATGCCTGGGAGTAAATTTCTGCTCCGCCAATGATAAAAGCAGGTTCATCGCCAGCCAGAGCCAGTGCGCTGGCCAGTGATGCGACCGTTTCAACTCCCTCGTGTTGCCATCCGGTCTGGCGTGTGAGGATAATATTGCGACGGTTGGGCAAAGGACGACCGATAGAATCGAAGGTCTTGCGCCCCATGATAATCGTGTGCCCTGAGGTAATACGCTTAAAATGTGCCAGATCCTCCGGTAAACGCCAGGGGAGCGTATTGTTAATGCCGATGCCGCGTCGGGCATCGGTGGCGACGATGATAGTAAGTTCTGACATGGTATGTAACTTAGGTAGTAAGTGTGACGCTGTCATTACACCGCGACGGGCGCTTTGATATGAGGATGAAATTGATAATCAATAAATTCAAAATCATCAAAATGGTACGCAAAAATCGACTCGGGACAGCGTTTGATGTTTAAGCTTGGCAAAGTCATCGGCGGGCGTGACAGTTGCAAACTGACTTGTTCCATATGATTGGAATACAAGTGGCAATCGCCGCCGCTCCAGATAAAGTCACCGGCTTCCAGTCCGGCTTGTTGCGCCATCATGTGGGTGAGCAGGGCATAAGATGCAATGTTAAATGGCACGCCCAGAAAAATATCGGCACTACGCTGATAAAGTTGGCACGATAATTTTCCATCTGCAACATAAAACTGGAACAGTGCATGACAAGGAGGTAATTTCATGTTGGGTACGTCAGCGACATTCCAGGCAGAAACGATCATGCGGCGGGAATCCGGTGTGTGCTTTATTTGCTCCAGTACCTGACTGATCTGGTCAATATGTCCGCCATCCGGCGTTGGCCAGTTACGCCACTGGTAGCCGTAAACCGGGCCCAGATTGCCGTTTTCGTCTGCCCAGTCATCCCAGATCGATACCCCATTTTCTTTCAGGTATGCCGTGTTGGTCGAGCCGTTCAAAAACCAGATTAATTCATGAATGATGGATTTTAAATGTAATTTTTTGGTGGTCACCAGAGGAAAGCCTTGCGACAAGTCGAAGCGCATTTGATGGCCAAAGACCGAGCGAGTACCGGTACCGGTTCGGTCAGTTTTTTCGCTGCCATGGAGTTGTACATGACGCATTAAATCAAGGTATTGTTGCATGAGCTTACATTATTATATTATCGGGTGAGGTAAAGGGTGAGTTTTCATAATCACGCGATTGTACAGTATCGGTTTGGCTTGTTGCACTAAGGTGAGTTAAACGTGGTTAATTTTTGATATTTTGGCTGAAATAAGACAGCAAGCCGGACCGAAATGACGAACAGCGCTATATCAGGAAAAGCTAAGCTACCCGTGTTCCTTAGCACGATATTGCAGAATAGTACATGAGATGCAAGGGGAAAGCATACGGGCTTTCCCCCTGCGTTTTGTTGATACAACAGCTTAGTCTGTCGTTAAAACTCTTCCCAGTCATCCGTGGCGGCGGCAGTGGCTACCAGAGTATTGCGGCGTTCTGTCAGTGGTGAGGGCGTTTTCGCTACGGGTATATCACGTGGTGCAGCAGACGACGTAAGTGGTTTGCGTACGGTCGTGGTGTTACTGACGATGACCGGTTTTACGTTTCGACTAACGGGTTTAATCGTATTGTGGTGAGTCTCCAGCCGGAATATGCCGACGACGTGCACCAGATTGCCAACCTGATGTTGCAGACTTTCCGCCGCTGCCGCTGCTTCTTCAACCAGAGTTGCATTTTGCTGGGTTGCTGCATCCATTTTGGAAATCGCCTGATTGACTTGTTCAATGCCCCGGCTTTGTGATTGGCTTGCCTGCGTAATTTCACCCATAATATCGGTCACACGGCGCACACTGCTGACGACTTCATTCATGGTTTTTCCTGCTTCATCAACCAGTTTGCTGCCGGTAGTCACTTTATCGACCGAGTCACTGATCAGTGCCGTGATTTCTTTAGCCGCAGCAGCGCTGCGCTGTGCCAGGCTACGCACTTCTGTTGCCACCACGGCAAATCCGCGTCCCTGTTCACCGGCGCGTGCAGCCTCAACGGCCGCATTGAGTGCCAGAATATTGGTTTGGAATGCAATACCGTCGATGACACTGATGATATCGACAATTTTTTTGGACGAGGCATTAATGGAGGCCATGGTGTCGACTACCTGAGCAACTACTGCGCCGCCTTTAATCGCTACTTCGGATGCCGACGTCGCCAATTGATTAGCCTGGCTCGCATTATCCGCATTTTGTTTAACCGCGCTGGTTTGTTCTTCCATTGACACGGTCGTTTGTTGTAATGAAGTGGCCTGCGCTTCGGTGCGTGTCGATAAATCCATATTACCCGCTGCAATCTGGCCGGAGGCAGTGGCGATGGTATCGGTTCCTGAGCGTACCTGAGAGACAATATGAACCAGGCTATCATTCATGTTTTTTAATGCCAGCATCAGGCGTCCGGTTTCATCTCCTGTGCGGACTTCAATGCGTTGTGTTAAATCGCCTGCTGCAATGCCGGTCGCAATTTTAACAGCCGCTTCCAGTGGTCCTGAAATTGCACGTATCAGCCAGACCCCGATGACGGCAGCCAGAATCAGACTAAACACAACGCCGATGGAGCAGATGATTTTAACCCATTGATACGTCGTATTCGTGTGTTGGTACTCTGCTTTGGCGATGTTCAGCTGGAGTTGTATTAATTCATTGATTGCCTGATTTACTGGGATAAATAGCTCGGCAGTAGTTCCGTTGATCAGGGTGGAAGCTTGTTCTTTATTTTGATTGCGCAAGGCGGCGATAGCTGGT
>CAIWPG010000140.1 GCA_903914535.1 uncultured Oxalobacteraceae bacterium
ATTGAAGCAAGTGGCGGAAGTAATCGCCAATAGAAGTAAATTAAAAGTGCATGTGATGCTGGTGTTTTTTTTCTTTTGCGGCGGAGTCGTAGGAGCACTGGGTTTTAGTACTATCGGGTTTATTTCGACGGTACCTTTAGCAATCGCATTAATTACCTTGTCGGTAGCACCGGTTTTTACCCGTCATTGAATTAACAGACAGGTTTTTCATTTGGCGTTAGTCTTTTTCCCTCCCGCATATCAGTGAAATTATTACCGATCTGCGAATAATGTGGCGCCGTTATGTTTATTTAATTAACCCACGTTT
Organism: uncultured Oxalobacteraceae bacterium; assembly: GCA_903914535.1. GTDB lineage: Bacteria > Pseudomonadota > Gammaproteobacteria > Burkholderiales > Burkholderiaceae_D > Solimicrobium. Next base: position 308 of record CAIWPG010000140.1, read on the forward strand.
AATTAATACTTGTGGCAAGTTAATAAGTCAGGTAGAATCCGGTCTCATTGAAAAAATGTTCTTTTTAGTTTTTTCGCCAGAATTTGGTAGTGTGTGGCACTCAGAGTAATGAGTTCACACATCACCCGCCAGTTATGCTTGATGACCATAGCGATTTGGACCCACCCCTTCCCATCCCGAACAGGACCGTGAAACGAATCTGCGCCAATGATAGTGCTGCAACCAGTGTGAAAGTAGGTTATCGTCAGGCTGTTATTCCAAAAAACCCCCGCTAAGCAATTAGCGGGGGTTTTTTCTTTGAATTTTTAGTTTTTAACGGTTAAAGTTAGACCAGACGGATCTTAAATAAGTTATTCGGGACAACTATTCAGGATATGACCCTGATTGCTTGTGATCCGGCCCGCAATAAGCAGCATGCATGGCATTGCTGTCTTTTTTCGTACTTTGCCGAAATTTTTCATTTAATCAGATAAACACAGATAACCGGAGTTTAATTTGACGCTTCCATCCATTGCATTTGTAGGGTTAGGTTTAATGGGCCAGCCTATGGCTTGCCGTTTACTATCTGCCGGATTTCCGGTGACGGTGTGGAACCGCACACCATCAAGGGCTGCTCCCTGCGTTGCGCTGGGAGCCAGGCTTGCCGCTTCTGTTACTGAGGCGGTGCAGCAGGCTCAGATCGTAATTACGATGCTGGAAGCGGGTCCTGTAGTTCATGCATTGCTGTCTCAGTGCGTTGATGCGATGCTTCCCGGCACACTGGTGATTGATATGAGTTCAACGCAACAGGCAGAAGCGCTTGTGTTGCACCAGATGCTTACTGCGCATGGCGTGGCATTTATGGATGCGCCGGTATCGGGAGGTGTGGTGGGTGCCGAAGCGGGCAGCCTTGCCATTATGGCAGGTGCTGCTGAGTCGGATTATATGCGTGCACAATCTGTCTTTGAGGTCTTGGGTAAGCCCACCCGGGTAGGTTTGCCCGGCTCGGGACAGTTAGCTAAATTGTGTAATCAGTTGATTGTCGGTGGAACATTAAATTTAATAGCAGAAGCCCTGTTATTGGCTCAGGCTGGCGGCGCTGACCCGGCTGCGGTCAGAACAGCATTGCGTGGCGGTTTTGCTGAAAGCCGGATACTGGAAGTGCATGGACAGCGTATGCTGGACCGGAATTTTTTACCAGGTGGTCAGGTAAAAAGTCAGTATAAAGATATGGAAAACGTCATGAAGGCGGCTCAGGCCATGCAGTTGCACTTACCCCAAGCACAGCTGATCACCGCTTTGTATGGACAACTGATGCCGCTACATCCGACGGCAGATCAGTCGGCAGCCTTGCTGGCATGTGAAATGAATAATCCAGGCCTGAGATTAGGGCAAAAAGCGGATCAGTTACCGGAATAAAACAGTCTGAATTTTGTTACGCGGTGATTGCACAGTGATTGATGCTGATTTCTGCGGCAGGATGGTGTGCTGAAAATAAATATAACTTTCCTCTATTGAAAACGAATATGACATCCTTTCAAGTAAAAGCAGTTTGTCCGCACGATTGCCCTGATACGTGTGCCCTGTTAGTGACCGTGAATGATGGCATTGCAACCGAGGTGAAGGGCAATCCGGATCATCCGACGACAGGAGGGGTATTGTGTACCAAAGTCGCCCGTTATACTGAACGCACGTATCATCCGGATCGTTTGCTTTATCCGCAAAAACGTATCGGTAAAAAAGGCGAAGGTCGTTTTGAGCGTATCAGCTGGGATGAGGCAATTGCGGCTATTACGGCGAAGCTTAAAAATATCGTTGCAGTGAATCCTGAGGGTTTGCTGCCGTATAGTTATGCCGGAACCATGGGCCTGGTCCAGGGTGAGTCTGTGGCACAGCGATTTTTTAATAAAGTGGGCGCATCCTTATTGGATCGTACTATTTGTGCATCGGCCGGGGCTGCGGGATATAAGTACACGGTGGGTGCCAGTATTGGTACTGATCTGGAGCAGGTTCAGCATGCCAGACTGATTATTATCTGGGGTTCTAATCCTATTGCCTCCAGTGTGCATTTTTGGATGCGCGCTCAGGAAGCCAAACGCTCCGGTGCACGTTTAATTGCGATTGACCCTTATCGTTCCTTAACTGCTGAAAAATGCCATCAACACATTGCTTTGTTGCCTGGTACTGATGCGGCGCTGGCTCTGGGTCTGATGCATGTCTTGATCAAAGAAGAATTGATTGACCGGGATTATATCGGGCAGTACACGCTGGGTTTTGAACAATTAGCCGAACGTGCGGCGGAATGGACGCCGGAGCGGGTAGCTGAAGTATGTGGAATTACCGTTGATGAAGTCGTTCAGCTGGCGCGGGATTATGGAAACGGGTGTCGCGAAGGTGCGACACTGATCCGCTTAAATTACGGTGTGCAGCGGGTGCGTGGCGGCGGTATGGCGGTACGTAATATCGCTTGTCTCCCTGCATTAACGGGTGCATGGCGCAACCCGGCCGGTGGTGCTCTGTTGTCTCTGTCCGGTGCCTTTCCAAAGAATAATGCTGCCTTACACCGGCCTGACTTACTTGCTCCTGGTATGGCACCGCGTACTATCAATATGAATGAGATAGGGGATGCCTTGTTGCAGCCTGCCAGCACTGAATTTGGTCCTGAAATTACGGGGCTGATCGTTTATAACTCCAACCCTGTTGCAGTAGCTCCCGATTCGGGAAAGGTAGCGCAAGGTTTTGCTCGCGAGGATTTATTTACTGTCGTGCTGGAGCATTTTCAGACGGATACGGCCGATTACGCAGATATTTTATTGCCGGCTACAACGCAGCTTGAGCATACCGATGTGCATTCAACCTATGGCCATTACTACATGATGGCAAATAATGCGGCCATTCAGCCTTTGGGTGAAGCGAAACCCAATAGTGAAATTTTCCGCTTGATTGCAAAAGGCATGGGGTTCGATGATGCTTGTTTTAGTGAAACAGACGACCAGATTGCAGCTACGGCATTCCGTACTGATACGGTAAATGCAGTGCATTTTGACTGGGAATTTCTTAAAAAAAATGGCTGGCAAAAATTAATTATGCCGGATGCGCCATTTGCTCATGGTAATTTTCTGACGCCATCCGGAAAATGTGAATTCTATTCTGAGTCTATGTTGCAGCATGGTCTGGATCCTTTGCCGTGTTTTATTCCTCCGTATGAATCGGTCGCGAGTAATGCGGTTTTGGCGCAACAGTTTCCATTAGCAATGATTTCGCCGCCTGCACGTAATTTTATGAATTCGACTTTTGTTAATGTAAAAAGTTTACGTGACACAGAAGGAGAGCCGCATTTAGATATGCATCCGGAAGATGCCGCTGCCCGTGTGATTGTGACAGGTGATATGGTGCGTATCTTTAATCAGCGTGGCAGCATGCAGGCACGGGTGCGTGTGACGGATAAAGCCCGTAAGGGATTGGTAGTCGGTCTTTCCATCTGGTGGAAAAAATTGGCGGGTGACGGTCAGAATGCTAATGCGGTGACGAGCCAGAAGTTAGCTGATATGGGCGGCGGCGCTACTTTTTATGATGTGTTAGTCGAGGTGGAAAAAAGTACCGTAGTTTTGTCGGCGTAGTTTTTTATTGTGCACTGTGCTAAAAATTTTCCGGGCTCAGTCCGGTTGTGGTCCGGATTTAACCGGCTGTCGTTTGTAAAATTAACTGAACAGTACTCTTGTTTGAATGTCTAACTGGCGGGAGCCTGCCGGGCTCAGGGTGTCGAAATGAAAAATCGATCAGGTGAGGCGGATTTTGCAGCCGGTGATTCTTAAGTCCGACAGGCTCCTAGAGTAGATGCTCAATTTCAGTGAAACTGCTTGCGGCAATACGTGTATCTGCCGTACGATTTACTGCGAAGAATTGTGCCGGGTTTTAGCTGTAAATTTTTAGCTATGCATTGAGCAATACCCAAGCCAGGAGCCTGTCGGACAAAAAAGTTATCAGTATTAAGTGCGGGTCGTATTGTGTCCGTCCGTCAGCTCATCCCACCACAGATCACAGACATCAGATCAAAGATCAGAGACAAGAGGATAGTATGGATAAAATACGAGACAAGGTTGTTACCGGTACAGCCGGTACGGCGACAGATAAAATTTGGTTAAAATCGTATCCGCGGGGGGTGCCGGCGGAGATTGATTTATCTCAGTATCATTCCCTGCCGCAGTTATTTACAGAATGTTTTACCAGTTATGCTACACGTAGTGCGTTTATATGCATGGATAACTCGATCAGCTATGCAGAGTTAGATGCCATGTCGTTAAAACTGGCTGCCTGGTTACAGCACCAGGGTTTAAACAAGGGTGCGCGCGTTGCTATTATGATGCCTAACGTGTTGCAATATCCGGTCGCGATGGTTGCGATATTGCGCGCCGGGCTGACCGTGGTCAATGTGAATCCTTTGTATACGCCACGTGAATTACAACATCAACTGAATGACTCCGGTGCAGAAGCAATTTTTATTCTTGAAAATTTTGCGACTACGCTGGAACAAGTCATCGTCAATACATCGATTAAACATGTCGTTGTCGCCAGTATGGGTGATTTGCTGGGAATGAAAGGAACTGTTGTAAATTTAGTGGTACGCCATGTAAAAAAAATGGTGCCGCCTTATTCATTACCAACAGCCTTGCGTTTTAATCATGTCATCAGTGAAGGAGAACGGCTCAAGTTGCTGCCTGTCGATATACAGATGGAGGATGTCGCCTTTTTGCAGTACACCGGCGGAACTACCGGTATCTCAAAAGGTGCGATGTTGACGCATCGCAATATGATTGCAAACGTGCTTCAGGCCGATGCCTGGTTTCAGACCGTACTGGAGCATCACCCGGTTCAGCAGCAATTGATTATGGTATGTGCTTTGCCGCTGTATCATATTTTTGCGCTGACGACGTGCGGATTGATGGGGTTTCGTCTGGGAGCCGTTAATTTATTGATTCCGAATCCGCGTGATATTGAGGGATTTATTAAGGAATTGGCCAAATATAGCGTCGATATGTTCCCTGCAGTGAATACCTTGTATAACGGTTTAATGAATAATCCGGGATTTGGTAAGTTGGATTTTTCTCGTCTGAAGGTGAGTATGGGCGGTGGTATGGCGGTGCAGAAAGTGGTTGCTGACCGCTGGTTTAATATTACCGGGTGTCCGATTGTTGAAGGATATGGTTTGTCTGAAACGTCGCCTATTGTATCGGCGAATCCGTTTACCTCATCAGAGTATTCCGGCACGATAGGATTACCTTTGCCGTCAACGGAAATCACTATTCTTGATGACGACGGTGTTGTGGTTGCGCTGGGTGTGGCGGGTGAAATTGCGGTTCGCGGTCCGCAGGTTATGGCCGGATACTGGAAACGTCCCGATGAAACAGCGAAGGTTATGACATCCGATGGATTTTTTAAAACAGGTGATATTGGCATCATGGATGCACGTGGTCATACCACTATTGTGGATCGTAAAAAAGATATGATTCTGGTTTCTGGTTTTAATGTGTATCCGAATGAGGTTGAGGGTGTCGTCGCTATGCATCCGGGGGTATCAGAGTGTGCTTGTGTTGGTGTTGCTGATGCTAATTCCGGTGAAGCTGTTAAATTGTATGTTGTTAAAAAAGATCCGGAACTGACGCTGGAAATGCTGGCCGATTATTGCAAGCATGAGCTTACCGGCTATAAGCGGCCTAAGTATATTGAGTTCCGGACTGACCTGCCTAAAACCAATGTGGGTAAGATATTGCGGCGTCAGCTCAGATCGGAAGGCACAGCTGAAAAAGCGAATGAAAAAAGAATTGCATAGTAGTTTACGCGTTGCGGTAGTGTGTTGTAATTGTCAGAAAAATTACAGGGTGTGCGGACTTTTTTGTGTCTTATTTTCTCACCGGTGCCGTTATGCTGCACCGGTGGGGATTTCGTGTTTTTGTCGTTGATTACCAGAATTAGTTAGTTGTGTTCAGATTCAGATTGTCCCAGCACGAAAAATCCGTGTGTGCCATCAAGTCGTAGCTGCTCCACCAGACCTGCTTCCCAGTCCAGATAAGCTTGCATGGCTTCTGCTGCATTGTCGTTTCCTTCATAAGGCCGCCGATAGCGATCAATACGTGGTGATACTAATGCAGATTCACCGGTTTCCAGTGGTAATCCTGCTGCTATCCATGCTTGTGTGCCACCTTCCAGCAGCGTTACGGGCTTGCCGCTGAGGCGCTGTAATTCATCAACTACATAGACGGATAAGCGGCCGGTGTCACAGGTGACTACGTAGCCTTGCGCTTCGGGGAGTTGCTTCAGTGCGCTTGTCAGTTGTGAGCGCAATACAAATCGGGCTCCCGGAATATGCCCCCTGACGTAGCTGGCACTGCCGGAGAAATCCAGTAGCAATGTCGTGTTTTTTTGTTCCGAATCTGCTAACAGCCAGCTGGCTAACTCTGTGGCTTGTATAGTGTCGACACAGGGTGCGGTGAGGCAGGGAGGCTGCCAGTGGCCTGTCTCACAAAATACCGTGGCTGGTTCCGGCTCATTCAGCACATACACCTCCCATGCCATTTGTGCCAGCCAGGAAGCTGTCATATTGGCACGTACCCCATCGTCATCGGCCAGTACGATGCGTGCGCCGCGAACGCTGGCATTGGCTTCAGTTTCCTGCACTAACTGACCACCGGGAGCACAGGCAAAGCCGGGCAGATGTCCGGCGCGATATTCTTCCGGAGTGCGTACATCGAACAGGTAGGTAGTCCGGTCTGGTTGTGCGCGCAATACAGACAGTTCATTCAGCGTGATATGTCGGACGCCAGCTCGTCCGGCAAGCTTGAAGGCATTTTGCGCTGCTTGCTGTTGTACTGCGGCTGTAACCGGGCCGAAGCAACGTGTTTGCCCGTGCTCCAGTGTTTGCCCGGCCAGTGTCCAGCCTATAGTACCGTTGCGCAGAGCATGCACCTGGTTGGGTATGCCCGCATTCAGTAATGACTGTGTACCGATGATGCTGCGGGTGCGACCGGCGCAGTTAACAATGACCCTGGTTTCTTTACGTGCAGCCAGTGCGCCGGCACGTAATGCCAGTTCTGCACCGGGTACGCTGACAGAACCGGGAATATTCATGTTGTTGTATTCATCAAAGCGGCGTGCATCCAATACAACTATATCGGCATTGCTTTCAATGAGTGCCAGTACTTCCTGTGCCGATAGCGACGGTGTATGCACGCGGGCTTCAACCAGTTCACCAAATGCTTTGCTGGGAGCATTCACATCCTGGAATATTTCGCCTCCGGCTGCGCGCCAGCCGGATAGTCCGTCTTCCAGGATGGCGATATTGGTGTAGCCTAAGGTGTGCAGACGCTGTGCCGCCAGTGTGGATAACCCTTCACCGTTATCCAGCACCACAATCGCGGTGCTCAGGCGCGGGATGCGTGAGTATGCATCCAGTTCTATCCTCCCCAACGGTAAATTGGCGGCAAACAGGGGATGACCGAGTGCATGGGGTGCTTCTTCGCGTACATCCAGTAAGGCGATTTCTTGTTTTGATAACAGCGCATCACGTACTGAGAGTGTGGAGCGCAGTGGCGGGTGAAACGGCATTATGGCGGGCAGTGTCGTAGTCGGTGTCATGGCGTGGCGGTATCCGCAGAAAAATTCCAGATATTGGGTAAAGTGGTATTAACGTAGCCCGAAATAAAATCTTTCCGGATGCCGTCTTCTGAAAATACCGAGCGTTGCACTTCACCGATATTGGCGCCATAAACATGGATGCTGATGGAAACGCGATCCGTAAATGCATTGCTTACTTTATGCACATCACCGATACGCGGTGATACTGCTTCGACCATGCCGGGTTGCAGCTGTAGCGGCTTGCCATGCTCTTGCAGTGCACCATCCTGCCAGGTGTAGCTCTGGGCGGTTTCGGCGCCGCGTAGCATGCCTATCATGCCCCAGACGGTATGATTGTGTATGGGGGTGTGCTGACCGGGACCCCAGACAAAACTCACTACAGAAAAACGTCTTAGTGAGTCGGCATGCAGCAGATACTGCTGATAACGCAAGGGGTCCGGTCTGGCGTAGTCTTCCGGAAGCCAGTCGTCGTGAGTGACCAGGTTTTGCAATAATTGTGCTCCATGCTCCAGTATGTGTGGTTCGTCCTGATGCTGTTCCAGCATATCGGCAAACGCGGTAACAAAATCACGCAGACGTGTGTTCATCCAGAATCTCCGGTTTGGGGGGCTTTATATTAAAGACTTATTGTTGATAATTTATTTAAGCTTATTTTATCAGTCGGGTAAATCAGGAATGAGGCGCGGTTTGCGGCTCTCATCAGTCGCAACGTACGTCAGCGTGGCTTCGGTAACCCGGATAGTTTCGGCTTGTAGTCTGTTACGTTCGGCGTACACCTCAACATAAACCGTGATGGAAGTACGCCCTACTTTGACTACATCGGCGTAAAACGATAATAAATCACCCACAAATACGGGTTGTTTGAATAAAAATGAATTAACGGCAATGGTGGCTACCCGGCCGTTAGTGCGTCGTGCAGCCGGGATTGCTCCGGCAATATCGACTTGCGACATGATCCAGCCGCCAAAGACATCGCCATGTATATTGGCATCGGCGGGCATGGGCATGACCCGTAATTGCGGCATACGCGATGGCAGCGGCGTATTGGCAGCGGGGTTGACCACAGGATCAACGGAGGAATTAAAAGAAGGATTGCTGGGTGTATTCATAAAAATTCTCTGGTAAGCGTTACAATTAGGCACACAAAAACTACAGACTATTATTCCATGCGGCGTTCTTCTTATTCGGTTCCACCTGCTAATCCGCCTGGTTCGGGGCAGCCACGCAATGATTTTGCGGCGATTAAAACATTATTTCCCTATTTGTGGGCCTATAAGTGGCGAGTCATTTTAGCGCTATTGTGCCTGGTCTGTGCAAAGCTGGCGATTGTCAGCGTTCCTCTTATCTTAAAGTCATTGATTGATCAGCTGACTCCCGGAAAATCTGGCGTACAGCTTGCTTTGCCGGCGGGCCTGTTATTGGCTTATGGTTTACTGCGTTTATCGAACACCTTTTTTACTGAGTTACGCGAATTTGTTTTTGCCAGGGTCACTCAGCGTGCGGTACGTACCATTGCGCTGCAGGTATTCCGGCATTTGCACAGTTTGTCCTTACGTTTTCATTTAAATCGCCAGACCGGAGGGATGACGCGGGATATTGAACGTGGTACCCGTGCTGTTTCTTCTCTGGTGTCATATGCATTATTCAGTATTTTACCGACGCTGATTGAAATTACACTGGTGTTGAGTTATTTGATTATTCATTACGATATCTGGTTTTCGGTGATTACGTTTTGTGCCTTGCTGCTGTATATCGGTTTTACGGTAAGCGTGACGGAGTGGCGTACGCACTTCAGACGCACGATGAACGAATTAGATTCTAAAGCCAATACCAAAGCGATTGATTCTTTAATTAATTATGAAACGGTGAAGTACTTTGGTAATGAGAATGTGGAAGCAGCACGTTACGATCAGGGCTTGCAGCAGTTTGAGCAGGCGGCGGTTAAATCGCAAACGACCTTATCCTTGCTGAATGTGGGGCAGTCCGGAATTATTGCTATTGCAGTGAGCCTGATTTTATGGCGTGCTACCGTTGGTGTCATTGCCGGAAAAATGAGCCTGGGCGATCTGGTTTTAGTGAATTCATTTATGATTCAGTTGTATGTTCCGCTGAATTTTTTAGGCGTGTTGTACAGGGAAATAAAACAGAGTCTGGCTGATATGGAAAAGCTGTTTTCCCTGCTGGATCAGCATCGGGAAATTGCAGATGCCGATCATGCACATGTGTTGGATTTGCCTGCGCATGCCGGCCCGGAAATTTGTTTTAATGCAGTTGATTTTTCTTATGAAACTGACCGGGAAATTTTGCATCAGGTTTCCTTTGTGATGCCTGCTGGTGCGACCACCGCGGTTGTGGGAACCAGTGGTTCCGGCAAGTCGACACTGGCGCGTTTATTATTTCGGTTTTATGATATTCAGCATGGCAGTATTACCATCAGCGGACAAGAGCTCAGGGAGGTGACGCAGGCGTCATTGCGCGCTGCGATTGGCATTGTTCCGCAAGATACCGTGTTGTTTAATGACAGCATTGAATACAATATCGGATACGGTCGGCCGGATGCCGGCTTTGATGATATTGTGGCGGCAGCAAAGGCGGCATATATCCACGATTTTATTTTGAGTCTGCCTGCCGGTTATGCCACCCTGGTGGGGGAGCGCGGCTTAAAATTATCTGGCGGTGAGCGTCAGCGCGTTGCCATTGCCCGTACTATTCTGAAAAATCCTTCCATCCTGATTTTTGATGAAGCCACTTCAGCGCTTGACTCAAAATCGGAGCAAGCCATACAAACTCAACTCAAAGAAATCGCTAAAGGCCGGACCAGTCTGGTGATTGCGCACCGGCTCTCTACCATCATTGATGCTGCTCAGATTTTAGTGATGGAACATGGTCGCATTGTCGAGAGTGGCACTCATGCAGAATTGCTGCTGAAAGAGGGCGTTTATGCGCAAATGTGGGCACGTCAGCAAGCCATGCCGGAATCGGATATGTGGGAAGAAGAAACCGCTGTCCTGTCACTGCAAAGACAAGTGGGATAAGGATGGATACTAAATGGCTGGAAGATTTTATTTCTTTAGCAGAAACGCATAGTTTTAGCCGGTCAGCCGAGTTACGGCATGTGACGCAATCGGCTTTTTCACGACGAATACAATCACTGGAAGCCTGGCTGGGTGCGGATTTGATTGACCGTACATCTTACCCAACCCGTATGACATCGGCGGGGGAGGTTTTTTATGAACAGGCGATTGAAATGCTGGGTCAGATTAATAATACGCGCGCCTTGTTGCGCAGTAAACGTACCTCGGCACAAACCACGCTTGATTTTGCTGTTCCGCATACCCTGTCCCTTACGTATTTGCCTAAGTGGATGACGAAGCTGGAGAAGAATTTCGGGAGTTTGCATGCCCGTTTGCTGGCGCTGAATGTGCATGATGCTGTGATGACTCTGGTGGAAGGCGGCTGTGATCTCATGCTGTGTTTTCATCATCCGCGTCAGCCTTTGCAATTGGATCAGAGTCAGTATGAAATGATTATTCTTGGCATAGAATCGTTACGTGCGTATTCACGTTGTAATTCACAAGGCATTCCTGATTTTGTGTTGCCCGGAGATGCAGAAAATCCCTTGCCATTTCTGGCTTATGCGAATAATGCCTATCTGGGACGTATGGTTGATGTGATCTTATCTGACACCCCCACGCCGCTACATTTGCGTAAATGCTATGAAACCGATATGGCGGAAGGCTTGAAAATGATGGCGCTGGAAGGTCACGGTGTTGCTTTTTTGCCTGAATCATCTGTGTTGCGTGAGCTTAAACGTAAGCAATTGGCTCGTGCAGATAATGGTCTGGCTAGCTGGCAGGTGGATATGGAAATTCGCCTGTATCGCCAGCGCCCTTCCGCTCTGCGTCCCGGAAAACCATTGGTTAATCGTTTGTGGAATTATCTGGTGACGCAAAAATAAATAGCATATTTCCGGTTGTTTATGTCGGTGCGAAGTGAAGTTACTTTGCCTTTTTTTCAATTGGTTTTTTATCGTTGAATTGTAGCCGTGGATAAACTATGCAAGTTACGCATAGTTCAATGCAAACAAAGCATTGGCGTGAAATTACTCCTATAGGTACGATGCAGCCATCTTTTACTTACAAGAAAAAAGATTTCGTTGATTGGTATTGGATTGAACTGAACCGTTCAATCCAATCAATCCGAATAACCCGATTTAACCTACCAGGATGTTAATAGCATGAATACCCATCATGAAATACCTTCTTACCTGACTCCGACTGAAATTGGCCCATGGGGCGATTACATTGAGCAAATTGAACGTGTAACTCCTTACCTCGGATCGTTATCGCGTTGGGTTGAAACCATGAAACGCCCTAAGCGCGTCCTGATCGTCGATGTGCCGATTGAACGTGATAATGGAACAATTACTCACTTTGAAGGCTATCGTGTACAACACAATACCTCTCGTGGGCCAGGTAAAGGCGGTGTTCGTTTTCACCAAAATGTAACGCTGTCGGAAGTCATGGCATTGTCAGCCTGGATGACGATTAAAAATGCGGCTGTCAACGTACCGTTTGGTGGCGCAAAAGGCGGGATTCGGGTTGATCCGAAAACATTATCCCTTGGTGAATTGCAACGTATGACACGTCGTTACACCAGTGAAATCGGCATCATCATCGGACCAAACAAAGACATTCCTGCGCCTGACGTTAATACCAATGAACAAACCATGGCGTGGATGATGGATACCTATTCGATGAATGAAGGCAGTACATCGACTGGTGTTGTGACAGGTAAGCCTATTTCCCTGGGTGGCAGCCTGGGTCGGAGAGAAGCTACCGGTCGTGGTGTATTCGTTGTTGGAGCGGAAGCTGCCAATACCATTGGTCTGGCAATACCTGGTGCCAGAATTGCGGTACAGGGTTTTGGTAATGTAGGTGGTGTTTCTGCTAAATTATTCGCAGAAGCCGGTGCTAAAGTCGTAGCGGTGCAAGACCATGCAGGTACCGTATTTCATGAAAACGGGCTTGATGTTTCAGCATTGCAGGCATATGTGACAGCACATGGCAGCGTGGCAGGGTTTCCTGGTGCTGAAGAACAAATGAGTCGTGATAATTTTTGGGACGTACAGTGCGATATCATGATCCCGGCCGCGCTCGAACAGCAAATTACGGAAAGTAATGCGCATCGTATTCGTGCCAAAATTATTTTGGAAGGCGCTAATGGCCCGACTACACCGAAAGCCGATGATATTTTGCATGACAGAGGTATTTTGGTCGTGCCTGACGTTATTGCCAATGCTGGTGGTGTGACGGTGAGTTATTTTGAATGGGTACAGGATTTTTCCAGCTATTTCTGGAGTGAAGATGAAATCAATCAGCGCCTGACCCGATTGATGCGCGATGCTTTTAATTCTGTGCGTCATATTGCCGAAGATAAAAAAGTGTCACTGCGTACTGCAGCATTTTTAGTCGGTTGTACCCGTGTCTTACAAGCGCGTGAATTGCGTGGTTTGTATCCTTAATAAGGTGGTTTAAGCCTGGTCGTTCACTTCGGTAAAGCAGGGTGTGACCCTTACTTTACCGTATGAAAGACCAGGCTGATCATTTTTGTTTCTTTTGTCTCCTTGAAAATCGCCAGAAATGGTGTTTGGCCGCTTGCCATCTCCCTGGTAAGCGGCCTTTTTTTGTGTATTTTTATATGGAAATGAATCGCTAAGTATAATTACCTATGCGAAAATTAATAAATGGTAATAGGATCAAGGGCTTAATTTGATAGAATAAAAAGCTACTAGAGATAATCAAGGGGATGTGATGAAAGTAGCAAAATTGTTTGCAGGATTGGTTGCTGCGACAGCGGTCGCAGGCCTGATGAGTGGTGCTGCCAGTGCGCAAGAACTCACTGGTACCTTAAAAAAGATCAAAGAAACCGGCACTGTCACCCTCGGTGTGCGCGATACATCGATTCCGTTTTCTTATCTGGACGATAAACAGTCTTATCAGGGCTATTCGATTGACCTGTGCATGCGTATAGTGAGTTCGCTGCGCAAGCAACTTGGTATGTCTGACTTAAAAGTGCTGATGAATCCAGTCACTTCGGCAACACGAATTCCCCTGATCTCTAATGGCACTATTGATCTGGAATGTGGCTCCACTACAAATAACACAGAACGACAAAAACAGGTCGCCTTTGCGCCGACCACTTTTGTGAGCGGCACCCGTTTTTTATCTAAAAAAGCAGCTAATGTGCAGACGCTGGCCGACCTGAAAGGTAAATCGGTGGTATCGACTTCTGGTACAGCGAATCTGAAGCAAGTCGTCACCCTGAACGCTGATCAGCATTTGGGAATCAGTATTATGACGGCCAAAGATCATGGTGAAGCATTTCTGATGGTAGAGACCGGTCGTGCAGTTGCGTTTGCTATGGATGATATTTTACTGGCAGGACTGGCTGCCAATTCAAAAGCGCCGGCTGACTATGTTATTTCCAAAGAAGCTATTTCAGTCGAGCCCTATGCCATTATGATGCGTCGCGATGATGCTCCGTTTAAACATGCGGTTGATACGGCGATTACCGGTGTATTTAAGTCGGGTGAAATCAACAACATCTATAAAAAATGGTTTTTACAGCCGATTCCGCCTAAGGGGATGAATCTGAACTGGCCTATGGCAGAAAACCTGAAAGCCATTATTGCTCATCCGACTGATTCTGGTGATCCTGCTGCGTATGCAGTGGTTCCGGAGGCACAAAAAGCTATTTTGAAAAATAAAAAATAAAATAACAAACAGCCATATTGCGGGGGGCTCTTGCCTCCCGTTTTTATTTGTAGTTTCATACTATTTATATCATACCGCCCCTGTATCAGGGCACAGAACTGCGGGGTGCCGGACGGCACAAGGCAGATAACAGGAGATCACCATGAATTATCACTGGAATTGGACTATTTTCTGGGAGGATGCGCCAGATGGCGGAGGCTCTTATCTTGATACTTTGCTTTCCGGCTTGTGGTATACGCTGGCAACAGCAGGGATTGCCTGGATTATTGCGTTGGTATTGGGTTTTGTCATTGGTACTTTACGCACTACGCCAGGTAAGACCTGGGCACGTATCGGCAATATCTATGTTGAATTATTTCGTAACATTCCCTTATTGGTGCAAATGTTTCTCTGGTATTTTGTGATGCCGGAATTGTTGCCGGCCAGCCTGGGAGACTGGGTTAAAAGTTTGCCGAATGCCCCGTTTGTTACCGGCGTATTGTGTCTCGGATTTTTTACTTCGGCACGGGTAGCAGTACAAGTATCGGCCGGACTTCACTCTTTACCGCGTGGACAGACAATGGCAGGTGTCGCGCTCGGACTGACTTTGCCGCAGACCTATCGCTATGTGTTATTGCCGATGGCTTTTCGCATTATTATTCCTTCCCTGACCAATGAGTTTACGGCGATTATCAAGAATAGTTCGGTGGCGCTGACGATCGGTTTGCTGGAGTTGACGGCGCGTACCCGCTCCATGTCGGAGTTCAGTTTTCAGACTTTTGAGGCATTTTCTGCCGCGACCCTGATTTATCTGATTGTTTCCCTGATTGCTATTTTGCTGGCGCATTTGCTGGAAAAATCGCTGCGGGTTCCTGGTTTTATTAGTAGCGGTACGACTGGTTCGGGAGGGCACTGATTATGTTTAGTCATTTTGATTTTGACGTGATTTCACGTTCATGGCATTACCTGTTCTTTACCGGGATGACGTTTACCCTGAAGCTGACATTGATTGCTATGTTGGGCGGTATTTTGATGGGGACGTTATTGGCGATGATGCGCTTATCAAGTTATCGCATTATTTCTGTGGTGGCGGCTTCGTATGTCAATATGATGCGTTCGATTCCTTTGTTGCTGGTGATTTTCTGGTTTTATTTTTTAGTTCCTTATATCGGTGCATGGCTGACCGGTTCTCCTGAACCGGTTCAGGTAGGGGCATTTTCCTCCTGCGTGATTACATTCATTATGTTTGAGGCGGCATATTACTGTGAAATTATGCGTGCCGGGATACAGTCAATCTCGCGTGGTCAGGTCTGGGCGGGCTATGCCATGGGGATGAGTTATTGGCAAACGATGGCTTATATCGTCTTACCGCAGGCATTCAGAAACATGATTCCCGTGTTACTGACACAAACCATTGTGTTATTTCAGGATGTATCGCTGGTGTATGTGTTGTCGATTACTGATTTTGTGGGCGCGGCTTCCAAAATCGCACAGCGTGATGGTCGTTTGGTTGAAATGTATTTGTTTGTTGCTGTGGTGTACTTTGTACTGTGCTTTAGCTTGTCCCAGGCGGTAAAAATAATTCAGAAAAAAGTGGCGATTATACGCTGACAGCCAGAAGAGATTTTCGGACCAGATAGAGTTCTTTTTTTAGTTTTGATGTGCTAAATCCGACAATTTTTCAGGCTTGCCCCCCGTTAAAAATAAGTAATTAGGAGTATAAAATGATTCATTTAGACAAGGTAAACAAATGGTACGGTCAGTTTCAGGTACTAACGGATTGCACTACTAGTGTTGCTAAAGGCGAAGTGGTGGTGGTTTGCGAGCCGTCCGGTTCCGGTAAGTCTACGCTGATTAAAACGGTGAATGGTCTGGAACCGTTTCAGCAGGGTAGCATTATGGTGGACGGCATCCCGGTGGGTGACCCTAAAACCAATTTATCTAAATTGCGGGCCCGTATCGGTATGGTATTTCAGAATTTCGAACTATTTCCTCATTTGTCCATACGCCAGAATCTGACCATCGGTCAGATCAAGGTGCTGGGTCGCAGTGAAGATGAGGCTAATGAAAAAGGCTTGAAATATCTGGATCGTGTCGGTTTGCTGGCGCAAAAGGATAAATTCCCCGGTCAGCTTTCCGGTGGTCAGCAACAACGTGTTGCTATTGCCCGTGCTTTAGCGATGGACCCGATTGCTATGTTGTTTGATGAACCTACCTCGGCGCTGGACCCGGAAATGATTAATGAAGTATTGGATGTGATGGTGGGTTTGGCTCAGGACGGTATGACGATGATGGTGGTCACGCATGAAATGGGCTTTGCCAAAAAGGTCGCAAACCGTATCGTGTTTATGGATAAGGGTCTGGTTGTGGAGGATTGTGAGAAGGATAAATTCTTTACCGAAGCACACTCAGAGCGCGCCCGCGATTTTTTATCTAAAATTATTCATTAATGCAGCAAAGCTCGCAAGGGGGGCCCAAGTGCTCTCCTTGCGGTTAAAATAGCGTACCTTCTTCGACTATCCGGTTTACGCTATGTCTATGACACCTTCCGTATCATCATCTTCTGCACCTGTTGCACCGACCGCTTCCGGTCAGTTAATGAATCAGCAAATAAATCAATTTACTATTGCACGTCCTGATGACTGGCATGTGCATTTGCGCGATGATGCGGTGCTGGCCAGTGTCTTGCCGGATACCGCCAGACAGTTTGGGCGTGCCATTGTTATGCCTAATTTAAAACCGCCGGTCACTACAACTGCGCAGGCGCTGGCTTACCGTGACCGTATTCTGGCTGCCTTACCGCAAGGGATGCAATTTGAACCTCTGATGACACTGTATCTGACCAATAATACAGCGCCGGAAGAAATCCGGCGTGCTAAGGACAGTGGTTTGATTCATGCCGTTAAACTGTACCCGGCCGGAGCAACGACGAATTCGGATGCCGGAGTGACGGATTTACGTCATTGTTATGCCACGCTGGAAGCCATGCAGGAGTGCGGTATGCCCTTTTTGGTTCATGGTGAAGTGACCGATCCTGAGGTAGATTTATTTGATCGTGAAGCGGTGTTTATTGATCGGGTATTACATCCCTTGCGTACCGATATGCCGGAGCTGAAAGTCGTATTTGAGCATATAACGACCAGTCAGGCAGCCGATTACGTGAGTACAAGCAGCGGAACAATTGCCGCTACGATTACGGCGCATCACTTGCTTTATAACCGTAATGAGATTTTTAAAGGCGGTATACGCCCGCATTATTACTGTTTGCCGGTGTTAAAACGCGAAAGTCATCGTCTGGCGTTGCTTGCGGCGGCGACTTCCGGCAATCCGCGTTTTTTCCTCGGAACGGATTCTGCACCACATGCTAAAGGCGCAAAAGAGCAAGCCTGTGGTTGTGCCGGATGTTATACGGCCTTGCATGCGATGGAGTTGTATGCACAAGCGTTTGATCAGGCAGGGGCACTGGATAAACTGGAAGGCTTTGCCAGCTTGTTTGGCCCGGCATTTTATAATTTGCCTGTTAATAAAGAACAATTGACCCTGCAACGCCAATCATGGACTGTCCCGGAAGAATTGCCATTAGCCGGAAATACGGTAGTACCGTTGAATGCCGGTGAAACTTTGCCATGGCAGGTCATTTGAATATCGGTCAGGGCGTAGACTGGTCGGTTCCCTGGCTTGATTCTGTACGGGATGCCGGTATAGAGATTATTTCCGGGGATGATTGGCGTGTCGCATTGAATGCGCGTGCCAGTCGTTGTAATTTACGTAATTATCTTGGCCATCCAATACGTTTTATACCGCAGGAGCAGCTTCCGGCCGGTCAGTCGTATGAAGCGCATATCAGTCAGACCGGCGAGGTGCCCACCCGGGATAATCTGCATGACTTTTTTAATGCTTTGGTCTGGTTTTCTTTCCCTCAGACTAAGGTATGTTTAAACGCGCAACAATTTGCGCAGATTAGTCGTCTGGGAATAGGGCAGTCGCGTGGTGCCGTACGTGATGCAGTCACCTTATTTGATGAAAATGCAGCCATATTGGCTGTGCCGGATAATCAGGTCGGGCGTGAGCTGGTACAGGCTTTGCGTGAACACCAATGGAATCAATTATTTGTGCAGGAACGTACTGCATTTATGGCACATGCCGACGTTTTATTATTTGGTCATGCCTTAATGGATAAACTGGTTCGTCCGTACAAAGCGATTACCGCACACACATTAGTGTGCTGGGTGGATGAAAATTATGCGCATCTGGCACCGTCGCAACGACGTGCCGTGCTTGATCAGCAATTGGCCACACAATTGGCCGGGCAGGCATTGCTTCCTTCCGCTTTCTTGCCCCTGCCGGTGTTGGGCGTGCCGGGGTGGTGGCCTGATCAGGATGCTGCTTATTATGCCGATGTTACTGTATTTCGCCCTAAGCGAAAGTAGGTGCTTACATTCATCAGTTGACCTGGTTGGCTGATGGATGTATTCAGTATTTTTTTCTGTACATTTAAATAAATTCCCGAAAAAGAATAACAACGGTTATATTTATGTAAGCCTCAAAGCGATGTTATTTATTCCTTAATAATTTCAATAAGTTCAATAAGTTATGATCAGTAAGTAATTAGTAAGTGAGTAGGGTTACTCTAATTAGAAATAGGGAAAAACTGCTTAGACGATTACTCCTATTCCTCTTGGTATTTTGCAATGCGTTCTTAGTCTGTTATTTGTTTGAACGAATTGCCGGATACCAGAGATTGAAATTGATAAATAAACTGGAGACAATTATGGAAGACCATCTTGTTCAAAAGATTTTGAACAACCCCAATTATCAACATCTCAGAAGAACCCGCTCAGTTTATGGCTGGTCGCTTACCGCATTAATGTTGGTGGTGTATTACGGATTTATCTTGTTAATCGCATTTGATAAAGAATTATTGAGTGCTCGCATCGGTGCCGGTGTGATGACCTGGGGTATGCCAATCGGTTTGGCAGTCATTGTTTTTACTGTTGTAATTACCGGTATTTATGTGCGTCGTGCCAATGATGAATTTGACACACTGACCGCAAAAATCAAGCAGGAGGTGTTGTAATGAAAAATGTTAAATCAATGTTAGCTGCTCTGGCGCTGCTCGCAGTGAGTGGCCTTGCTGTGGCATCTCCGGATCTTGGTCAGGCAGTACAGCAACCGACCAACTGGACTGCGATCAGTATGTTCTCCGTGTTTGTTGTTTTTACTTTGTTCATTACTAAATGGGCGGCTAAAAAAACCCGTTCAGTCGCTGATTTCTATACGGCTGGCGGTGGTATTACCGGTTTTCAGAATGGTCTGGCGATTGCCGGTGACTATATGTCAGCCGCATCGTTCCTGGGTATTTCCGCTGCTGTGTATGCAAACGGTTACGATGGTTTGATTTACTCTATCGGCTTTTTAGTCGGCTGGCCTATCATTACGTTCTTAATGGCCGAGCGTTTGCGTAATCTGGGTCGTTTTACCTTTGCTGACGTTGCTGCATACCGCTTTAAACAGGCACCGATCCGGATTTTTTCGGCTTCGGGTACGCTGGTGGTGGTCGCGTTTTACCTGATCGCACAAATGGTTGGCGCTGGTCAGCTGATTAAATTGTTATTTGGTCTGGAATACTGGATCGCTGTGGTGATTGTTGGTACGCTGATGATGGTTTATGTGTTGTTTGGTGGTATGACCGCAACAACATGGGTGCAAATTATTAAAGCAGTGATGTTGCTGGCCGGTGCTACTTTCATGGCTTTCATCGTTATGTCGCAATTTAACTTCAGTCCTGAAGCATTATTTGCTAAATCAGTTGAAATTCATCAGAAAAAACAAGCCATCATGGGGCCGGGAACGTTTATTAAAGACCCGATTTCGGCGATTTCGTTTGGTATGGCACTTATGTTCGGTACAGCTGGTTTGCCGCATATTCTGATGCGTTTCTTCACTGTACCAAGCGCTAAAGAAGCGCGTAAATCGGTATTTTGGGCAACAACATGGATTAGCTACTTTTACATTCTGACTTTTATTATTGGTTTTGGTGCGATCGTGTTAGTAAGTGTCAACCCAGAATATAAAGATGCTGCCGGTAAGCTTCTCGGTGGTAATAATATGGCGGCGATTCATCTGGCTAAAGCGGTTGGCGGTAATGTGTTCCTCGGCTTTATTTCTGCTGTTGCGTTTGCAACGATTCTGGCTGTTGTTGCAGGTTTGACCCTCTCAGGCGCTTCTGCTGTATCGCATGATTTGTATGCGACAGTATTCATGAAAGGTAAAGCAACCGGCGCGAATGAACTGCGTGTTTCACGGATTACCACTATTTGCCTTGGTGTGATTGCTGTTGTGTTAGGGATAGTTTTTGAAAAACAAAATATTGCTTTCATGGTGTCGCTGGCTTTTGCGATTGCAGCATCTGCAAATTTCCCGGTATTGTTTATGTCGGTGTTGTGGAAAAACTGTACAACGCGTGGTGCAACAATCGGTGGTTTTATGGGCTTGATTACGGCGGTCGGATTGACCATCGTATCTAAATCGGTATGGGTTGATGTATTCCATCATCAAGATGCGATTTTCCCTTACACATCACCTGCATTGTTTTCAATGACAGCCGGTTTTGTTGGTATCTGGTTGTTCTCGGTACTTGATAATAGCGATCGTGCAGCAGAGGACCGTGCCGGTTATGAAGCACAACGTGTACGTTCTGAAACAGGTATCGGCGCTTCGACAACCTCAGGTCATTAAGACCAGATGGTGATGTAGCGTAAAGCTGGTGCAGTGGCAGTTATTGCACCGGCGTTTTACTTAAAGTTAAAATAAAAACAGCCCGCTCGGGCTGTTTTTATTTTTTTATCGGATTTGTCTGTGTTTTTGTATTGAGTCGCACCGCCTATATTATTTGAGTATGCCAAATACTTTGCCAATGATTTTGCTGCCCGTACCGATTGGATCCTGACGTATGGCTTTTTCTTCCTCGCCTATCATGTAAAACAGACCGTCCAGTGTCCGTTGTGTGACATAGTTTTCGACCGTCGATTGTTCTGGCGGCACGGTTGTCAGCTTGCCGATCTGACCGATGGCGGAATTATATTTGCTTGCCAGTCCGGAGCGATCTGTGATTTTTTTTACTTTTGGCAAAAATTCCTGGGTCAGTGACGCTGACGTTTTTTCTTTAAAAAAGGTCGTTACTGAGGTATCGCCACCGGTCAGAATATTTTTCGCATCAGTAAATGTCATGGATTTTATAGCGTTGATCAATAACGGTTTTGCCAGCGGTACGGCCGATTCTGCCGCCTGATTCATTGCCGTGACCAGATCATCCAGTTGCTGGCCATAGCCCGCCATTTTTAAAAATGGTTTTGCCTGTTCTAAAATTTTTGGCAAGGGAATCTTTACTTTATCGTTATTTAAAAATCCCCCACTGACACCAAGTTTGGCTATGGCAGAATCGGAGCCCTGTTCAACGGCGGCTTTCAGTCCTGAGTTAGCTTCTTTGTCCGTTAGCTGATCCAGTGACTGTGTTTTTGGTGCAGTAGCATCGGCGGGTGTCGATAATTTTTTCAGGAAGTCGAGTGACTGCGCTGTGGCAGCCTGACAAGCGAGAAAACACACGGTAACAACGATGTGTTTTTGGAATGATCGTGGCATGGTAACTCTTTCAGTAGCTGGACGTATGGGACAGGGCTTGAGTCAGTCCTGACGGATAAAGAAATGAATGTAGCATAACTCCCTGCCACTTTATATGAATATGCCCCAATCGCCCATATCTGCGTCCTGATCAGCACTGATGACGTTACGATGAACTATCCGGCGAGCGTAAGTTGAGGTATTACGCATTTTTTGATTCAATATCGTATATAATAATAAGAATCATTCTCATATGAGATATTGAGTTGAGAGCAGCGTCAATAGTTGTTTTTTGTGAATATATCGTACACAAAGCGATTTTGATGCTTACTGAAAATAGGATAACTGCTTGTTATCGCAACTTGTTGCGGATAGGGTGCGTTATGACAATTTTAAAGGCAGGGTTTTATGAGCAATCTTCAACGCCAACTTCTTGATACCGGGATTCAGGGTAGTGGCATGTTTGGTGCTGTTCGTCAGGATGGTCGTTCGCGTCGGGCAGTATTTTTGAAATGGCTGCGTAAATTACACAGCTGGATCGGGTTATGGGGCGCGGCACTCGGTTTGTTGTTTGGTGCTACTGGCATCTTACTGAATCATCGCACTGTCTTGAAAATACCGGCTGCACAGGTACAGGAATCGACGGTGCAATTGCCGCTGCCTGATCCTGCTCCGGAAAATGCACAGGCGCTGGCTGAATGGCTGCAGAGTAAACTGGACGTCGACCGGCCTGCCGCCCTTGTGCGCAGTGAACCGGAAAAGCCGGTGGCATGGGGAGATAAAACCATGAAACAGCCGCCGCACTGGTCGGTAGTATTTAAAGCGCCGCGTGCTAATTTGCAGGCTGAATATTGGTTCGGCAATAATTTTGTCAGTGTTAAGCGTAGTGATAACAATTTTTTTGCCATCCTGAATAATCTGCATAAGGGAACTGGTGCCGGTATCGGTTGGATATTGCTTGTCGATACTCTGGCGGGCAGCATTATTTTTTTGTCGCTTACCGGTATTTTGTTATGGGTACTGACCAGTCGCCGACGCGTGATAGGTGCAGGTATCGGGCTGGTGTCGCTGACAGTCGCTGTTACGTTTGCTGTGATGGCAATGTAATTCAGGGTCGTTCTTTATTTATAAGTGGAAAAAAATCCGTAATCTGCATCTGTCAGCAGTCTGGAACAGACATTGACTACGTTACCGTTCAATTGAATTAAACCATAATTTATAAACCCAGGCTTTGTGCAGCCTGTGAGTAATGTTCGGTCTGGCAGACTTTGTCTGCAATCTGTTTCCAGTTATCGCTTGATTCAAGTAAGCCCCACCGGTGAAATTGTTCAAGGAACCACAGGCCATCACTGGCAAGCGGGTAATTCATTCCCTGTTCATCAAAAAAACGAATCGGTAATACGGCAGACAATGCAGAATTACTTTCATTTTTAATTTCGCCCGATAGCTGCGATGCGATTAATTCCTGTGAAATATTGAGAAATTCCGGACGTGCCAGCCAGGTACTGGCAGTGGCTTTATTAACGGGATTTTCAAGCCAGCGACACGCTTCTAATATGGTGCGTATTAAGGCTTGCGCTGTGTTTGGGTAAAGGGCAGAAAATTCACGACGACAGGCGAGTGCTTTTTCCGGATGGTTGGGCCAGATCTGACTGGAACTGACAATAATCCGCCCACAATTTTTGTTTTGTGCCACAGCATGCCATGGTTCACCGGCACAAAATCCATCGAGTTCACCTTGCGCCAGTGCTTCTGCCATCAGCGGCGGTGGAATGACAACACTTTCAATATCATTCAAGGGGTCAATGCCTTGCTCCGCCAGCCAGTAATTTAACCACATTGCATGTGTGCCGGTCGGGAAGGTTTGTGCAAATACAGGTTTTCTGCCGAGATCCGCAAATACAGATTTCAGCGATTTATTTTTGCCAAAAGCATCGGCTATCTGATTGGATACGGTAATCGCCTGACCATTCCTGTTCAGCGTCATTAAAATTGCCATGTCAGACTGAGGCCCGCCTAAACCAAGCTGGACACCATATACCAGACCATACAAGGTTTGTGCCGCATCCAGTTCTCCGGAAAGTAGTTTATCGCGAATTGCTGCCCATGAAGCTTGCTTGCACAGTTCCAGCGTTAAGCCGTGTCGCTGATCAAAGTTCATCATGACAGCTGTGATTAAAGGTGCGCAATCAGTCAGCGGCAAAAAACCGATACGCAGGTGTGAGCGTTCCGGTTGTGTAAATTCACATGAAGTGGAGGGATTGGCAGGCGTAGTCATTCAGAAATTCCTTAATTTAACAGGTCTGCCATGGCGATAATTTGTCGGGCTACTTCTGCTATTTTCATCCCTTGCTTCATGGATTGATTACGCAATGTTTCATAGGCTTTGGCTTCGCTCATTTTTCTTTTATCCATTAACAATCCTTTGGCACGATCTATTAATTTACGATCAGCGAGCTCACCCTCTACATCTGCCAGTCGTTGACGTAAGCGGGCTTCTTCTGCAAACCGTGCTAAAGCCACTGCAAGTATCGGCGCCAGTCTGGCAGGAGCTAATCCGTCGACGACATAGGTCGTCACACCGGCACCAACTGCTGCCCTGATAAGTTGCTGATCGGCGTCATGACTAAACATGACTACCGGTCGCGGTGCAGCTTTATGCATGAGCGCAAGCTGTTCTAATGTATCGCGGGAAGGCGATTCTGTGTCGACGATGACAATATCGGGGCGTTGCTGTTTTACTGCCTCCGACAACGCACGCGAAGTGACGATTAAAGGAAGAACCTCATAACCGTGTTCCATCAAGACCTGGCAAAGTTCGGCGATGGGTTTATCAGTGTCGTTGACGAGAAGAATTCGGAGCATGGAGAAAAAAGTGGGTTAATTCGATGGAAAACCGTATCAGGCTCTTTATTTACAAGACTTACGCGAATTCTATTCTAATTTGTTTTCATTCCTATTTTCTTTTCATTTTTTTTGATATTAAGGTAGTACACAGCCGTAGTAAATCCGTTGTGTTCGTTCTTATTTTTAATACACATCCCGCACATAGCGTTTTTCCTTGGACATGTCAGAAACATAGAGGATTGCTCCTGCGGCACTCATGCGCCCGTGCGTCTGTACTATTTGTTTGAGTGCGGCATCAACATCTTTCGCCATGCGGGTCGCATCGCCGCAAACGTAGAAATGTGCGCCTTGCTGCAACCAGGACCAGAGTTTGTCGCCGTGTTCCAGCATCCGGTGCTGAACATAGATTTTCTCGGCCTGATCACGCGAAAAAGCGGTATCCAGTCGTTCCAGCGTGCCTTGTTGTTGCATCGTTTCGAATTCGCTGCGGTAATAAAAATCTGTCGCAGCGCGTTGTTCGCCGAAAAACAGCCAGTTGCGCCCGGACCCGGCAATGGCCTTACGTTCCTGCAGGAAGGCACGAAACGGTGCGACACCGGTTCCCGGTCCTACCATAATGACATCTGTCTCCGGATTTGTTGGCAGACGGAATCCCGTCGATTTTTGTAAGAAAATCGGCAACTGAACGTCTTTTGACCGGTCAGCCAGAAAGCCGGAGCATACGCCCGTGCGCGTCGGCCCGTCGCTGGCATAACGTACTGTGGATACCGTCAGATGTACTTCACCCGGATGTACTCTGGGGCTGGATGAAATAGAGTATAAACGCGGTTGCAGCGGTTTGAGGATCGATAAAAGTGCCGGCGCATCGCAAGGGAACGGAAATGCCTGGAACAGATCGATTGCTTGTCTGCCCCATAACCACTGCTTAAGTTCTGCCGCGTGGTCCGGTTCAAGTAACTTAATGAGTGCGGTATGGCCGGAACGTTGTTTGACAAAGCGGAGCAAATCGGGTGTGATACGCCCGATTTCATAGTGGTGCAATAAAGCTTCTGACAAAGGCATCTGGCCGTGATCTTTCACTGTCACCGGCGTTGCTTCTGCAAGCTTAAACGTTGACAGAATATCCCTGACGAGCACCGGACAGTTGGTCGGCCAGACTCCCAGCGCATCGCCGGCTTCATAGCCGAATTCGCTATTGTTTACTTCAAAGACGTATTGGCGGATTTCTTTTTCAGCACCCGGAGCACTGAGCAGATCGTTACGTAATACCTTAGAAAGCAGAGGCTGTGCGCGGCTATAAACCGGCTTGGTCGTTTTGGTCAGTGCCGCATTGACTGATGTCAGCCATTGCCTGGCTGGGTCATGGAAATCCGGTTCGCAATCCACCCGTGCCACAAGGCGCTGTGCACCAAGTGCCTCCAGTCGTGCATCAAGTTTGCGGCCAAAGCCGCAGAACTGGTCGTAATTGGAGTCGCCGAAGGCCAGTACTGCGAAACGGGTATGGCTCAGATCGGGTACTTTATCTTGTTGTAAGGAATTCCATAAAGCAATGCCATTTTCCGGCGGGTCGCCGTCGCCAAAGGTACTTGCCAGCAGTAATACGCTATCGGCCTGTGCTAATTCTCCTACACTGACTGCATCCATCGCAGCGACACGCACGTTACGGCCTTCTTCTTTCAGTCTGGCTGCACACTCGGCAGCAAGACCTTCTGCATTGCCGGTGGAGGAAGCCCACAGCATGAGTACCGGGGGGGCTGTTTTGATGGTAACAGCTTCTGTTGCTACAGGGGCCGATACGGGTGCCGGTAGCGTGCTTGTTTGTGTATCGCTGTTTGTTACCCAGGTGCGTGCAAACAATCCTGCCAGGATACCGTCTAAAAACAGCCGTTTTTCCGGCATCAGTGGCGCACTGGCAGGCAGTGTCGGTATGCCGCCAAGTTTGCGTCCCTCTTCATTACGCAACCCTGATAAATAGCCTTGCATGTACAACTGTTCATGAGGTTCCAGTGTAATGTCAGGAGCCGAATCCAGACCTAGTAAGCGGGCTAAGGCATTGATTTGCATGATGTCGAGTTCCTGTGAACGTGGGACTGTTGTGCCTGCGCTGGCAAGAACAGCATTGTTCTCGCTGATTGCAGATATGTTGGCCGGTTCCGGCGCGACAAGTGATAAGACGACAGCACAAAATTTGAATTCAGGTTGTTGTGAAATAGGGTCAATGGCATCGTTGGTGACGGCATTGATTGCCAGGTCTTCTCCAAATACATCATTCCAGTGAAACGGCGCAAAGCAGTTGCCAGCTTGTACGCGATCAGTCACTACTGCCGGTAATACGGCACGGCCGCGTCGTGAGCGTACCTCAACTTTATCCTTATCGCGAATACCAAGCGCAGCAGCATCTTCCGGATGCAGTTCGACGAACGGCCCGGGATTGAGCTTGTTCAGCGTGGCGATCTTGCCGGTTTTGCTCATCGTATGCCATTGGTGCTGCAAGCGTCCGGTATTAAGAACGAACGGGAATTCCGTGTCCGGCATTTCAGCCGGTGGCATGTGTGGTCGTGCCAGGAAGATGGCTTTGCCGCGTTCTGTAGCAAACACGATGCGTGGACATCTGCCGTCAGCTGTTCTTGTGAGAGTCTGGCTAAGGCCATTATTCAGATACCGTATCGGATTGCGATCTGATGCCTCGTCCGGTGCACACGGCCACTGCAAAGGTGTTTCGCGCAAACGTGCATAAGTGGCACCCCGTATGTCATAGCCTGTTTTAGGGTTCCATGCCTGTTTGATTTCCTCAAATACTTCCGCCGCCGAGCTGTAACTGAATGCCTGCGCATAACCCATCTCACAGGCAACCCGTGCAATAATTTGCCAGTCGGGTAGTGTGGCGCCCGGAGGGGCCACGGCTTGTTGCATCAGTGTCAGATTGCGCTCCGAATTGATCATGACACCTTCGGCTTCCGCCCACAGCGCGCCCGGCAGCAGAATATCGGCATAGAGGTTGGTTTCGGTGTCAAGGAAAGCGTCTTGCGTAATAACCAGTTCTGCGGCTTGCAGCGCAGCGATGACGTTTTTGCGGTTGGGCACGGTTGCCACCGGGTTGGTGCAAATGATCCAGCATGCTTTGATGTTCCCTGCCAGTATATTCTCAAACATCGCTACCGTACCGCCGCCGGTTTCCTGCCGTAAGCTGCCGGAAGGGATATTCCACATATCTTCGATGAAAGTACGATCTTTTTCAGCCAGTACCGAACGCTGACCAGGCAGCCCGGGTCCCATGTAACCCATTTCCCGGCCACCCATTGCGTTGGGCTGGCCAGTAAGAGAAAATGGTCCGCTCCCCGGCCGGCAAATTGCCCCGGTTGCCAGGCTTAAATTACATAAAGCATTCGTGTTCCACGTGCCGTGTGTGCTTTGATTGAGCCCCATCGTCCAGCAGCTCATCCAGTTCTGTGCTTCGCCTATCCACTGTGCGGCTTGATGAATGTCAGCTTCCGGCAATCCTGTGATTTCCGCTACTTTTTCCGGCGGATAATCCGCCAAAAATTCTGGCATGACTTCCCAGCCTTCGGTGAATTCCTCAATAAAAGCAGGATCGGTGTGGCCATTCTTAAGCAACAGATGCAATAAACCGTTGAGCAGAGCCAGATCGGTGCCGGGTTTTATTTGCAGAAACAGATTTGCTTTATCTGCGGTGCCATTGCGACGCGGATCGACTACAATTAGCCTGGCACCCGCTTTGACCCGATCCATCATGCGCAAGAACAGAATGGGATGGCAATCGGCCATGTTGGCGCCGCTCACGAAGAATAAATCTGTCTGGTCAAAATCCTGGTATGAACCGGGCGGACCATCTGAGCCCAGCGAGAGCTTGTAGCCGCTGCCCGCACTCGCCATACAGAGACGTGAGTTTGATTCGATATTGTTGGTACGAACGAAGCCTTTGGCAAGTTTATTGATCAGGTATTGCGCTTCCAGCGACATTTGGCCGGATACGTAAAACGATAATGCATCCGGGCCGTGTGCGTCCAGAATAGCCCGCAATCGTTGGGCTGTTTCACGAATGGCGGCATCCATCCCGACCTGTACCGGTTCATTATTGCGGTTATGGCGTAAGTATGCCGATTCCATCCGTCCTGATTCTGTGATGGCTTGCGCACAGGTATTGCCCTTGGTGCAAAGTCGTCCAAAGTTGCTTGGATGTTGTTTGTCTCCCATAATCTTAATGACGCGATTGTCTGTGACCTCCATGATAATGCCGCATCCTACTCCGCAATAAGGGCAAACAGATTTAATGGTTTTTATTGTCATATAATTACCTGTTTCGTGCGTGAAGACTCAGTCCAAGTGCTTTGACCAGGGTGATGATTGCTGAAAATTCAGGACTACCCTCTGGTGATATCAGTTGATCCAGGTATTCGTTTGATAAACCGGTTTCTTGTGCCAGCTTTGCTACGCCGTGCGCCCGGGCGATATCACCCAATATTTCGACAATAAGCGCAGGATCACCTTCTGAAACGCACATTTCAAAATGGGTAGTGCGGCCGCCGTTACGTAATTTTGTGGCAGAAGTCCGGTTTATTTTCAGGGCAGGCATCGTTTGACTTTTCAATGTTAGACGGTAGTGTCGCACTGCACAGGAACTGTCGCGACTGAGCGAACATTCAATTGTTTCTAATCCCGGATATTGAGCCATAACAACATGGCGCTGGCGACGCCAAGCTGTGACGGGTTGGTGTGTCCGGTTATCGCAGCTTTCATGCAGCAACCCAAACCTTCCCGTCGTTAATGCGTGCGGTGTATGTGCAAACGGAATGTTGCGGGGCTTCCAGGCATTCGCCGGTTCGTAAATCAAAGTGATGCTTGTAAATGGGTGAGGCAACGACAATGCGCTCTCCCAGATTGCCGATCAGCCCGCGTGACAATACGGCGGCATTGGAATTAGGGTCATAATTATCTATCGCAAATATACGGTCTTCCCCGTCATTGACATGAAAAACAGCGACTTGTTCACCGTTGATCAGTGCACACACTCCGGTGTTGGGAATAATTTCATCCAGATTGCAAACTGGAATCCAATTTTTTATGTGGTGCTTGCTGTGCATTTCTTTTTCTCCCGGTTTCAGTTGAATACGAGTTTCGGTGCTGTTCAGGCGGCCTTCATCACCACTACTGGAATATTGATCAGCTTTCTTTCTGCCATCGTGGCCGGTCTGATTTGTCCCCGGTCTTCGATGAACGTAATATGCTGATCGGCCTGATCGCTGTTAACGAAATGGCGGAAGCGTTTGCGGGTCTCAGGATCGGTGACGGCTTTCTTCCATTCGCACTCATAGGTATCCACTACCTGTTGCATTTCGGCTTCGAGTTCGGCTGCTATATTCAGTTTGTTCTGAATAAGTACTTCTTTCAGGTAGTCAAGGCCACCTTCCAGGTTGTCGCGCCAGACGCTGGTGCGTTGCAGCCGGTCAGCAGTACGTACGTAAAACATCAGGAAGCGGTCAATGTAGCGAATCAGTGTGGCTTTGTCCAAATCCGCTGCCAGTAATTCTGCATGACGCGGTTTCATGCCGCCATTGCCGCAGATGTATAGATTCCACCCTTTTTCTGTTGCGATGATGCCGACATCTTTACCCTGGGCTTCAGCACATTCGCGGGTACAGCCAGATACGCCGAATTTGATCTTGTGCGGAGCACGTAAGCCTTTGTAGCGGTTTTCTAATTCAATGGCGAGTCCGACACTGTCGTCCACGCCGTAACGGCACCAGGTTGATCCTACGCATGATTTCACGGTGCGCAGCGATTTGCCGTAGGCATGGCCGGTCTCAAAACCGGCAGCGATCAATTCTTCCCATATCAGTGGTAATTGCTCAACACGTGCACCAAACAGATCGATGCGCTGACCGCCGGTAATTTTTGTGTATAAACCATATTTTTTGGCAAGCTGACCTACCGCGATCAGACCATCCGGCGTCACTTCACCGGCCGCCATGCGCGGGACAACGGAATAGCTTCCATCCTTTTGAATATTGCCCAGGAAGTAATCATTGGAATCTTGCAGGCTGGCGTGTTCTTTTTGCAGGACAAAATCATTCCAGCACGAAGCCAGGATATTTGCTGCCAGCGGTTTACAAATGTCGCAGCCCAATCCTTTGCCATATTGCGCAAGTAAGGCCGTAAACGTTTTGATGTTGCCGACCCGAATCAGGTGGTAGAGTTCCTGGCGTGAGTAGGAAAAATGTTCGCAGATATGATTGTTGACGGCCATGCCTTGCTTCTTCATTTCTGCCTTCATGATCTGTGTGACCAGCGGCACGCAACCACCGCAGGCAGTGCCGGCTTTGGTGCAGCTTTTTAACTCGCCGATGCTGGTGGCACCGTCGCATACTGCTGCACACAGATCGCCTTTGGAGACGTTATTACAAGAGCAGATTTGTGCTGAAGCAGGCAAAGCATCGACGCCGATTCCCGGTTTGGCTTTGCCATCGGATTGCGGCAGGATCAGGAACTCCGGCGCTTCGGGTAATTCTATGCGGTTCAGCATCATTTGCAGCAGTGTACCGTATTCACTGGCATCGCCCACCATGACGCCGCCCAGCAAATATTTGCCGCATTCCGATACTACGATTTTCTTGTAGATTTGCTTGCGTTCATCGGTAAATTGATAAGAACGGCTGCCGGTTTCTTTACCGTGAGGGTCACCGATACTGGCAACGTCGACTCCCATCAGTTTGAGCTTGGTACTCATATCAGCACCGCAGAATTCACCGCTTTCACCCAGCAAATGTTTGGCCGCAATACGCGCCATATCGTAACCTGGTGCGACCAGACCAAAAATTTGTCCGTTCCAGAGTGCGCATTCGCCAATAGCATAAATATCAGGATCGCTGGTCAGGCAATGGTTGTCGATAACGATACCGCCGCGTTCACCAATTGTCAGAGCGCTGTTGCGCGCCAGCTCATCACGCGGACGAATACCGGCGGAAAATACGATCATATCGGTATCGAGATGACTGCCGTCGGAAAACCGCATACGGTGTGTGCCATTTTCACCATCGACGATTTCAATGGTGTTTTTTTGCGTGTGTGCAGTTACGCCCAGTTCTTCAATTTTATTACGCAAAATACGTCCGCCGCCTTCGTCGACTTGCACGGCCATCAGGCGGGCAGAAAACTCAACGACATGGGTTTCAAGCTGCATATCGCGCAAGGCTTTCGCGCATTCCAGACCTAAGAGGCCGCCACCGATAACAACGCCCGTCCTGGAGCGACTGCCGCATTCCAGCATGGCTTCCAAATCCTCGATAGTGCGGTAGACAAAGCAATCTTTGCGGTCGTTGCCGGGTACCGGCGGCACAAAAGGTGTGGAGCCGGTGGCGATCACCAGTTTGTCATAAGACAGCGTTTCTCCGGTGCTGACGGTCACCGTCTTTGCAATGCGGTCAATGGTGCTGGCTTTAGCATTAAGTTTGAGCAGCAGATTGTCACGCTCAAAAAATCCGACCGGAACCAGAGATAAGTCCTCCGCTGATTTTCCGGCGAAAAATTCCGATAAATGAACACGATCGTATGCCGGACGCGGCTCTTCGCACAATACGGTCACTTCAAGATGAAGCGCCTTGCTATCAGAAAGACTTTCGAGAAATTTGTGGCCGACCATGCCGTGACCGATGACGATAATTTTCATAATATGTATTTCCTTAAACGGTAAAGTAAGTGCCGGAGAACGTTTGCTGGCCGGTAAAATCCAAGATATTGATACCGGTTGCTTTACCGCTCATTGTTAACATTTCAAAAATAAAAACGGCGCCCGTCCAAACAGGTGACATACCTGATTGGACGGGCGCCGTTGCCCGGGCAAGTCCTTCATTAGACTTGCGGAATTATTTATAAAATTATTTACAGAATCGTCATTGATCCAGTTGCGTTCATGATCAGCAAATTCCGTGCCACCATAATCTCCCTGAAAATGAGGCGTGTTGAGGTATTTGTGTGGCGACATCGCACTATTTAAATGCGCATAAATAGACTGATACGCATTTAAATGGTGCGATACTGCACTTGATTGGGGCGGTAAAGAGTTGGCAATGACAAAAAATTAGAATGGAAGAAAAATGACGATCACTGAATTACCTTTTCGGGCAACAACGGAGCAGGCTTGTCACTGGCTTGCGCAGCAAACCGGTATGCCGTGGACATTAACGCGTCTGATAGAAAGCAGCCTGACTCCTTATGTCTGGCTGGACTATGACGCTGCCTGTCCTGCGCTGTTCGGTGAGGCGAACGGTGGTTATGCGGCACCGATTTTTTTTGAAGCCGATATCCGGCGACTTGCGGCCGGCAGCGAAGATGTACTCATCACGATGACGAAAGATGCCTACTCAATAGTGACGCAACTTAAGCCGCCTGGTTTTCAACGGGCCTTGCATGAATTGCGTTTTTTAAAAAAGGATCTGGAGCGGCTGGCAGGCAAACTCAAACACGAAGCCGAACCCCAGCCAGTCAGCATGAAGGAAGCAACAGAATCGCAGACCGGTATCAATAAAGAACAGGTAGTCATCGCATTTTCCAGTCTGGTCAGAATTAACCTGGAACAGGCTCTTGCTACCGGCGGCGGTATATTTGGCGATGAGGGAGCAAGGGTGAAAGGCAGCGCTAAAAGGGCAAAAAATAAAATTGTCTGGAACCCCATCACGCTGGCGCTGGGATTGAATGACGTTTATCGGGTACCGATGTCACATCTGAAACGGGCGTTTAATACACATGATTTTTTGGAGGCATGGATCGGGGACTGGAATCGCACGCTGGTGCTATTGGGAAAATAAACTGTATTAGTTTCGATTTGATCTGACAGTTGGGCCTTGCCCGGCCACAATCATTAGACTCTTACGCCGCCCCAGAACCCGATATACTCGATTTAGCCGCTGCTTATGGTTATGGCTTCATGAAAAATCATGGTTTTAATGATGGTAATAAGCGTACGGGCTGGATTCTGGCGCGTTTATTTTTGGCCGATAATGGCGCAAATATCCAATACACCGCACAAGATGCGATTCAAGTCATGTTAGATGTTGCTGCCGGGACTGTCACTGAGCGGCAGTTTGCTGATTGGTTGCGTAGTCGTCATATTAATTGAAGGATTCAAAGGTCTACATTATCGCTTGACATTAACCTTTAGCGCTTTTTCTGTATGATTTTTAATTGCATGAAAATTACAGACTTTATTGCCAGGCCCCAGATTCCGTTACAGAGTTTAAAACTAAAATACAGACTTCATTACTTGCGATCATCAGGTGTTCCTTGCCATTAAAGTCCGGGACAAGCTCCACTATGAAACGTGAATCCTAAAATCGGTAATTCCATGATGTAAAGTATGGGACAAACTGCCACATCGATTCCTCAAAACGTCTTAGCGCGCAATAAAGTATGGGGCAGTAGCCCTAACCTATGTATGAGTTTTTCTTCAATAACAATCAAAAATTTATGCCCTAAGCATGGCGTACATATTCGCATTCACCAGTGCGTAATATCGCGTTGCTGCACACAATTTATGGCACTGGCATGGTAATCCCCCCCCCAAAAAAAAATCTACTCCACCGTAACCGACTTAGCCAAATTCCGAGGTTTATCCACATCCGTACCGCGTGCCAGTGCGGTGTGGTAGGCCAGTAATTGCAATGAGACGGTGTGCAATATCGGTGAAAGCTGACCGTAGTTTTCCGGCAGGCGAATGACGTGTACCCCTTCGCTTGGTGTGATGTTGGTGTCGGCATCGGCAAATACGTAGAGTTCACCGCCACGGGCGCGTACTTCCTGCATATTGGATTTTAATTTTTCCAGTAAAGCGTCTTTCGGTGCGACGGTGACTACCGGCATTTCTTTGGTGACCAGTGCCAGCGGGCCGTGTTTTAGCTCGCCCGCAGGGTAAGCTTCAGCATGGATGTATGAAATTTCTTTGAGTTTTAATGCGCCTTCCAGTGCGATCGGGTAATGCATGCCGCGCCCCAGGAACAGGGCATTTTCGTAACGGGCAAAGTCTTCTGACCATGCAATAATTTGCGGCTCCAATGCCAGGACGGCGCTGATGGCGACCGGCAAATGGCGCATGGCTTTGAGGTGTTCTGCTTCTTGTTCGTCGTTCAGCAGCCCTTTGCTTTGCGCCAGTGTCAGCGTCAGTAAAAACAAGGCGGCTAATTGGGTGGTGAAGGCTTTGGTTGAGGCGACACCGACTTCGACACCGGCACGGGTAATGTAGGACAGGGCGCATTCACGTACCATGGCGCTGGTCGATACATTGCAAATTGTCAGTGTGTGTTGCATGCCGAGCTGGCGGGCGTGCTTGAGCGCGGCCAGTGTGTCGGCGGTTTCGCCGCTTTGCGAAATAGTCACAACCAGGCTGTCAGGATTGGGTACGCTGTCGCGGTAGCGGTATTCGCTGGCGACTTCAACTTGTACCGGAATTTTAGCGATGGATTCGATCCAGTATTTGGCAGTCAGACCGGCGTAGTAACTGGTGCCGCAAGCCAGGATTAACACGGAATTGATTTTTTTGAATACGCCGTGTGCCGCATCGCCAAACAGTTCCGGCATGATGCCGGTGACACCTTCCAGTGTGTCGGCGATGGCGCGTGGTTGTTCAAAAATTTCTTTTTGCATGTAGTGGCGGTAAGGACCTAATTCTGCGGCACCGGTATGCGCGTGTACTGTGCGTATTTCGCGCTGTGCCGGACGGCCTTCGCTATCGACAATCCAGCAGCGGTGCAGTTGCAGGTCGACGACATCGCCTTCTTCCAGGTAAATAATCTGATCTGTGGTGCCGGCAATCGCCATGGCATCGGAGGCCAGGAAGTTTTCGCCCTGACCTACACCGACGATGAGTGGTGAACCCTGACGTGCACCGATAATGCGATGTGGTTCATCACGGCAGAAAACGGCAATGGCGTAGGCGCCATGCAGGCGTTTAACGGCGAGTTGTACGGTTTCAAATAAGTCGCCCTGATACATGTGGTCGACCAGATGTGCGATGACTTCGGTATCGGTCTGACTGTCAAACCGATAGCCCAGTGCTTTGAGTTCAGCACGTAACTCATCGTGGTTTTCAATAATGCCATTGTGAACCAGTGCAATACGGTCGCGTGAAAAATGCGGATGGGCATTGTCGGTAGAGGGAACGCCATGGGTTGCCCAGCGGGTGTGGGCAATGCCGGTGAAGCCACTCAGATTGGCTTGCTGAACCAGATTCTCCAGTTCGGCAACGCGTGAGGTGCTGCGTGAACGTTGTAATTCGCCATTGCTATGCAGGGCAACGCCGCAGGAATCGTAGCCGCGATATTCAAGTCGTTTTAAACCTTCCAGTAAAACAGGAGTGATGTTGCGTTGTGCTACTGCGCCGACGATGCCACACATAGAGACCTCAGTAATGAATTTGGATAGACCATATCCTAGAGGAAATTGAGTGAAATTATGCGTCAATATTTATATTTGTTTGAAATTATATTTCATTGATAAATACGTATGAAATATAATTTCATTATTATGAATAATATGAACTATTATTAATTTCATGGTATTCATTATGATAATAAAGGTGCATTTATGCAAAGCCAATCAGTAATAAGCAGTCTTGATGAGCTGGATAAGCGTATTCTGACTATACTGCAGCATGATGCTGCGATGACAAATCAGCAGTTGGCCGAATTGGTGCATGCTTCTGCACCGACTTGTTTGCGACGTGTGAAGCGTTTAGTTGATCAGGGTGTGATTGCGCGCCAGGTCGCTATTTTGAATCCGGAAAAAATGGGGGCGGCCTTAACGGCGATTGTGGAAATTACCCTGGATGCACAAAGCAGCGAGCGCATGGTGGAG
Organism: uncultured Oxalobacteraceae bacterium; assembly: GCA_903914535.1. Classification (GTDB taxonomy): domain Bacteria; phylum Pseudomonadota; class Gammaproteobacteria; order Burkholderiales; family Burkholderiaceae_D; genus Solimicrobium. Next base: position 37,003 of record CAIWPG010000140.1, read on the forward strand.
TTTGAGCGTCTGGTGGGTACAGAGCAGGCCGTGCAGCAGTGTTACCGGGTATCGCCCGGTCCGGATTTTGTGCTGGTGATCCAGGTGAATGATATGGCGGCTTATCACTTGCTGGCACATCGTTTGTTTGCCAGTCATGCTAATGTGCGTAATGTACGTAGTTTTTTTTCGGTATTGCGCAGTAAATTTGAAACCAGAATCGCAGTATGAGCCGTGATGCCGGGAGAGTGGTGTATCTCTCCCGGTATTTTTTGCCTTACGGAAGGCGTGCGGCTGTTAGTTTGCTTTGACTTTTTTTACCGGACGTTCCCAGCTATTGATGCTGATTTGCTTCGCGCGCGAAACGGTCAGTTGTCCGGCGGGGGCATCTTTGGTGAGTGTCGTACCGGCACCGATGGTCGCGCCTTTGCCGACGGTAACCGGTGCCACTAATTGGGTATCGCTGCCGATGAAGGCATCGTCTTCAATTATGGTACGGAATTTATTGGCGCCGTCGTAGTTGCAGGTAATCGTGCCGGCACCGACATTGACCCGTTCTCCTATGGTGGCGTCGCCGATATACGCCAGGTGATTAGCTTTGCTGTGGGCGCTGATCTGGCTGTTTTTGACTTCGACAAAATTACCGATATGGACATCTTCGGCTAAAGTTGTTCCCGGGCGTAAACGTGCATAAGGGCCGATTTGTGATCCGGCGCCAACCACGCTGTCTTCAATATGACAGAATGGTTTGATGCTGCTGCCCTTCGCGATATGAGCATTTTTAATGACGCAGCAGCTTCCCACGGTCACGCCATCTTCCAGTGTGACGGTTCCTTCAAAAATACAACCGGCATCAATGCTGACATCACGTCCGCATTGTAAGTTGCCGCGTACATCCAGACGCGCCGGATCTAATAAAGTGACGCCTTGCTCCAGTAACAGCTTAGCGTTGTTACCTTGAAATAAGCGTTCCAGTTCGGCTAATTGCAGCTTGCTGTTGACGCCCATCGTTTCCCATTCGGCATCGGGTTGTGCGGATACGATTTCGACGCCTTCACTTACTGCTTTTGCGATAACATCCGTTAAATAATACTCGCCCTGTGCGTTATCGGAAGACAGGGTGGACAGCCACTCTTTGAGCTTGGTGGTTGGCATAATCATGATGCCGGTATTGACTTCCCGTATCGCGTGCTGTGCAGCGGTGGCATCTTTATGTTCGACGATGTGGCTGATTTTTCCGTCATTATTGGCACCTTCACGCACGATACGTCCGTAACCGGTCGGGTCAGATAAATCAACGGTCAGAATACCTAATTTATCCGTACCGGCAGCGGCGACTAATGCACGTAAGGAATTGACTTTGGTGAGCGGTACGTCACCGGCCAGAATCAGGGTGGGCAGATTTTCATCCAAAAATGGCAGTGCCTGCTGTACGGCATGACCGGTACCTAATTGTGGCTCCTGTTTGGCAAACTGTACATCTCCGGCAGCCAGAGCCAGCGGCACTTGCTCGCCGCCATGACCATAAATAACGCATAACTTACCCGGTAATAGTTGGCGAGCAGTATCCAGTACATGGGCGACCAGAGGTTTTCCTGCAATGTGGTGCAGCACTTTTGGTAAATCAGAACGCATACGTTTGCCCATGCCGGCAGCGAGGATGACGATATTCATAATGAGTGGGTTCGCAGGTAAGTGATTAGTTGTTGGTTAGGGTAGGTGACAGCTAATGATAACAGATGTTTGATTGATAATTTTGTCTTATAACATACGGCGTATCCGTACATTGATCCGCTTGTCAGTCAGGCTGGCAAGCGGCGTATTTATTGATAATAAATTATATGGATTCCGGTCTGCGCAATTGCGTTGTGGTGACCAGTTCATGAAACTCCAGCACAGGGGATAAGCGTATGGTGTCTGATGGTGCCGGTGTTGCACAGGGCTCTTCATCAAAGGCAATATCACCCTGCGGATTGGCGGTTCCGTCAATTTTCAGGTCGCGGAAGTTAAACAAGTCTTTATCCATCAAATGGGACGGTACGACGGTTGATATGGCAGAGAAAATACTTTCTACCCGACCCGGGAATTTCTTTTCCCATTCGCGCATTAAGCCCTTGATTTGCTTACGTTGCAAATTTTCTTGCGACCCACATAAATTACACGGAATGATAGGGAATTTTTTGACTTCGGCATAACGGATAGTGTCGGCTTCTTTGACATAGGCCATCGGGCGGATCACGATATGTTTACCATCGTCGGATTGCAGTTTAGCGGGCATACCTTTGATTTTTGCACCAAAAAACATATTCAGGAAAAACGTTTCCAGAATATCGTCACGGTGATGGCCTAAGGCGATTTTATTGGCACCTAATTCATCGGCCACCCGGTATAAAATGCCGCGTCGCAGGCGCGAGCAGAGTGCGCAGGTGGTTTTGCCTTCTTCTACCACCCGTTTTACGATGCTGTAGGTATCCTGGTTTTCAATATGAAAAGGAATACCCAGTTTGCTCAGATAAGCCGGTAAAACGTCTTCCGGAAAATGCGGTTGCTTTTGATCCAGATTGACCGCAACGATATCAAAGTGAATCGGCGCACGTTCGCGCAGCGTCATTAAAATATCCAGCAGGGCATAACTATCTTTGCCGCCGGACAGACACACCATCACTTTGTCGCCGTCTTCGATCATATTAAAGTCACCGATGGCTTGTCCTACCTGGCGACATAAGCGTTTGTGCAGCTTATTGTTTTCGTAAGCAATTTTTTCGATGCTTTTTGCAGTCGGTGCGTTTTCTGCTTCGGTCTGTACTTCTGTACCAGATACCGGTACCTTGTTTAATTCGGTTTGCATAATACTCATTCGCTTATTCTTTAATCTGAAAAACTTCAACGCCGACACCATCACAATCGGGATAGACATCCGGTTTTGTGGTGGAAACGCGAACAGCGCGGACTTGAGGGTGTGCCAGCAGGCTGGCGGCCAAATCATCACACAGGGTTTCCTGTAAATGAATATGGCCGGTTTCCATACGTCTGACTACGGCACTACGCATCAAATCATAATCAACGACCTCATCCAGCAGGTCGTGCTGTGGTGTAGAATTTTGCAGGGGAATATACAGATCAATATTGATCAATACCCGTTGTTCGCCTTTTTTTTCAAAGTCATGGACGCCGATGTTAATCATTACCTCGTAGTTGCGTAAAAATAAACGACGGCAATTGTTTAACCGGGGATGAGCTAGGGCAGAAATCATAAAGGTTCAGTTTGTGTGAAATTGTGTAAATAAATTAAGCCTGATGTGCGACGGTAAACATCACATCGCGCGCCAGGGGAATCAAGTGTTGACCGCCATCCACAACCAGTATGGTGCCGGTCACAGAGCGGGCACAAGCAAAATAATGCACTGCATCCGCAATATCCTGTGGCGTACTGGAATGACCTAATGCCGCTACCTGGTGCGTCTGATCAAAATTGAGCTGATCCTGATGTATCGATACCAGGGTCGCTCCGGGAGCTACGCCCACCACCCTGACTTTGGGGGCCAGTGCTTGCGCCAGTGTGGTTGTGGCGCATTGCAGTGCGGCTTTGGAAAAGGTGTAGGATAAAAAATCGGGGTTTAAATTCACCAGTTTCTGATCCAGTATGTTGATCACGCAAGCTTGTTCGCCTTGCGGCGTTGCTTCAAACAGCGCCTGTGCCAGTATGACCGGCGCTGCCAGATTAATATGCATATGCTGATCCAGTATTGCCTGGCTAAAATCAGCCGGGCTATCCATCTCAAAAACTGAGGCATTATTGACGACACAATTTACCTGACCCAATGCCAGTTGCACTCGTCCCAGCAATCCGCGTACCGCAGTCTGGTCGGCCAGGTCGCACTGCAGAGCAACGGCACGCCGTCCCATTGCGATAATTTCATTGACTACATCGTCGGCCTGTTGTGCTGAACCGTTAAAATGTACTGCAATATCCCAGCCATGTCTGGCCAGCGTCAGAGCAATGGTGCGGCCTATGCGTTTGGCTGCACCGGTAATCAGCGCGACGGGCGCCGCTGCAATTTTCGCGGTCTGGTTCAAAGGGCTGCTTGTTGTCATTGTAGTAGGTGTAATGAATAAACGTGATTAATTTTCAGTGAAATGTTCGTATGTCAGGAATATTTACTACAATTGCACTATGCAAATACCTCAATTACCCCAACCCACTCCTGCGGCACAAGCCGCTTCGCATGCTTTACTCATGCTGATCAAGCAAGAAATCATCGCTCAGTCAGGCTGGATTTCATTTGCACGTTATATGGAACTGGCGCTGTATGCGCCACAACTCGGTTATTACACCGGCGGAGCGACTAAACTTGGTCACGCTGGTGATTTTACGACTGCTCCGGAAATTTCAGCGTTATTTGGTGCCACGCTAGCCCGTTTTGCGGCACAGGTATTACCTCAATGCGATAATCAGATCATGGAATTCGGTGCCGGTACCGGCAAGCTTGCTTTTGACTTGCTCACAGAGTTGCATCGTGAGCAATGTCCGCCACAGCGCTATTATATCGTTGAATTATCCGGTGAACTGCGGCGGCGCCAGGAGGATTTGTTAAAAGAGTTTCAGGAAGTGGTATGGCTGGATCAGATGCCTGCGGTATTTTCTGGTCTGGTGCTGGGGAATGAAGTATTGGATGCCATGCCTGTGCAATTAGTTAAAAAAATTGATTCGGACTGGTGTGAAGTGGGCGTAAGCTGGCAGGAGCGGCCAGGTGTATCGTCAGATGCCTTGCCGGATGAGCCGTCGGGACAGTTGGTCTGGGCGGACCGCCCGCTTGCCGACACCTCTGTTCTGGCGCAAATTCCGGATGCGGCTGCGCTGCCATCCGGGTATCTGACAGAATTGCATCCGGTCGGCCTTGGGTTTATGGCTTCGGTTGCGCAGATGTTAAAGGCGGGTGCGGCAGGGGCGGTGTTGTGGATAGACTATGGGTTTCCTGCTGCTGAGTATTATCTTCCTCAGCGTGACCAGGGGACGCTGATGTGTCATTACCGGCACTATGCGCATGGCGAGCCGTTTTATTGGCCCGGCTTGCAAGATATTACCTCGCATGTAGATTTTAGTGCTGTGCAACAGGCAGGTCAGCTGGCCGGGCTGGATTTATTATCCTATACCAGTCAGGCCGGATTTTTGCTGCATTCCGGGATCGGTGAATTATTGCTGCGCACCTCGCCGGAAGATGTGCGGCATTATCTGCCACAATCTACCGCACTGCAAAAATTAATCTCACCGGCAGAAATGGGCGAGTTGTTTAAAGTCGTGATTATGGGTATAAATGTTGCCCTACCGAAAAATTTAATGCAACAGGATCGCCGTCATCGTTTATAGTAGAGAGAATTGTCAGTAGTTTGCTGGCAATTTGTCGGCGAAGCATGGTTGCCCAGGTTTTAAGTCGTTATGTCAGATCGTTATGTCAGGTAATTATGTCATTATGTGACTTCGGGAGGTAAGGTTGATTCGTTGGGTATTGGTCATATTTATCGGGCTGATTGTGTTTTCCAGAGTGTTGCCCTGGCTGGAAAAATTTGGCATCGGCCGCTTGCCCGGAGACGTGCGATTCACCTTATTTGGCCGCGTATTTAGTTTTCCATTTGCATCCACAATATTAATAACGATAGTGGTATTAATAATTGCAAAATTACTAAAATAAAAATAGTGATTATCACTGAGTGATTCATACCACGCTATTTTCTACCCAAGGATGCTATGAGCGCACTTGCTGATATCAGAGTCTTGCTCGTAGAACCCCAATCGGGGATGCGGGCGAGCATACACAATATGCTTACCTTATGCGGCATTACTAAAATTGAGCATGCTATTTCTGCCGGCACGGCATTAGGTGCTATTCAATCCAGAACACTGGATTTGATTCTGTGCGAGTACGATTTAGGCATAGGGCAGGATGGGCAGCAATTGCTGGAAGATGTGCGGCACCATAAATTGATTCCGCTTTCCACACTGTTTTTTATGGTGACAGCGGAGCGTGGCTATGAAAAAGTGGTTAGCGCTGCCGAGTTGGCTCCCAATGATTATTTACTCAAGCCATTTACTGCCAGTAATTTATTGTTACGTGTAAATCGGGCTCTGGAAAAACGTGCGGCATTTCTTCCCATCTATGAACTTATCGAAACCGGTGATTTAATCAATGCATTGGCAGCGTGTAACCGTGCTGAGGAAATGCATAGCCGGTATGCGGTTGATTTTATGCGCCTGCGTGCTGAGTTGCACGTTATGCTGGGCGAGGCGAATCAGGCAGAACTGCTTTATAAGCATGTTGTTGATAGTAATGGCGTTGATTGGGCCCGTTTGGGCGTGGCTAAATCCATGTATCTGCAGGGGCGACACCAGGAAGCAGGGCAGGCATTGCAGGCGCTGGTGCTCCACAATACCCTGTTTATGGATGCCTATGACTGGCTGGCAAAAAATCACGAAGCCAGCGGCCAGTTACCTTCTGCTAAGGACGTGCTGAGCACCGCTGTCGGTATTTCTCCGCATTCGGTACGACGTTTGCGCAAGCTCGGTCAGATTGCGTTAGAGACGGGGGATCTGGATAGCGCTGAGAAAAGTTTTAAAAAAGTCGTGAGCAAGGTTAGGTTTTCCGATTTTCGTGACCCTGAAGACCATGTAATGCTGGTGCATGCACTGGTGCAGAAGGGCGATTCGGCACAAGCCAGATCGGTCGTGCGTGAGCTGGAGAAAACCATGCCGAAGCAAATAAAAATGGCAGTATGCAAGGCTATTTCAACTGCGTATATACATGGGAAAAATAATGATCCGCGTGTTACGGAGGAATTGGCTGCAGCCGTGATGGGTAGCCGGGAAAATATTGGCTTATCGACCAGAATGAAGCTGGGACTGGCAAAAAGCTGTCTGGAAAATAACCTGGATGAGCAAGCGTCGGAAGTTATCCTGGATGTCATGCGCAATAGCACCAATCATGTGGATATGGAGCGTGCTGTGACCATTTTTGAGCAGGCAGGCCGTGGTGAACTCGGACAAAAACTGGTTAAGCAAAGTCGGCAGGAGGTTATGGATATGGTGGCCGCCGGAGTACAAAAAGCCAAACAGGGCGACTATGCCGGTTCGGTTGAGCTGATGTCCATTGCAGCCAAACAGATGCCGGATAATCCGCAGGTCATTATGAATGCAGCTTTGGCGTACCTGAAGTGCCTGGAACATACCGGCTGGCAGCAAAATCTGGGTGACAAAGCCCGCAGCCTGATTGATGCAGCGCGTTTACTGGATCCGACTAACACGCGTATTCATGCCATGCGTGCTTTATACGATGAATTACAGGTAAAGTATGGTATTCAGCGTTCTTTTATCTGATCTTGGCGAGTCTGGCCGGCTGCCTAAGCCACCCGGCTGATTCGTATTGTGGGCCAGCGTCGTTGTCTTGCTTGTGCCGCCAGCTCCGGGCTGCCAATGAGAGCTATCGGGTGGCCTACCAGTTCAAGCATGGCGATGGCAGAACTGTCGCTGCCCATGGCATAGCAACTGGCTTCGGAAACTTGTTGTTCATCCAAAAATAGCATAATGGCGGTTGCTTTACTGTCGCAACTGATGTCCGCTGAAATGGTGCGGTTTTTTAGTATTTCACCGGGGCGTAACAGCCGGGCAGACAAAATATGTGCAATGCCCAGTGCGCGCGCAATCGGGCGCATTATTTCTATGAGTGAGCTTGATACCAGTACCGGTTCGACACCGAGGGCACGCAGACGTCGTATTTCGTTATAGCTTTCTTTTACCCAGAAAGCAGATTTATTTCTACTGACATGTGCAAACCAGTCTTCCGCGCAGGTGCGGATGTCGGTCGCTTGTCTGTCAGCAAAAAAAGCGTAATAACGCTGGTTCAGTTCACGCTGAGTCACCCCCAGTCGGTTGAGGGTGTTCATAATCGTATTAATATCTTCGTACTCAATTGCCCGGTTGGCCCTTTTGGAGGGCAACCAGAAATTGAACCAGTAGTCATGAAAGCTCGGCATACTTTCAATCTTGATCAGGGTACTATCCACATCAAAAAATAAGAATTTTTTAGCCATGTCGGATAAGCCCCATCTATTAATGGTCTTGTTGTAATAAACGGGCAATATCCCGTGCAAAATACGTCAACACCCCGTCAGCACCGGCGCGTTTGAATGCCAGCATGGATTCCATCATGGTTTTGTCATGATCCAGCCAGCCATTTTGTGCTGCCGCCTTGATCATGGCATATTCGCCGCTCACCTGATACGCAAATGTAGGTACTTTGAACTCATCTTTAACCCGTCTGACGATATCCAGGTACGGCATGCCGGGTTTGACCATTACCATGTCAGCACCTTCCGCCAGATCCATTGCTACTTCACGTAGTGCTTCATTGCTGTTGGCCGGATCCATCTGGTAACTGGCTTTATCACTTTTACCCAGATTGGTCGCAGAACCGACTGCATCACGGAATGGCCCGTAAAATGCGGATGCATATTTGGCCGAATACGCCATGATACGGGTATGGATATAACGCTGATCTTCCAGTGCCTGACGTATAGCGCCAATCCGGCCATCCATCATGTCGGAGGGTGCCACAATATCGACCCCGGCCTGAGCGTGGGTAAGTGCCTGGCGTGTCAGCATGGCGCAGGTTTCATCATTGAGTACGTAGCCATGCTCATCCAGCAAGCCATCCTGGCCGTGGCTGGTGTAGGGGTCAAGCGCGATATCGGTTAGTACACCCAATTCAGGAAAATGTGCTTTTAATTCGCGTATAGCTCTGGGGACTAATCCATTCGGATTTGTTGCTTCAATACCGTCCGGGGTTTTTAACGCAGTATCAATAACAGGGAATAAGGCGATAACCGGAATGCCAAGATTGACACAATCTTGCGCGACAGACAGTAAGACATCCACTGAAATGCGTTCAACACCCGGCATGGATGCCACGCTTACCCGTTGCTCAAGCCCTTCAACAATGAAAACAGGGTAAATTAAATCACTGCTGGTGACGGTATTTTCACGCATTAATGCGCGCGAAAACGTATTTTTACGCATACGTCGCATGCGTGTGCCGGGAAATACAGTGGAATTAAGAGGAGATGGCATAAATTATAGGATTCTTAAAAAATAAACTAGATTAATGAAACTTATTTTACTGATCATACTCATAAGCAGTGGGTGAGTGATTGCCTCCCGCTGTAATCTCCCTGAGCGGGCACCTGTGAGGGTGTTATCGCCCGGCGTAGCGCAATGTTATGCCGGGTTTTTTTGTTTTATTCCGTATCTTTTTCTGTGTTTTCTGTATCCTGACCAGGCTCTGCTGCTGCCGGTTCTGTCAGTGGGGCGAATGACACAGGATCGATGTCCAGTCCCAGCAATTGCTGGATTTTGGCATCGGCTTCTTCGATCCCGGTGCGTTTGAGTGCGGAAAAGAGTTGCGCGGTATAAGGAAATGGTACGCCGCCTTCATCTATGTAACTGGCTAATACCGATTTGGTCATACGCAAGGCATTGATGGAGTCGTTGCGGTTGAGTTTGTCTGCTTTAGACAAAATGCAGTGTATTGGCCGGCCGGTAGGGGCAAACCATTCCAGCATATTACGGTCAAGCTCAGTAAACGGGCGGCGCGCATCCATAATTAATACCAGCGCACTCAGTTGCTCACGGCTTCTTACATATGAGCCAAGTAGTTCGTTCCAGTGATTTTTAGCTGCGCCGGCAACTTCGGCGTAGCCATAACCCGGTAAATCGACTAATAGTGCGCGAATTTCATCCTGGTTGGTCAGATCTTTGCGATGCTGTCCTACCTGAGCGCCGCCGATAGAGAAATAATTGATGTGCTGTGTGCGTCCCGGGGTCTTGGATGCAAAGGCTAATTTTTTTTGGTTACATATGGTATTGATTGCTGTTGATTTGCCGGCGTTGGAGCGCCCGGCAAAGGCCAGTTCGGGAACCTGCAAGTCTGGCAGGTTGCGAAGATGGTTAACTGTAGTGAAAAAGCGTGCTTGCCATAAGATGGACATAAATTCAACCGAAAAATGCTACAAAAAGGGGTAAAGACCTAAGCAAGCTATTGTACAATAACGGGCTATTGAATGTTGATTAGTGTTGCTATACATAATGACATGGCATAAATGTGGCACAAGCGTGTGTGCTGATAATTATTATTGGATATTAATTCTTATTAATTATCAATAATAATTATCAGTTAGTCACTAAAAATCGTCCGGTGGTGGTTGATGCCGGATTGGCATTGGTCTTATTTGGCTTAATGAAACTAAAATTTCATCAGATTCTGGCCAGACATTGGTAAATGTCAATAAAGTGCGAAATAAGTGTCGGCGAAGTGTCAAATAAGTACAAAATGAGTGCCAAAAAATATGTTAGCATCTTCCTAAATTTCGTCTATCAAGGTGTATGAATGAACCAAAAATCTTTTCTTAAATCCATGCTCATAGCGATGCTGGCACTGTCAACGCTGGCCTATGCTAATGAAGAAAAGACAGCCGCTAAAGCTGACCCTGTCAAAGGAGAGGCACTCTTTACTGCCGGTGATGCAGCGCGCGGCATTCCTGCTTGTGTGGCATGTCACGGTGATGCAGGGAACTCAACGATTACACAAAATCCAAAATTAGCAGGGCAACATTCTGCTTATCTGGTAAAACAATTAACTAATTTTACTGAGCCTGGCCGTAATAATCCGGTGATGACGATGACGGCAAAAGCATTAACGCCGGATGATGTAAAAAATGTTGCTGCATATCTGAGTGCGCAGGCGCCAAAACCAGGCAGCGCAAAAAATAAAGACATCGTTGAAATCGGTAAAAAAATCTATCGTGCCGGGATTTCTGAAAAAAATATCCCTGCCTGTGCCGGTTGTCACAGCCCGAACGGTGCCGGTATTCCTGGCCAGTTCCCGCGTATTGCCAGTCAGCATCAGGATTATGTGATTGCTCAATTGACTAATTTCCGTGCCGGTACACGCAGTAATAACGTTCCTATGGCAACTATTGCCAAACGGATGTCGGATGATGAAATGAAAGCAGTTGCTGATTACGTTGCTGGCTTAAAGTAAGTAGCAGTAAGTATCGCAACAGGTGCACCATCTGGATCTGTTGTTGTAAAATAAATACACTAAAGGGGTGGCGCTAGCCGCCCTTTTTTTTTAAAGATACCATGAGTAAATCAACTACAGCTACGACAGACAACAGTAGCTCGGCAACCGTTGCGGCAGCCGTTTTAGTAGCGCAGGAACAAGAGCTGGCGGGTAGTCCTGCCAATTCACGTCGGCCTGGCGCAGAATGTATTGAGTTGATTGCCTCCATGCGTTTTGCAATCAGCTTATTAAGCCTGATTGCAATTGCATCGGTAATCGGCACCATTCTTAAGCAAAATGAGCCTGCCAATAATTATGTAAATCAATTCGGACCATTCTGGTATGAAGTGTTTAATCGTTTAAGCCTGTATACGGTTTATTCCAGCTGGTGGTTTTTACTCATTATGGCGTTTTTGGTGCTATCGACCAGTTTGTGCATCCTTCGTAATTCCCCCAAAATGCTGAAGGATATGCGTAGCTGGCGCGATAATGTTCGTGAGCAGTCACTTACTAATTTTTCTCATAAGGCGGCATGGCAAAGTACATTTACCCGTCCCGAACTGGCAATGCAACTGGAAAATCAGCTCAGACAACGTGGTTACAGAGTCAAACTGCTTGAAAAATCAGGTGCGACTTTGCTTGCAGCTAAAAAAGGCGCAGCAAATAAATTAGGTTATATTTTTGCTCATAGTGCAATTGTCATTATCTGCATAGGCGGGTTGCTGGATTCCGGGTTGGCTATTCATGTCCAGGAATGGTTTATGGGCAAAGTGCCGTTTGATGGTAATGGCATTATCAGTCAGATTGACAAGAAGCACAGGCTTAGTTTGTCTACTCCTACATTTCGCGGTAATGCTATGATACCAGAGGGGCAAAGTACCAGCACTGCTATTATTTCAGAGCAAACCGGTGTATTGCTACAAGATCTGCCGTTTACGATTAAGCTTAATAAATTCATTATTGAGTATTACTCAACCGGCATGCCTAAGTTGTTTGCCAGTGAAGTTGTAGTACAGGATCATGCCAGCGGCGCTACTTTTCCTGCAACGATTAAAGTGAATCAACCCCTGACTTATCGGGGTATCTCTGTTTATCAGTCCAGCTTTGAAGATGGCGGAAGTAAATTGCAACTGGCAGCCTACCCGATGTCAGGCTCCGGCAGATCACGGTTTATGCTGAATGGTGAAGTTGGCGGAACCACACCGTTGTTAGCCGGTGATTACACCATTGAATGGTCCGGGTTTCGCCCTTTTAATGTTGAAGATATGGCTGCCAACGGCAAAGATGTACGGGCTGCTGATCCTGCAATGAGTTTTAACCAGCAAGTGGTGAGCAACCTGAACAAACATTCCGGTTCTGCCGGTAAAAGTGAAAATACCAAAGACCTGAAAAATGTCGGTGCCAGTGTGCAGTATAAATTACGTGATAAAACAGGTCAGGCGCGTGAATTCAATAATTACATGCAGTCGGTATTATTGGATGGATCCTATGTGTTTTTGACCGGAACCCGTGATTCTCCTTCAGAACCGTTCCGCTATTTACGTATTCCTGCCGATGATAATGATTCGGTGCAAGAGTGGATGCGTCTGCGTGCCGCCTTGTTTAATCCGGAATTGCGTGCCAGGGCTGCTGCTAATTATGCTGCTCATGCTTTTACCAAGGAGGGTGCAGACACCGGTCTGCGCACTCAGTTACAGGCATCCTCTGATAAAAGCCTGACTATTTTTTCTGGTGATGGAAAAAAAGCAGGATTCATGGCGATATCTGGCTTTTTGCAAAAAATTCCGGCAGCCGATCAGGAAAAAGCAGCAGACGTCTTTATGAAAATACTCAACGGCAGTTTGTGGGAGTTGTGGCAGGTGGCGCGGCAACAGGATAGTATCCCTGTATTAGAACTAACCGAAAAACATGCACAATTTCTGCAACTGGCCAGTATTGCTTTATCGGATTCTTTTTTCTATCGCGCACCGGTTTACCTGCAACTGACTTCGTATAATGAAGTCAAAGCGTCTGTGTTGCAAATTACGCGTTCACCGGGAAAAAATGTCGTTTATCTGGGGTGTCTGTTACTGACCCTGGGGGTCTTTTCCATGTTTTATATTCGTGAGCGTCGCATATGGGTGTGGATAAAAGAGGGTGGCCCGGGTGCGCATGCATTAATGGCGATGAGTTCACAGCGTAAAACATTGGATTTCGAACAAGAATTCATCAAGCTCAAATCTGAACTGGCAGGCGCTGCGGAGTGATTGTTCGCCGGATGTTACTATAGCCGGCGCATCACGTCTGATGAACTGCTAAAGCCAGTAAGCTCGCCTTTTGGGGCTGTAAGATAAGCGGAAGAGATGTACACTCTTTCCGGTATTTTTTTGTGCCGTCATGATGACGGTTTGACCGATTGCTGGAGAATAAGATGGAAATGACGCAAGTTTATCAACCGTATCAGGGTTTTTTTAAACGACTGACTTCGCTCGACTGGTGCTATGCCATTGCATTAGCCATTGCATCCGGAGTGAGCCTGGTTAAATTTAGTCATTTTATGGATTATTACGAGCAAGCGGTTTTGGTGTTGGCTGCGCCTGTTTTTGCTTTGGTCGGCTGGAACTGGAGGCGTGTACAAGGGCTGTTATTGTTACTGGCACTGGTGTGCTGGTTCGCTATTACGCAATATGCCGGTCATCTGGATATGGCTAACAGTAAATTTTTCTTAAAATATTTATTCTCTTCTCAGTCCGCCATTTTGTGGATGAGTACTTTATTTTTCTTATCTACCCTGTTTTACTGGGGTGGGGTACTTACCCGTACCGCGCTGGGTTATTCCATTGGCACGCTATTGTGTCAGGCCGCGGTGGTGATGGGTTTTATCGGTATGCTGGTGCGCTGGTATGAATCGTATTTGCTGGGTGCTGATATCGGTCATATTCCGGTATCTAATTTGTACGAAGTATTCGTCTTGTTTTCTCTGATTACCGCTCTGTTTTATTTGTACTACGAAGAGCAGTACAACACCCGTCAAATGGGGCCGTTTGTGCTGCTGGTTATTTCTGCTGCTGTTGGTTTTTTATTGTGGTATACCGTTAAGCGCGATGCCGCTGAAATTCAGCCTTTGGTTCCTGCTTTACAAAGTTGGTGGATGAAGATTCATGTCCCGGCCAATTTTATTGGTTATGGTACGTTTTCACTGGCGGCCATGGTCGGGGTGGCATATTTGCTCAAGGCCAGGGGTAAACTGGCAGATCGTTTGCCGTCGCTGGAGGTGCTGGACGATGTGATGTATAAAGCCATTACTGTTGGTTTTGCTTTTTTTACCATTGCTACTATCCTGGGTGCTTTATGGGCTGCCGATGCCTGGGGCGGTTACTGGTCCTGGGACCCGAAGGAAACATGGGCGCTGATTGTCTGGCTTAATTATGCGGCATGGTTACATATGCGTTTAATGAAAGGCTTGCGTGGCCAGGTTGCCGCCTGGTGGGCCGTGATGGGTTTATTGGTTACTTCATTTGCATTTTTGGGGGTCAATATGTTTCTATCCGGCTTGCATTCGTATGGCACCTTGTAAGGATAGAGTCCTGCAATAAAAAATAATTGCTCCATTAGTGTAAGCTTAGTGATGCAGTCCCCGACTAAGTCATATAGCCGCTCACTTATGGAGTTAATATGCGTCTCATCCACCGTCAGTCCGAACTTATTCTGCCTTCTGAAATTACTCCGCGAGAGGTGGTTGAGGAGCGCCGTGATTTTATCCGGAAATTAGCTTTGGGTTCCATTGCCAGCGCAGGATTACTGGAAATGGCGGGTCGCCGTGCTTTTGCGCAAAGCATTGGGGGGCAAGGAACACATCTGGCCGCCAGCGCCAATACCAATTATGTGGTCATGGATAAAAAGACCGCTTATAAAGATGCCACGACCTACAACAATTACTATGAATTTGGCACGGATAAATCCGAGCCGGCGCAAACCGCCGGCAGTCTTAAAACCAGGCCGTGGACAATAAGTATAGAGGGATTGGTTAAAAAGCCCTTGGTGCTTGATCTGGATAGTCTGATGAAGCTGGCACCGATGGAAGAGCGGATTTATCGCCTGCGTTGCGTCGAAGGCTGGTCGATGGTGATTCCCTGGATTGGATTTTCACTTTCTAATCTGATTAAAAAAGTCGAACCGACTGGCAGTGCTAAGTTTATTGAATTCACCAGCCTTGCTGATAAAAAACAGATGCCCGGATTGCAGAGCGGTGTGTTGGAGTGGCCTTATGTCGAGGGTTTGCGTCTGGATGAAGCCTTACATCCGCTGGCCTTACTCACTTTTGGTATGTATGGTGAAGTTTTACCTAATCAAAATGGTGCGCCGGTACGTGTGGTATTGCCATGGAAATACGGATTTAAATCAGCTAAGGCTATCGTTAAAATTCGTTTTACCAGTGAACAGCCCCGTACCGCCTGGAATCAGGCTGCGCCACGGGAATACGGTTTTTATTCCAATGTGAACCCGGAAGTAGATCATCCGCGTTGGTCACAATCAAGCGAGCGTCGTATCGGGGAAGACAGTTTTTTTGCTAAAAAACGTAAAACACTGATGTTTAACGGCTACCCGGAAGTCGCGTCTTTGTATAGCGGTATGGATCTGAAAAAATATTTTTAATGAATATTAAACAACAAAACAGCATAAAGTCAGTGGTGTTTATTGCGGCACTGTTTCCTGTATTCCGGTTAATTTTTGCAGTTTTTACCGATAATCTGGGTGCGAATCCGATTGAATTCATTACCCGTAATACCGGTGACTGGACTTTGTATTTTCTGTGTATTACGTTGTCGGTCACGCCGGTACGGCGCATGATGCAATGGCCCTGGTTGCTTAAATGGCGCCGCATGCTGGGTTTATATGTATTCTTTTACGCGCTGCTGCATTTCATCACTTTTTTGTGGTTTGATCATTTTTTTGATATTGATGAAATGCTGAAAGACATTATCAAACGACCATTTATTCTGGTGGGTTTCAGCGCGTTTATATTACTGATTCCATTGGTGCTGACCAGTACCAATAAAATGATTAAACGTTTGGGTGGTAAGCGCTGGCAATGGCTGCACCGCTTGGTGTATGTGATTGCCCCGCTGGGAATTTTGCACTATGTCTGGATGAAGGCCGGTAAACATAATTTTACACAACCGGTTATCTGGGGAAGTATTGTTGCTGTGTTATTGTTGTTACGTATAGTGTGGGCAGTGCAAAAAAACCGGGCCGGGAAGATGGCGGCAGGATAAGCCGGGTTGAGTTGCTGCCGGTTTTCCTGCCGGGGATGATTTATTTGCTGGCCGGGGTGGCAGATGCAGCAGGAGTTGTTGCTGCCGGCTCAGGCAGAACAGCGGCTGCCGGATTGGTTGGCGTGCTGGCTTTGGCTGGTATTGGTGTCATTTGCGGTCCCGGCAGAACAGGCAGGGTGAGCGGGCCTTTTTGACCGCAGGCGCAGACAGCTGCAATGATCAGGGAGTATAAACTGAGGCGAAAAAAAGACGTCATGGTGGTTATCTCTTACAATAGCGGTTTATGAACGTGGTGGAGTGTAGCATGACCGAAACAGAATTTTTGACCCTGATCGATGCAAGCCTGTCCCATATTGAACAAATGTTTGAGGATGCCGGTCAGCAGGGCGACGTTGATGTCGAATGCAGTCGCAGCGGATCGTTGTTGGAAATTGAATTCTTACACAACGGTTCAAAAATCATTATCAACAGTCAGGCCCCTCTCAGCGAACTTTGGGTTGCGGCAAAGTCGGGCGGATTTCATTATAAGCACGATGGACTGCATTGGATCAATACCCGTGACGGGAGTGAGTTAATGGCCTCGTTAAAGGCCATTGCGCAGGCACAGGGTGGTTTGCTTATTATGTAAGCCGTCCGCTTAGCTTTTATCTTTCATTGCTGAGCTGTGACAGCTGAAGTCGCCGGTGCAGACGCCGGCGCCTGAACCGGTGCTAATGCCGGTGAACCCGCTTCAATACCTATACTGCGTACTACTGCTTCGGGCGGAGTATCTGCATACATAATATCACCACCATCGCTTTGTATCAGACCGCCCGGCATGGCACGTTCTTCCGCAGGCAGGTGACGCAGTGCTGTTTGCATAAAGCCGATCCAGATCGGTAATGCCAGTCCGCCGCCGAATTCGTGGTTACCCAGGTTTTTCGGCTGGTCAAAGCCTATCCAGGCCACCCCGACCAATCTTGGCTGATAGCCTGCAAACCAGGCATCAAATGAATTGTTTGTTGTGCCGGTTTTACCCGCAAGATCAGCGCGTTTTAATACCGAAGCCCGGGCACCGGTGCCGGTTTTAACGACACTTTGCAATAAACTATCCATCACAAATGCATTTCTTGCACTAATCACCCGATTTTCTTCATTGCCAGGGGCATCTGCTTTGGTTTCATGCAAAATTCTTCCGGCGGAGTCGGTAATTTTGCTGATCAGGTAGGGTTTTATGCTATAGCCGCCATTGGCAAATACCGCATAAGCCGCCGCCATTTGTAAGGGGGTTACGGCACCTGAACCCAGCGCCAGCGGTAAGTAAGGCGGATTTTTATCAGAATCAAAACCAAACTTCATCGCATACTCTTGCGCGTAATTGACTCCAATGTATTGCATAATCTGGATAGAGACCATGTTTTTTGACTGTGCCAGTGCGTTGCGCATGGTCATGGGGCCGCTGTACTCGTCTTCTGCATTTTTGGGTTCCCATGGCATACCACCGGTTTGCGCAGATGAAAAAGACAGGGGGGCATCATTAATCAGTGTTGACGGAGATAAGCCTTTTTCCAGGGCAGCAGAGTAGATAAAGGGTTTAAACGTCGAACCGGGTTGTCGCCATGCCTGAGTGACATGGTTGAATTCATTACGTTTGAAGTCAAATCCGCCAACCATGGCCCGTATGGCTCCTGTACCGGTATCTGTCGCTACAAAGGCAGATTCGACTTCCGGTAATTGGGTAATGCTCCAGCCGGAACCATCTTGCATGACACGAATGACGGCGCCACGCTGTATTTTATGTTTAGCTGCGGCCGAGCTGGAAAGACTACTGGCGGCAAAGCTAAGACCTGCCCCCGAAATGGTGATTTCTTCGCCATTGGAGTTAATGGCGAGAACTTTTTTAGGTGAGGCATCCAGTACCACTGCGGTTAAAATATCGTCACTGGACGGAAAATCATTGAACGCGGTTTCAATATCATCATCGGCATCTGCCGGGTTACTTGAGATATCTAAAAAGGCATCCGGTCCGCGATAGCCGTGGCGTTTTTCATAGTCCATTACAGTACGGCGCATGGCATGATAAGCGGCATCCTGTTCTGCTTTGGTAATAGTGGTGTAAACATTAAACCCGCGTGTGTAGCTTTCGTCCTTAAATTCGTTGTATACCGTCTGACGTGCGATTTCTGCTACATATTCAGCATGAATGCCAAATTCATTGCTGCTGGTTTTAATTTGCAGTTGCTGTGCTTTTGCCTGTTGATAGGCTGATTCTGTCAGGTAATCCATCTGGCGCATCAGTTGCAAGACGACGAGTTGTCTGGCTTTGGCCCGTTTGGGGTTAGTAATGGGATTGACGCGTGATGGTGATTTTGGCAGGCCGGCTAGCATGGCTGCTTCTGCCGGTGTGATTGCACTGAGTTTTTTCCCAAAATAAATTTGTGCAGCAGAGGCAAAGCCATATGCACGTTGCCCGAGATAAATCTGGTTCATGTACAGTTCAAGAATCTGATCTTTAGTCAGGTTCTTTTCGATTTTCCAGGTCAGTAATGCTTCAATTAATTTACGTTTATAGGTTTGCTCATTGGTGAGGTAAAAATTGCGTGCCACTTGTTGCGTGATGGTGGAGGCTCCTTGCTTTGGTCCGCCGCTAAAGTTGGTCATGTTATGCAGCAATGCCCGGAAATTACCGATAATATAAATACCGTTATGCTCGTAAAAATGCTGATCTTCAACTGCCAGCAAGGCATGTTTCATGACAAGCGGGATATCGGCAATCGGTGTTACGTGCCGGCGTTCTTCACCAAATTCAGCCAGCAATACATTGTCTGCTGAAAAAACACGCAGGGGCATTTTAGGATGATAGCTGGTGATGGTATCAAGCTCTGGTAAATTCGGATATAACACCACCGCGGCAAAAGCAATTATCAGGGCTCCGATAAGGAGGATGGCAGCAAAAAGTGCGGCCAGGATGACCGCAATACGCTTATAAGAGTACCTGAAAGGAGTGAGCTGCATACCTGTTTCGTAGAAAAGTTAGTTGGTGGCCGGCGCGTTTTCGGTTGTCGCCGGGGCAGGCGTATCCAGATCGTGAATGCTGGTGCCGGGAGGATTTTCGGCGTAATAATAATCCCCCTGAGTCTGGATGATACCATTAGGAACGGGACGCTCTTCCATAGGCAGATTTTTTAATGCCGTTTGCATGTAGCCGATCCAGATCGGCAGCGACAGGCCGCCCCCTGTTTCACGGTTACCCAGGTTGCGGGGCTGGTCAAAGCCCATCCAGGCAATACCAACGAGTTTGGCCTGATAACCGGCAAACCAGGCATCTATCGAATCGTTGGTCGTACCTGTTTTTCCTGCCAGATCGGTGCGATTCAGCGACATGGCACGTGCCGCAGTACCGTACCTGACTACGTCTTTGAGCATGCTATCGATGAGAAACGCATTGCGCTCATCAATAACACGATTGTCTTCATTGCCTGCCTGTGCCGGTCTGGTACGCGATAAAACTTTACCGTTATTGTCAGTAATTCTGGAAATAAGGTAAGGGTTGATTTTATATCCGCCATTGGCAAATACGGAATAGGCCCCTGCCATCTGTAAGGGAGTGACTGCACCTGCGCCCAGTGCGAGGGTCAGGTAGGGAGGGTTTTTTTCGGGATCAAAACCAAAGCGGGTAATGTATTTTTGTCCGTATTTCGCACCAATTCTGTTCAGAATGCGAATAGAAATCATATTTTTCGATTTGGTCAGTCCTTTACGCATAGTCATCGGACCTTCGTACTTATTGTCGTAATTTTTAGGTTCCCATGCTTGTCCGCCTGTTTGCCCTGCGCCAAAGGAAATAGGAGCATCATCAATGATAGTGGCAGGTGATAGTCCTTTTTCGAGGGAAGCTGAATAAATAAACGGTTTAAAGCTGGAGCCGGGCTGGCGCCAGGCCTGGGTTACATGGTTGAATTTATTGCGATTGTAGTCAAAACCGCCAACCAGCGCCCGTATGGCCCCATCACTGGTATTGGCCGCAATAAAAGCGGATTCTACTTCTGGCATTTGGGTAATAGTCCAAGTTTTTCCATCTAAAATCACCCGGATAATCGAGCCGCGGACAATTTTACGTTTGGGTGCTGCCGTCGGACTTAATCCGCTGCTTGCAAAGCTTAAGCCGGTACCCGTCAGACTGACTTCATCACCGTTTGACATAACGGCACGTACATGCTTCTGGTCGGCTTCCAGCACCAGGGCAGCGACGATATCGTCGCTGTCAGGATGGTCTGACAGTGCATCTTCAATGGCATCGTCTGCTTCACTTTTATCTTCGGGTATGTCGATGTATCCTTCAGGGCCACGATAACCATGTTTTTTCTCGTAATCCATTACGCCGCGACGTAAGGATAAATAGGCCGCATCCTGGTCTGCTTTAGTAATGGTGGTGTATACGTTCAGACCCAGGCTGTAGGTTTCGTCTTTAAATTGCTCATAGACCATTTGTCTGGCCATTTCAGTGACATATTCCGCATGAATGCCGTAATCGCTGCCATCATTGTTAATGTGGACGTCTTCGTTTTTAGCTTGCGTATATTCGGCAGTAGTGAGATAACCAAGTTGTAACATCCGCTGTAGAATGACGAGTTGTCTGCTTTTGGCTCGTTTGGGATTCGAAATCGGGTTGGAGGCACCCGGTGCTTTGGGTAAACCAGCCAGCATTGCAGCTTCGGCAATGGTGATGTCTTGTAATTTTTTACCAAAATAGATTTGTGCCGCAGATGCAAAACCGTATGCGTGTTGTCCCAAATAAATCTGGTTCATGTAAATTTCCAGAATCTGGTCTTTGCTTAGATTTTGTTCTATCTTCCATGCCATCAGAACTTCGTAGATCTTTCGTTTAAATGTTTGCTCACTGGAGAGGAAAAAGTTACGGGCTACCTGCTGTGTGATAGTCGATGCGCCCTGTTTGCTGCCACCCATGGCATTATGCAGAGCCGCACGTGTGATGCCAAGGTAGTCGACCCCGCCGTGTTCATAAAAACGTTCATCTTCCGTAGCCAGTAGTGTTTTTTTCATGATGTCAGGAATATCTTTGATCTGCATCACACTGCGTCGTTCTTCACCGAACTCACCCAGTAACACATTGTCAGATGAAAAAATCCTAAGTGGTATTTTGGGGCGATAGCTGGTAATTGAGTCCAGCGGTGGTAAATTGGGATAAGCCATGGTCAATGCAAAAATCACGATTAACACGCCTGTTATGATCAGGCCTGCAATCGTGCCAAAAAAACCAAGGATAAATTTAGTCAGGGCGTGACGCTTTTTTTTGGGCGTTGATGCGGGCGGTGTGGTCGGAGATTCTGGTGTCATGCCGGTTTGCAATCTGATTAGGAACAGTACCTATTATAGCTGTTGACAGTCCTGCAAAGGAAAGGCATAGCGTATAAAACTGGCAGATAAGTGTGATTTTGTTGTGCGATGTTTTTTTGACGGAGTCTTGAAAAAGTCCTTTACACGCCGAGAACCTTGTTGCTACGATTTAGAAGTACAGTGGGAAACCATCACCGGAGAGCAGTTCTCCGGGTAATTTTTTAGTTTACAGGCGTGTAGTGCGTGATGATGATTGTTTGTCAGGAAAAAATTCAGTTGTAGGACAGTCGTATTAAGTTTCGGTAATGTTTGCCGGCGAAGATGGTGAGTCCGGCAACGAGGCATAACGCCACCGGGCGCTGTTGCGGAAGTCTTGGATTACTAGAAAATACGATGGGGGTTGCTTTGGCTTTAGAACTTGGAACGCTGTTGGGTGGTTTATTTTCTGGTCTTTCCAGTAAAAAAAATACACCGTTAGTTGGGTTGGATATCAGTACCACCGGTATCAGAATGGTGGAATTATCGCAAGGCAGCAATCATGAATTACGACTAGAGCGTTGCGTTTCGGAATCATTGCCGCGTGGTGCGATGACAGACGGCAATATTGAGAATATTGAACAAGTATCAGAGGCTATACGCCGGGTGTTGAAAAAAAGTGGTACGAAAATCAAAGAAGTTGCTCTTGGTATGCCCCCGTCCGCTGTTATTACAAAAAAAATTAATTTCTCGGCAGCGTTGTCGGATGAATCTCTTGAAGTTCAGGTTGAATCGGAAGCCAGTCAATATATTCCATTTGCATTAGATGAAGTCAGCCTCGATTTTTATGTGATCGGTCCTTCGCGCGGTTCACCGGATGATGTAGAGGTGATGCTGGCTGCTGCCCGCAAAGAAAAAATCGAAGACCGGGTTGCCGTTGTTCAGGCTGCAGGGCTGAAGGCTTTGGTGATGGATATTGAGTCTTATGCAGCACGGGCAGCTGCATTACGGATTGTCGGTCAGATGCGAAATGGTGGCAAAGATCAGATTGTTGCCCTGTTTCAGATCGGAGCCAAAATCACGCATGTCTCGATTTTACTGAATGGAGAGACGGTCTATGAGCGTGAGCAGACCTTTGGCGGAAACCAGCTCACTCAGGACATTGTGC
This sequence comes from uncultured Oxalobacteraceae bacterium, assembly GCA_903914535.1. Lineage (GTDB taxonomy): Bacteria > Pseudomonadota > Gammaproteobacteria > Burkholderiales > Burkholderiaceae_D > Solimicrobium. The sequence goes on from CAIWPG010000140.1 coordinate 59,826, forward strand.
GTACCTACGGACTGACATTTGAAGATGCCGAAGCGCGCAAGAAAAATAATGATTTGCCAGATGGATACGAGCAGGAATTGCTTAATCCATTTTTGGAAAGCACGGCGATGGAAGTCAACCGGGCGATTCAATTCTTTTTTACCTCAACGGCATATACACGGGTGGATCATATTTTTCTGGCAGGAGGGTGTGCTGCTATTCCTGATTTAGTGGATATGGTAGCTAATCGTACGAAGATTCAGACGGAAGCCATCAGTCCATTTTTGGGTATGCAATTTTCATCGCAAATCAGAGAAAAGCAGCTACGTAATGATGCTCCGGCATATTTGGTGGCGTGTGGTCTGGCAATGCGGAGATTTGACTGATGATTAAAATTAACCTGTTACCTCATCGTGAAGAAAAGCGAAAACAGCGTAAGCATGATTTTTATTCGTTACTGGTTTTTTTTGCGATAGTCGGTGTGGTGTTGTTGATTCTGGTCGGGATCTATAACGCGAGTCAGATTTCTGTTCAAAATCAGCGTAACGATGTGTTACGTGCAGAAAATGCCAAACTGGATATGGAAATCAAAGAGATTGCCAATTTAAGGGATGACATTGAAAGGTTAAAAGCGCGCCAGCAAGCCGTGGAGGATTTGCAGGGTGACCGTAATCAACCTGTTTATTTACTGGATGAGTTGGTTAAACAAACACCGGAAGGTATTTATTTGCGTGGCTTAAAGCAAGACGGGCAACGTATCGTACTGTTGGGTTATGCCGAATCTAATGAACGTGTCTCTGAGTATCTCAGAAATTTGGGAAGCCGTTCAGAATGGCTGAATAAACCGGATCTGATTGAAATCCGGTCTGCAGGAATAGGCCAGGGTCGTGATGCCAGAAAAGTGTTTGATTTCACAATTAACGTGGGAATTAAACGTCCGCGCGATCAGGAGATTGCCGGGGTGGCAGCATCGGCGTCAGCAAGCGCAATATCGGCAGCTCCTGTAGCACCGGGCGGTCAGGTAGTTAAGCCATGAGATTTACCAGGGAAAAAGTACCATGCAAAAAATGACGGAATCATTATCCGCTCAATTTAATGATTTGAGTGGGATACACCCGGGATTGTGGCCGCTTGCCCCGCGGATGTTATGCGCGACTGCTGCATTGATCAGTGTCCTGATTGTCGGCTGGTTTTTTTATTGGAGTCCGCAGTTTGATGATCTGAGCCGTGGTCAGCAAGAAGAAAAAGCCTTGCAGGATGGTTATAAAGTGCGAATCCAGCAGTCGATTAACCTGGATGGTTTACGTAAACAAAAATTGCAGGTTGCACAGTATGTTTCTTCATTAGAAAAACAATTGCCGAGTAAAGCAGAAATGGATGCTTTATTGTCGGATATTAATCAGGCAGGGCTCGGACGTGGCTTGCAATTTGAATTATTTCGCCCCGGTCAGGCAGTAGCTAAAGATTACTATGCCGAGTTGCCTATAGAAATCAAACTAACGGGCAATTACCATGATATTGGTGCATTTGTCAGCGACATTGCGCATTTGAACCGTATCGTGACACTAAAAAATCTGAATGTAACTGCAGGAAAAGATGGTTCTCTCGGATTGGAAGTGATCGCAAAAACTTTCCGTTATCTTGATCCTGAAGAAATTGTCAGTCAGCGTAAAGTCAATAAAGGAGGGCAGAAATGAACAAGCTTCTGAGTTTATTCCTGCTTTCACTTTGTCTGAGCGGCTGCGGCGATAGTAATACCCAGGCCGTTCAGAAGTGGATGGAAATGACCAAAAATCAAACGCGCCCCATGTTGCCCAAGTTGAGTGAACCTAAAAAATTCATTCCTTTTTCTTACGATGAAAAAGACCAGATTGATCCTTTTAATCCGGCAAAGCTGATGGCCGCTTTATCCAAAATGAGAATGCAGGGCGGGCACGGTCTTAAACCAGACATGGATCGTCGCCGTGAAGCATTGGAAGCTAATAGCCTTGATACCTTAAAAATGGTCGGAACCTTAACTAAGGGACGATTTCATTATGCGTTGTTGCAATCGGATTTAAAAGTCGTTTATCAGGTGAAAGCCGGGAATTATGTTGGTCAGAATTTTGGTTTGATTACCAGGGTCAATGATGACTCTGTCGAAATTAAAGAAATTGTGTTGGATGCGGCAGGTGATTGGGTTGAACGGATGAGTAAGTTAGAGTTGCAGGAGGCAAAAAAATGAGGATGTTACTTAAAATGTGCACAAAAAATATGGGGTTATGGTCGCTGTGCCGATTATGCCTGTTTATGAGTCTTTTTGGCATAAGTGCCCAAACCTTCGCTCAAACGAACTCGATTGAAAATGTTACTGCCAGTCAGCAGGGTAATAATGTGATCGTCAAAGTGGGCTTGAAAAATGCACTGACAACACCGCCTCTGGGGTTTTCTACCGTGACTCCGGCTCGTATTGCGCTGGACTTTACGTCAACGTCTAACGGAATGGGAAAATCTGCCATTGATATTAATTTAGGCAATGTACGTACTCTTAATATTGTTGAGGCAGGTGAGCGTTCCCGGCTGGTTTTTAACCTGACCCGCCCGCTTAATTTTGCCAGTGTGGTTGAGGGTAATATGCTGATTGTGACCATTGAAGGCTCTGGCGATGTGGCTACTCCGGTGAATTCAAGTGGTGTGCCGGTGCCTGCAACAACTGAGCTCACTGGTAAACAAGCGTTAAAAGATATCGATTTCCGTCGGGGCGTTTCCGGTGAAGGGCGTATTATTGTCGATTTACCCAGCAAGCAAATTGCGATCGATGTTCATCAGCAGGGACAAACAATCGTTGCAGATTTCTTAAAAGCAGATTTACCAGAAGTATTACACCGGCGTATGGATGTGAGTGATTTTGGTTCGCCGGTACAGACGATTACTACATCGTCCAAAGGTGACAATGTACATATGGTGATTGAGCCTAAGGGCTTGTGGGAGCACAGCGTCTACCAGAGCGACAGCCGGCTGGTGATTGAAGTTAAGCCGATTAAAGAAGATCCGAATAAACTGACTCAGGGGAGTCAGGGTTATCGTGGTGAAAAATTATCGCTGAATTTCCAGAATGTTGAAGTTCGTTCCCTGTTGCAGGTGATTGCCGAAGTCAGTGGTTTTAATGTGATCGCCAGTGATACTGTGAACGGCAGCATTACCTTGCGCCTCAAAGATATTCCCTGGGATCAGGCTTTGGAAATTATTATGCAATCCAAAGGTCTGGATATGCGTAAAAACGGTTCAGTTATCTGGGTTGCCCCTAAGGATGAATTACTGACTAAAGAAAAACTGGAGCTCGAACAAAAAGCACAAATTGCTGAATTAGAACCATTGAAAACGGAAACCTATCAGCTGAACTATCAAAAAGCAGAAGCATTTAAAATGGTGTTCGGTCTTGATGGCAGCAGTCCGGGTATCCGGATTTTATCTAAACGGGGCAGTGCTGTTATTGATCCGCGTACCAACCAGTTATTTGTAACCGATGTGGCATCACGTCTGGAAGAAATTGCTAAGTTGGTGAAAAAAACCGATATTGCATCGCGTCAGGTATTAATTGAAGCGCGGATAGTAGAGGCTACGGATGATTTTAGCCGGAATCTGGGGGCTAAACTTGGATTTACGGATAATAGTGTTGTTAATGGCACGCTGCCTGGCTCTGGTCTTGGTGGTAATGCCCGGGCTGCTATTGGCGGAACATATCAGGGTGTGGCCAACCAGACTGGGCAGCTGGGTTCGGCTGCCGCTGTGGTGACAGATGTGACTGCCGGTCAGTTTTTTAGTTTGCCTGCTGCTGCCATTGGCGGTGTCAATCCGGGTAGCGTTGCACTGAGTTTATTCTCTTCAGGCGCTAATAAATTTCTGAATCTGGAGTTGTCGGCATTGGAGGCGGATGGTAAAGGTAAAATTATTTCCAGTCCGCGTGTCGTTACTGCTGATCAAATTAAGGCAGTAGTCGAGCAGGGAACAGAATTGCCATTTCAGGTAGCGACAAGTAGTGGTGCGACATCGATTACCTTCAAAAAAGCCAATCTGAAATTGGAAGTGACTCCGCAAATTACGCCGGATGGCAATGTTATTCTGGATGTGGACGTGAATAATGACAGTCCGGGTATTTTGACTACATCCGGTTATGCCATTAACAGTAAACACGTAAAAACACTGGTGATGGTTGAAAATGGCGGAACAGTACTGCTGGGTGGTATTTTTACGCAGAATGTGCAGGACTCTGAGACTAAAATTCCATTGTTGGGCGATATCCCTTTCCTTGGCTATTTGTTTAAAACGTCAGGAAAATCAGATTCGAAAACGGAATTATTGATATTCATCACACCTAAAATTGTAACAAACAGTGTGGCTGATGCCCGCTGAGTCGTGCCGGCAGATTTGTCTTGCCCGCTCATCACCGGGCAAGAGCAGGCAAGACAGTAAGTGACAGATAAAAGAATCGCTGAGTGTAAAACAGGAGCGGATTCGCGTATCGTTTAGTTTTTGTCTTGTCTGTCACGGTGCTGAGGTAATTGATGGTCTGACGACAGTTATCCGGTCGTTATTGGTTAAGTCGGGCCGGTTTGGCATTTTTAGCTTGCGCAAAGCAGGTATCCCCTGCATTCAAGGTCAGTGCCGCTGTCAAATTCCTTTACAAGTTCCCATAGCTTAATGTAACGTACTGGGATCGTCGGCAGCGACAAGGCTATTTGATGTTGCAATGATATCATTTTAGTCATTGCAGCTTTATCCGGTTTTGTTTTACACAACCCAATATCGTCAATTTATTGAATGCAAGCAGTGGATACACAAGGTAATATATTTTTAGTCGGTTTAATGGGAGCAGGAAAAACGACGGTAGGCCGTGCCCTGGCAAAAAAACTGAATATGCGTTTTGCCGATTCCGACCACGAAGTGGAGGCACGTACCGGGGTGCCGATCCCGGTGATTTTTGATATCGAAGGCGAAGCGAGTTTCAGGCAGCGGGAAGCGGATGTTATTCGTGACCTGACTACCCAGCGCGGTTTGGTTTTGGCTACTGGTGGTGGTGCTGTTCTTAACGAACAGAGTCGCCAGTACCTGCATAGTCGTGGCACTGTCATTTATTTACGTGCCAGCGTTGCCCATATATTACAGCGTACCAGTCACGATAAAAGTCGTCCGTTGCTGCGTACTGCTGATCCGCGCAAATTGCTGGAAGAACTTACTGTTCAGCGTGAACCCTTCTATCAGGAAGTAGCACATTTGGTGGTGGAAACAGGTCGCCCCAATGTATCCAGCTTAGTACAAACCATCCTGGTGCAATTAGCATGGCCAATCGCACCAGCTTCTCGTTTAACAAGGCCGACTATGTCGCAGCATTCCTCGCATTATTTAAAAGTGGCTTTAGGTGATCGCAGTTACCCGATTGTGATTGCACCTTCTGCACTGGATCAGGTAGCAAAATACGTACATTCTGCACGGGTGATGATCGTCACCAATACTACGGTTGCCCCACTGTACCTGGAACGGGTTCGGACCAGCCTGGAGCGCGCCGGAAAACAGGTGGGTCAGATTATTTTGCCAGATGGCGAGTCCTATAAAAATATGGATAGCCTGATGGTGATTTTTAACGCACTTCTCGAAGAAAAATGTGATCGTAAAACAACGCTGCTGGCACTGGGTGGCGGAGTGATTGGTGACCTGACCGGTTTCGCTGCCGCCAGTTATATGCGTGGTGTTCCTTTTGTTCAATTACCGACTACCTTGCTTTCGCAGGTAGATTCATCGGTGGGTGGTAAAACAGGAATTAACCATATACTCGGAAAAAATATGATAGGTGCGTTTTATCAGCCGCAGGCAGTGCTGGCCGATACAACGACCTTACGTACTTTACCGTCACGTGAATTATCTGCAGGTTTGGCAGAAGTGATTAAGCATGGTGCTATTACCGATCCGGCTTTTTTCACCTGGCTGGAACAAAATTGCGAAAAATTAATTAACCAGGACGATGCTGCACTGGCCTATGCAATAGGCCGCTCCTGTGAAATCAAGGCTGAAATTGTGCGCCTGGATGAACGCGAAGGCGGACTGAGGGCTATACTGAATTTCGGGCATACTTTTGCACATGCCATTGAATCTGCGATGGGCTACGGTGTATGGTTGCATGGCGAAGCAGTTGGTTGCGGTATGGTAATGGCTGCCGATTTGTCGTGGCGTCTTGGTTATTTATCTGAATATGACAGAGATCGTATCCGGGCCCTGGTGCAGGCAGCCGGGCTTCCGGTTATTGCCCCTGATCTTGGTTTGTCTGTCTGGCTTGACTGGATGCAGGTAGATAAAAAAAATGAAGGCGGCCTGATTAAATTTATTTTACTGAAGCCGATGGGACGTGCGGTTATTGAATCGGTTCCGTCTGAATTGCTGGCTGCCACTATACAAGCTTGTTGTAGTTGTACGACCTGACACTATCTGACTTTATCACCTGACGCGAAGACAATATGACGATAGAACTTGCCCCCTATGCCGTACAGATGTCTGCTTCGCGTGGCCGGCAATTTGCCGAACCTGCGGCGCAAAACCGCAGTGAGTTCGGTCGTGATCGTGACCGTATTATTCATTCCAGTGCTTTTCGCCGGCTGGAATATAAAACGCAGGTGTTTGTTAATCATGAAGGCGATTTATTTCGCACCCGCCTGACACATAGTCTGGAAGTGGCTCAGATTGCGCGTTCGATTGCACGTAATCTGAATCTGAATGAAGATTTGGTCGAAGCGATTGCTTTGGCTCATGATCTCGGACATACCCCGTTTGGTCATGCCGGACAGGATGCGCTTAATCTGTGTATGCAGTCTTATGGTGGTTTTGAACATAACCTGCAAAGCTTGCGTGTTGTGGATGTGTTGGAAGAACGGTATGGTAATTTTGATGGTCTGAACCTGACGTTTGAAACACGTGAAGGTATTTTAAAGCATTGTTCTTTGAAAAATGCACGGCAGCTGGGTGCTATCGGTACACGTTTTATTCAAAAAAAGCAGCCCGGGCTAGAAGCACAGCTTGCCAATCTGGCCGATGAAATTGCTTATAATAATCACGATGTTGATGACGGTTTACGTTCTGGTTTGCTACAAGAGGCGCAGTTAATGCAAGTGCCTCTGTTTGCACGTAACAGGCAGTTGGTGGAACTGGCATTTCCCGGTTTAAGCGGACGCAGAGCCATTTCTGAGACGGTACGTCGCATGATTAATGAATTGATTACCGATTTAATTGCAACATCGGAGCAACGTTTGCTGGCACAGCAAGCTCTGTCGGTGGATGCGGTACGTGATGCACCGCCGCTGATTGCTTTTTCAAATGAAATGCAGGCGGATGCGTTGCTTTTGAAGCAATTTTTGCATGATAATTTATATCGTCATTATTTGGTTCAGCGCATGACCAGTAAAGCCAAACGTTGTGTCACCGATTTGTTTGTTATTTTTATGCAAGAGCCTGAATTACTTCCGCCGGGCTACCGGGAGCGCGACAGTGAGGCCAGGCAGGCACGTAAAGTCGCTGATTATATTGCAGGGATGACAGATCGGTATGCCATGCGTGAGCACCGGCGTTTATTCATTGTGGATGAAATCTGACTGGTGTGATGATTTTACCTGTTGCATATAAAAAGGACGCTTGTGGCGTCCTTTTTTGATTATTGATCTTGTTGTGTCATTCAGTAGTCACAAACAAGCCTGATAATCTGTATTAAGCTGCTGCGGCAGAGTCGACGGCCTGCTCAGGTTGATATTTCATCGGCTCGTGTTTGTGGTCCTGAATTTTGTCTTTATGTTTAATAACCTGGCGATCCAGTTTATCAATGAGAAGGTCGATGGCTGCGTACAAATCGTGTGCCATGCTTTCTACGTGAATGTCTTTACCCGGGACATGCAGATTAATGTCGACTTTATGACGTTTATCTTTTTCTTTCAGTTTATCAACGGTTAGGATGACGGCTATATCAATGACTTGATCGAAGTGTCGTACGATGCGCTCCAATTTATTGCTGATATGTTCACGAATGGCTGGAGTAACTTCGAGGTGGTGTCCACTGATGGTGATATTCATACGCGCTCCTATGGCAAAAAAAGATACTTGCTAGAAAAGATCTGGTTTGATGTATTCATCAACACCAGCACCTATCTGGCAACATAACACAAATTTACAAGCACAAAATTATAATATTTTTCGCAAATTGACTGCGGGGATCTTGAGCGCTTCCCGGTATTTTGCAACAGTACGCCGTGCAATTACCATGCCCTGTTCCCCTAGCATATCTGCAATTTTACTGTCAGAGAGTGGGCTGTTTCTGTTTTCTGCTCCTATCAATTGCTTGATGAGTGCTCTTATTGCGGTAGAAGAGGCTTCTCCCCCTGCTTCTGTGGCAACGCGGCGTCGTAGCCAGTTCGTCATGCATGCAATACAGTCTCTCTCGTGAGGCTAAAGATGGATGCTATGTATGGACAAGATGTTGATGTTTATGA
>CAIWPG010000141.1 GCA_903914535.1 uncultured Oxalobacteraceae bacterium
ATCCTGGCGGCTCACGCTGCATGACCCATGATCTGTGGGCAACCTTAAATGCTAAAATGGTGGATTATTTGGACTCGGTTTCACTACAGGATTTAGTAAACCAGCAATTACCCACTGAAAAAAAAATAATCGTGCTGCATACGCATGTAGCCTAACCGGAGTGATGAATGAACGCACCTCTTGATAAAAAACTGATTGACAGCCTGAAAGCTCCGCATTTTCCGATTTATATGGATTACTCGGCCACCACACCGGTTGACCCGCGTGTTGCCGATAAAATGATTCCGTTTTTACGCGAACAATTCGGCAATCCGGCCTCACGCAGCCATATGTATGGGTGGTCAGCAGAACAATCTGTCGAAGAAGCACGCGGACACGTGGCAGCCCTGATTGGTGCTGATCCGCGTGAAATCATCTGGACTTCCGGCACCACAGAAAGCAACAATCTGGCGCTGAAAGGTGCTGCACAGTTTTATAAAACCCGTGGCAAACACATTATCACGGTAAAAACCGAGCATAAAGCTGTTCTTGATACTGTGCGTGAGCTGGAACGTCAGGGGTTTGAGGCGACTTATTTGCAACCACAAGACAATGGGCTGATCACAGTTGAACAACTGGCTGCCGCCGTTCGTCCGGATACTATTTTAGTGTCAGTAATGTGGGTCAATAACGAAATCGGCGTCATTCAGCCGATTGCGGAAATTGGTGAATTCTGCCGCTCAAAAAATATTATTTTCCATTGCGATGCTGCTCAGGCCACCGGTCGTGTCGACATCGACATGGAAACCGTTAAAGTGGATTTATTGTCGCTTACCGCACATAAAACCTATGGTCCGAAAGGAATAGGCGCACTGTTTGTACGTCGTAAACCACGGATTCGGATTGAAGCACAAATGCATGGCGGCGGACATGAACGCGGCATGCGCTCCGGTACGCTGCCTACCCACCAGATTGCAGGCATGGGCGAAGCATTTCGCATTGCCAAAGAAGAAATGGCAGAAGAAACCGGCCGGATCAAAGCATTACGCGACCGCCTGGCTGCAGGTTTACAGGAAATCGAAGAAGTCTATATCAATGGCGATATGGAACACCGCATTCCTCACAATCTGAATGTCAGTTTCAACTATGTTGAAGGCGAATCGCTGATTATGGCGATTAAGGATATTGCCGTATCATCCGGCTCTGCCTGTACTTCAGCCAGCCTGGAGCCGTCATATGTATTGCGCGCCCTTGGCCGCAGTGACGAATTGGCACATAGTTCAATTCGCTTCACGATCGGACGTTTTACGACAGAAGAAGAAATTGACTTTACCATTGCACTCATGAAGGAAAAAGTCACCAAACTGCGTGATTTATCGCCGTTGTGGGATATGTATAAAGATGGAATTGATATCGCGTCAATTCAATGGGCTGCGCACTAGGCAGAGCCTGGAAGCATGGCGAATTTATTTAACAAACAATGTATGTTTACTATCCTTAGTCGATGACGATACAACGACGATAGTAAAAACCGGAGAAATAACATGGCTTATTCAGATAAAGTGTTGGATCACTATGAAAATCCGCGGAATGTCGGCGCGTTCGACAAAGGCGATGAATCGGTAGGCACAGGCATGGTCGGTGCACCGGCCTGTGGCGACGTCATGAAACTGCAAATTAAAGTCGGTGCAGACGGTACTATTCAGGATGCCAAATTTAAGACATATGGCTGCGGTTCTGCGATTGCATCCTCTTCACTGGTGACAGAATGGGTTAAAGGTAAAACACTGGATCAGGCTTTATTGATTAAGAATACCCAAATTGCTGAAGAACTGGCCTTGCCACCGGTCAAAATTCATTGTTCCATTCTGGCTGAAGATGCAATTAAAGCAGCTGTTTTAGATTACAAAACCAAACACGCAACGGTGTAAACCATGGCTATTACGCTTACTGAAAAAGCAGCACGCCACGTCTCACGATATATGGAAAGACGTGGCAAGGGAATCGGCTTGCGCTTTGGAGTGCGCACCACCGGCTGCTCCGGCATGGCCTACAAGCTGGAGTATGTCGACGAAATGGCCGATGAAGATCAGGTATTTGAGTCATATGGAGTCAAGGTGTTTGTAGACCCTAAAAGCCTCTCATACATTGATGGAACGGAACTGGATTTTGCGCGCGAAGGCTTGAATGAGGGATTTAAATTTAACAACCCGAATGTCAAGGATGAATGCGGCTGCGGTGAA
>CAIWPG010000142.1 GCA_903914535.1 uncultured Oxalobacteraceae bacterium
AAACCTGCCATCAGAAATGCTTAATTTTGCCAAAAGCAGCAAAATAATCCGGGAAGGTTTTTGCTACGCAGTGCGGGTCCATAATACGGACTTTGGTACCGGCACGCGCTACGCCATTCAACGTTGCAAGAGAAAAACACATCGCCATACGATGATCATCGTAAGTCGCGATGGTCGCCGGCTGTAAAAAATCCGGCGGCGTAATCGCCAGATAGTCCGGGCCCGCCTCTATCCGCGCACCCAGTTTAATCAACTCTGCCGCCATAGCGTCAATACGATCTGTCTCTTTTACACGCCAGCTGCCGATATTACGCAACACGCTGGTACCATTGCAATACAGCGCCGCCATCGCAATCGTCATCGCAGCATCAGGAATCGCATTAAAATCAGCATCAATTGCTTTTAAAACACCATTACTGCGGGCTTCAATCCAGTTATCACCCATTGTAATCTCTGCACCCATCTGTTGTAATGCATCGACAAAACGTACATCACCCTGGATACTGTCACGACCGACACCCTGTACGCGTACCGGACCACCGCAAATCGCACCGGCAGCCAAAAAGTAAGAGGCAGAAGAAGCATCGCCTTCTACATGAATGGAACCCGGACTAAGATAACGCTGCCCGGCCGGTATAGTAAATTTTTGCCAGCCATCGCGCTCCACGACAACACCAAATCGTCGCATCAGATTCAGTGTAATTTCAATATAGGGCTTTGAAATTAATTCACCGACAACATCAATACTGACAGCATGGTGACGTGCGATTAACGGAGCCGCCATCAGAAGCGCAGTTAAAAACTGACTGGACACATTGCCCCGCACTTTCCAGCCATTCGGACGAATATGTCCGCTATGAATATGTAATGGCGGAAATCCCGGTGTACCGGTGTAATCTATTTGTGCACCAACACCCTTCAATGCCTCAACCAGATCACCTATCGGCCGCTCGTGCATGCGTGGCACACCATGCAGTGTATAACTCCCACCCAATACAGCAAGAGCACCAACCAGGGGGCGAATTGCGGTACCAGCATTTCCCATAAATAAATCAGCACGACTTATTGGAAATTTACCATCAACACCCTGCACCGCAAAATCCTGACCTTCACCATGCTGCTGCCATGAAACGCCAAGCTTTTGCAAAGCATTAAGCATGACCAGCGTATCGTCTGAAGCCAATAATTCCACTATTTCCGTTTTTCCCTCAGCCAGTGCAGCCAATAGCAATGTACGGTTTGAGATACTTTTTGATCCAGGCAGCGGCACTACACCCTGAACATGCGCCACAGGTGGTAAATCAATATACGGCGGAAAATGAGGAGTTTTCATATCTATAACTTTACAGGGTAAAATTGCGGACTGACTGAAGCCGGCACCTGTACAAAAATACCGTTACGTCGGGTTAAATCAAATCAGACCGAATTAAATTAAATACAAGCGGGGAGTTCAGTGCGGCATGTCTCATGTGTAAAATACACAGTCAGACCGGCCTAATCACCACCTCCGACACCGGGTTTTTCTGCCGCTTCAATAGTGCGTATCCAGCGCTGCCGGGCTGCCTGCGCATTTGAAAACATCGCCAGCAATGCCGCCCCATCACTATTTTGCAAATCCTTCTGCAATCGCTGCAATTGCACCTGATAGTGTGCCAATTCATCCAGTAAAGCGATTCGGTTCGCCAGACTGATATCACGCCACATTTCAGGCGATGAACCTGCGATTCGGGTAAAGTCACGGAATCCGCTTGCGGCAAATTCAAAACGTTGTTCCGCCTCTGGCTGCTCTGTAATCTGGTCAACCAATGCATACGCCAATAAATGGGGTAAATGACTCACAGCAGCAAAAACATGATCGTGTTGCGCCGGGGTCAGGAAATGCGGAACAGCACCACAACGCTGCCAGGCTGCCGATACACATTCCAGCGATGCAGGTGTATTTTCAGGCAAGGCAGCAATCACTATTTTTTTACCTGCATACAGGCTTGCCAGAGCCGCGTCAGGGCCATTTGATTCCCGACCCGCTATCGGGTGAGCAGGAACAAATTGTCCGACTTTTTCTGCAAGAGCACGGCGGGCTGCATCAACCACATCGCTCTTGGTACTACCGGCATCAGTTACCACCGTATGCGGGTTAAGATGAGGGTATATCGCGGATAAAATAGCTTCCGTTTGTGCTACCGGCGCGGCTATTAATACCAGATCAGCATTCTGAAGTGCGCTCGCAAGATCGCCGCCAATTTCATCAATAATACCCAGAGCAAGCGCACGTTCCAGCGCTGCCCTGGTACGACCGACACCCACTACCTGACGTACGGCAGCCTGCTGTTTAAGCGCCAGTGCGAACGAACCGCCAATCAGGCCAACGCCAAAAATGACAACTTTATCCAGGGTCTGAACTGTTTGCTTTAATAGGGTAGCCACCACGATAATCCCACTCTGTTTTATGCTTAATTTGTTTTTGTGCAAAGAACCGGCCTGCCTAAACTATGCGCATAGACGTTCAATACAATTTTACATACGGTTTTGTGCGCAACCCGCACCTGCCATGATTCAGCGGGGCATCCATTTTTATGCAGGTCTGATGCAATTCCATTCCGGAAAAGCTTGCAGGCACAGGCAAAAAAGAACTGCTCCGGCGAAAAAAAAGCCACCAGAACACACTTATACCACTCCTGCATTTAGCAAAATAATACTATAAGCTCATTGGGTAAGAACCCAATATTTTGAAAAATGCCGCACTCGATTTCAGTACATCCAGCGCCTTCGCCACTGATTCATCCTGTTGATGTCCTTCAAGATCAACATAGAAATAGTACTCCCACGCACCGGTACGCGCCGGACGCGATTCAAACCGCGTCATAGAAACCCCAAACTGCATCAGGGGAGTCAGTAAACTATATAAAGCACCGGCTTTATTAGGAACAGCCAACACCAGTGAAGTCTGGTCTTTTCCACTCGGCGTACAATGCGCAGTACCGATCACAGCAAACCGGGTACGGTTATGCGGATCATCCTGAATATTGGCATGCACTATCTGCAAATCATACTGCTCTCCTGCCAGCTTACCGGCAATTGCTGCCAGACCGGGAGTAAGGCTGGCCATACGTGCAGCCTCACCATTAGAAGCCACGGCAAGACGCTCAATATCGGGGTAGTGCTGATTCAGCCAGGACTGGCACTGTGCCAAGGCCTGGGAATGGGCACAAATTTTGGTGATGCCCGTAAATTCACCGGTGGATGTCATTAAACTATGCTGCACCGGAATCGCCAGCTCGCCGCTGATACACAAACTGGTTTGCAGGAGTAAATCCAGAGTACGATTAACCGCACCTTCGGTCGAATTTTCCACCGGAACCACACCAAAATCGGCAGTCCCTGCTTCAGTAGTGCGAAATACTTCGTCAATTGACACGCAGGGCAGCAATATAATCGCATGACCAAACTGCTGAAATACCGCTTGCTCGGTAAATGTACCGGCAGGTCCCAGATAGGCAACGGTAACGCGCCGCTCCAACGCGCGGCACATCGACATGACTTCACGAAAAATCAATTGGATGTCACTGCTGGGCAAAGGGCCGGGATTCCGTTCACCAACCCGGCGCAGCACTTGCGCCTCACGCTCGGGCCGGAACACCGGCGCATTCGTGTGCGCCTTGATGTGACCGACTTGCTGAGCGAGTTCAGCGCGGGTATTTAGCAACGTTAAAATCTGCGCATCCACCGCATCAATTTTTTCGCGCAGTGGTTGCAATTGAAGATCAATGCTCATAATTAGCCTCTGGTATGTTGCTGTTCAAATTCAGCCATAAAGCTGACTAGCGCGACAACACCTTCCAGCGGCATAGCGTTATAGATGGAGGCACGCATCCCCCCCACAGAACTATGTCCCTTTAATTGCAATAAACCGCGTGC
>CAIWPG010000143.1 GCA_903914535.1 uncultured Oxalobacteraceae bacterium
GCGGCATTACTGAGTGGCGCCGGGCATAATTGCATGACTATCCAGCCAAACCGAGAATTACCCGTTTATTGGGAAGATGCCAAACAGGAACTGATGAAGCGTGACCGTATCATGCGTAAATTGATTCCTCAATTTGGTGATATGCATCTGAGCGGACGCGGCGAGCCATTTATGACATTGTGCCGTTCTATCATAGGGCAGCAAATAACGACTCAGACAGCAGATAGTATCTGGATGCGATTTTTAGTCGTCTGCTCTGCATGTACGCCGGCACAGGTGATTGAAGCAGGTGCTGCAGATTTGCTAAGTTGTGGTTTGTCCAAGCGAAAAACGGAATATATTCTTGATTTGGCGGAGCATTTTCAGGAAAAGCGTGTCCATGTTGAAGACTGGGCGAACATGGATGATGAAGATGTTATCGCTGAGTTAATACAAATTCGTGGAATCGGGCGTTGGACTGCAGAGATGTTTTTAATCTTTAATTTACTGCGCCCAAATATATTGCCACTTGACGACCTTGGTTTATTAAAGGGAATCAGCATTAATTATTTTTCGGGCGAACCTGTCTCGCGTAGTGATGCGCGTGAAGTTGCTGCTAATTGGGAGCCATGGCGTACTGTGGCTACCTGGTATCTTTGGCGTAGCCTGGATTCGTAGCCATCGCAGAGTAGCTCGTTGTCCCTGCAGGCGTGTTGGCGTCCGCGCACGGATAGCATGTAGTTAAGCTGGCCTGAATTGGTTGAGTAGAAGTTTGAATCGTTGCATTGAGGGAGTATTTATGACTAAAACAACATTTCTGAGTTTTGAGCAGTCTATTGCTGAACTAGAATCAAAAATAGAAGAGCTGCGCTTTGTGCAGGATGACTCGGCAGTTGATATCTCTGAAGAAATCGACCGTCTTTCTAAAAAAAGCCAGTTACTTACTAAAGATGTTTATGCCAAATTAACACCATGGCAAGTATCGCAAATTTCCCGGCATCCGCAACGTCCTTATACACAGGACTACATCAACGAAATTTTTACTGATTTCCATGAATTGCACGGTGATCGCAGCTTCGCAGATGATCAGGCGATTGTTGGCGGACTGGCGCGTTTTAATGGTCAGGCATGCATGGTTATGGGACATCAGAAAGGCCGGGACACCAAAGAGCGCGCCATGCGTAATTTTGGTATGCCTAAGCCGGAAGGCTACCGTAAAGCGATGCGTTTGATGAAGCTGGCAGAAAAATTTAATTTGCCGGTATTTACCTTTATTGATACCACAGGTGCATGGCCGGGAATTGATGCGGAAGAGCGCGGACAATCCGAAGCGATCGGACATAATTTATATGTGATGGCGGAATTGAAAGTGCCGCTGATTGCTACTGTGATCGGTGAGGGTGGCTCCGGTGGTGCGCTGGCTATGGCGGTGGGTGATGCGGTCTTAATGTTGCAGTATGCAACTTATTCTGTCATTTCTCCTGAAGGTTGTGCCTCCATTTTGTGGAAAACGGCGGATCGGGCTGCCGATGCGGCTGAAGCATTGGGGCTGACAGCACATCGTTTGAAAGCGATGGGTTTAATTGATAAAATCATCAGTGAACCATTGGGCGGGGCGCATCGCGATCCTAAACAAATGTGCGTTAATGTTAAACGTGCTCTGGCAGATACGCTGCGCCAGTTTCAGGGTGTTAAAACTAAAGATTTACTGGCTGCACGCCATGAAAAATTAATGTCTTACGGGAAATTCAAAGAAACAAAAGTGGGCGACTGAGTTATGTGACTGGCTGACGTTGCTGTCAGTGCCGGAATGACAGGTCGTAAAACCATAAATAGCAAAGAGGCTGGTTGCGTGCAATCGGCCTTTTTTCATTTTTATTGAAGAAATCAATTTAATGCAACAGCGTTTTCAACAGGCCATGCAGGCCATACTGGCAGCAAGCCCGGATCAGCCTATTTTAGCCGTTGCCTATAGCGGTGGGCTGGATTCAGCGGTACTGCTTCATTTAAGTGCCGACTATGCCAAACAACATGGTTTGCCCTTGTTTGCTTTTCATGTACATCACGGCTTAAGCCCTCATGCTGATGCCTGGGTTGCCCACTGTCGTGAGCAATGCAGTCAGCTTGATCTGACTTTTGATTTTAGGGAAGTGCAACTTGCCGGGCTCAGTGAAAAAGGGGTGGAAGCCGCTGCCCGGCAATCCCGCTACCAGGCATTGGGTGACATGTGTGCACGGCATCAGGTCACTGTGCTGCTGACGGCGCATCATCAGGACGATCAGGCTGAAACGCTGTTGCTGCAATTATTGCGCGGAGCCGGAGTAGCAGGTTTGTGCGGCATGCAGCAACTGCATCTGGCACCGGGGTTGCTGGGGAGTGACACGTTGTTGCTGGCGCGCCCGTTGCTGACATGTTCGCGTGAAGAGTTGGAGCAATCTGCCGTCAGGATAGGTTTATCTCACATTGAAGATGAATCGAATGCGGATATTCGTTATGCCCGCAACGCGTTGCGTCATCAGGTTATGCCGGTGTTGGCGCAGCATTTTCCCGGTTTTCAGGCGCGTTTTGCCCGAACTGCCCTGCATGCGCAATCTGCCCAGGTCTTGCTGGAGCAATTGGCGGCTCAGGATTATGCTTTGTGTGCCAGAGAGGGGGGGCTGGATGTGGCGCAATTGCAACAACTTAGTGATGTACGTATAGATGCCGTATTGCGTTACTGGCTGGCGTTACATTTGGCGCAAATGCCCAGTACCGCACGACTTAGTGAAATGCGTAAGCAATTACTGCACTCCCGTACCGATGCTAAGGTCACTGTTAAACACGGCAATGCAGAAGTACATTGCTACCGTCAGCGACTGGAAATTGCACCTTGTGTTGGTCCTGTTCCGGCTGTACAGGCGTTTCGCTGGCAGGGTGAGGCCAGTCTGGCATTTCCTGCTTTTTCCGGTGTGCTGCATCTGGATCCGGATGTGCAGGGGATTGAGCGCAACTGGCTCTTGGGGCAATTACTGGAGATACGCCCCCGGCAAGGCGGGGAGCGTTTAAAACTGGCTGCAAACCGACCCGCCCGTGATATGAAAAGCCATTATCAAACTGCCGGAATTCCATTCTGGCAGCGGGAGCGGCTGCCTTTTATTTTTGCAAAAAACACGCTGTTGTTTGCTGCAGGTTTGGGCATCGACGGACATATTCAGACGCAGGGAGGTGATTGCGTGAATTTGCGGTGGGAGCCGGAATCTGTGTTGAAATGATAACTCGCATACGGGAATTTACGTATTTTCTTTTATATAGTTCTGTTATAAGCAAATTTATTGTGTAAGCCGGACTTGTTATTTTGTTCCGTAAAGGGTAGAGTTGAGAGCTGTTTTTTTGCTGACTGCCTTAACTTTTTCGCATCTTATATTCACTATGGCTTTAATTGTACACAAATACGGCGGCACGTCGATGGGTTCTACGGATCGCATCAAAAATGTCGCTAAGCGCGTTGCCAAGTGGCATGACGCGGGCTATCAGATCGTTGTCGTTCCTTCTGCTATGTCGGGTGAAACGAATCGCATTATTGGTTTGGCTAAAGAAATTTCGGCGCAGCCGGATCCGCGTGAATTGGATATGATCGCATCAACCGGGGAACAGGTTTCCGTTGGTTTGCTGGCGATAGCGCTGCAAGCCATTGGTAAGCAGGCTGTCTCTTATGCCGGGTGGCAGGTCGCGATTAAAACCGATTCTGCGCATACCAAGGCGCGTATTTCCAGTATTGACGATGCTAAAGTCAAGCGTGATCTGGATGCCGGAAAAATCGTTATTATTACCGGTTTTCAGGGTGTCGATGAGTCTGGTGATATTACGACTCTGGGTCGTGGTGGTTCAGATACGTCAGCGGTGGCTGTGGCTGCGGCCCTGAAAGCAAAAGAATGTCTGATTTATACGGATGTGGATGGAGTTTACACTACAGACCCTCGCGTCGTATCCGATGCGCGTCGTTTAAATACGGTGACATTCGAAGAAATGCTGGAGATGGCCTCGCTGGGCTCCAAAGTACTGCAGATTCGTTCGGTGGAATTCGCCGGAAACTATAAAATGCCAACACGGGTATTGTCATCGCTGACTGACCCGTTAATGCCGCTGGAAGAAGAAATAAAATCCGGCACACTGATTTCGTTTGAGGAAGATACTAATATGGAGCAAGCTACAATTACCGGTATTGCGTTTAACCGCGATGAAGCCAAGATTACTGTCTTTGGTGTGCCGGACCGGCCAGGAATTGCTTACCAGATTTTAGGTCCGGTGGCAGATGCCAATATTGAAGTGGATATGATCATCCAGAATCAATCAGTCGAAGGCAAAACGGATTTTACCTTTACTGTTCCCCGTGTTGAATACGCGCAGGCGATGCAAGTATTGTCTAATGATGTGCAAGCCAATATCAAGGCTACCGGCATTATTGGAGATACTAAAGTTTCCAAAGTATCCGTTGTCGGCGTTGGTATGCGTAGTCATGTCGGTATTGCATCACAAATGTTCCGTACCTTGTCTGAAGAAGGAATCAATATTCAAATGATTTCTACTTCCGAGATCAAAATTTCGGTATTGATCGATGAAAAATACATGGAACTGGCTGTGCGTGCCCTGCATAAGGCATTCGGACTGGAAAATTCTTAAATTTATTGCGTTTTTCGCTTGACCAGTATCGGGCGAGAAGATATTATGCATGTCTTCAAACGCAGCTTGAAAAAGAAGTTGTTTGAAGTGTTATAAAAGCGTGGAGACTTGGCCGAGTGGTCGAAGGCACTTCCCTGCTAAGGAAGCATGCGGGCTTAACCCTGCATCTAGGGTTCGAATCCCTAAGTCTCCGCCAGTAATTTAAAAAAGCCCTTGAGAAATCAAGGGCTTTTTTTTGCGTGCGTCTTTTTGTATTGCAGGTTTCGATACGGCCGTCAATTAACGGAATACCTTGATTATTGCCTGGGGTATAATTTGATGAGATTAAGGCACATCGCAGCTTATGGATGTGCGGTCGGTATCTGTGCTGGGTGAAGGTAGTGGCTATGCATTTTGGGATATGGCCCGGGCTGGTAATTTCTGTTGAACTATTCACACAATACAATTTCGAGAGGCACTAAGAAAAAATGACTATATTGCGTAATAAAATAATATCCGCAATCCGGGAAGCCGCCGGGATGCGTGATGCCGATGTCAGTGTTTTGACTGATGAAACTGTTTTACTCGAATCCGGACTTGATTCACTTGGCTTTGCCATTCTGGTTGCTATGCTGGAAGAAGAGCTGGGCTATGATCCTTTCGTTTTGATGGATGTGCCCGTTTATCCGCGTACTTTGGGTGAATTCGTTGATATTTATCAGCGCTTTGCTCCTCAATGAAGTTTCTTTCTGAAAAACTCACAACGTGTAGCCCTGACGAGGTCATTTGGTATTCTGAAGACGCCGGGGTAGTTTCTGTATCCGGGTTAACAGCTGCATTTGCTGGTTTGAATCATGCTGAGTGGCAAGGAAAGCGTGTGGCCATCGGTAATTTGCCGGTTATTGAATATGTTGCTACTCTCATTTATCTGGATGGTCTGGCACATTGCATACTCTTGCTGCCAAATGAAGATGATGAACAGACAAGGGCTGCGCGTCTGGCACAGGCAAATATTGACATTGTGCTTGAGAAAAACGGACTTGGTTTATTCACCTTATCCAATCGCCCTGGTACCGTTGGTGTAACCGCTACACCAACTGACCGCCGCGCAGCTCTGGAAACGATCTGGTTATTGCCAACATCCGGTACGACCGGAATGCCGAAACTCATTTCTCATACACTGGCATCGCTGACGCGCAGCATGATGGCACGCCCTGTCGGTGATGCGTATCTGTGGGGGAGTCTTTACAGTCTGCGGCGTTTTGCCGGCTTACAGGTATTTCTGCAATCCTGGATGTGCAGTACGCCGTTCATTCTGACTGAAGATGAGGCGGATTTATCACATATTCTGGCGCGTTTCACCGATCTCGGCTGTAATGCGCTTTCTGCCACGCCGTCTATGTGGCGTAAGCTGGCCATGCATCCTTTGTTCGGTCAGCTAACACTGAAGCAAATTACACTCGGTGGTGAGATTGTTGATCAGGCGGTGTTAGATATGTTGGGCAATCGCTTTCCGCTGGCCCGTATTATACATATCTATGCTTCCACCGAAGCTGGTGTGGGCTTTGTTGTGCGCGATGGAAAGGCTGGTTTTCCTGCCAGTTACCGGGATAGCGCTCCACCCGGTGTTGCCATGCGTATTGACGAGCACGATATTCTCTGGCTCGGCTCTGATGCCGGCTGGATCAATTCCGGCGATGTGGTGGAAGTGCGATCTGACAGAATCTGTTTTTTGGGGCGTGCGAACGGCTCTATCAATGTGGGCGGCAATAAGGTTATGCCGGAAGAAGTCGAGTCCGTTATTAAGGAGCTGCCCGGTGTGGCGTTCGTTGAAGTACGCGGTCGTAAAAGCACGATGCTGGGTAATCTGGTCGAGGCGGTGGTTATGCCTGCACCAGATATCATCTTTGATTCTGCATTTAAAAAACAAATCATTGCGCACTGCCGTGTTCATCTGCAAGCGTTTAAAGTACCTGCGTTCGTCGTGGCAGCTGATGCTATTCAACTAACAGCCTCTGGCAAACTATCAAGGATAAAAGCAGAATGAAAAAAAATGTGATTGTTACAGGGGCACGTCGGGGGCTGGGACTGGCTATCTGCCAGCGTCTGGCTGCAGAGGGTTATAAGGTGCTTGCTGTTGCACGATCAGATAGTCCGGAGCTGAATGCCTTGTGTGATGGTGAGCGTGTTTGCTTTGAGGCCTTTGATTTGGCCAATACCGATAAAATGCATACATGGGTCGGTGAGCTAACAAAGCGGCATGGCCGTATTTATGGACTGGTTAATAATGCGGCTATTGGCGTTGATGGTGTATTGACCACCATGCATGAGCTGGATATTGCGCAATCGTTGCTGGTTAACCTTCAATCGCCGATTGTGTTGACTAAATATGTTTCACGTTCCATGTTGCTCGGTGGTGAAGGCCGGATCATTAATATTTCATCAATTATTGCCAGCACTGGTTTTAGTGGTCTGTCGGTTTATGCGGCGACGAAAGCCGGTTTAATCGGATTCACCAAATCGTTGTCACGTGAATTGGGTAAGGCAGGAATTACTGTCAACTGCGTAGCCCCTGGTTATATGGAATCCGATATGACTAAAGGCATTGCACCTGATAAATTATTGTCGATCAAGCGCAGAAGCCCTTCCGGAAAACTCGCCTCTGTTGAGTCGGTGGCAGTTTCCGTGGCATTTTTGTTGGGTGAGGGGGGCAATATGATCAATGGCACCACGGTTACGGTAGATGCAGGGAGTACTGCATGAATAAATTAATTTATCCTGGCGCCATTGTATCGCCTGCCGCTATTATTGGCGAAAATGTAGAGATCGGACCATTTACCGTTATTCACGATAACGTAAAAATAGGCAGTGGCACACGTATTGACGGATTTTGTGAAATAGGTTATCCGACCGGGCTTGCTGATGATTTACCTTTGATTATCGGATGTAATTCGCTTATTCGTTCGCATAGTATTTTCTATCAGGGATCCAGTTTTGGTGATGGACTGGTGACAGGGCATCATGTCACTGTGCGCGAAAAGACAGTGGCTGGCAAAGGGTTTCAGATAGGTAGTCTGGCGGATATTCAGGGGCATTGTGAGATTGGTCATTACGTCAGGACTCAGAGTTCAGTGACGATTGGTCAGCAATCCCGTATTGGAAATTTCGTCTGGATGTTTCCGGGAGTGTTGTTAACGAATGACCCCAATCCACCCAGTAATTATGTGTCGGGCGTTACGCTTGAAGACTATGTTGTGGTCGCGGTGAAATCGACCTTATTGCCCGGTGTGCGTATCGGAAAGGGGTCTTTTGTTGCTGCCCATTCGCTGGTGGGTTCAGATATGCCGGAAAACTCATTAGTGTCAGGTTCACCGGCTAAGCGTTTGTGTAAAGCGAGTGACATGCGTCTGAAGCATGATGTTCGTGTTAAGGCGTATCCATGGCAAAACCGGTTTGTACGGGGCTATCCGGACAATGTGATCGAAAACTGGGCTAAGGGGGTGGAGCCCGTTGATTTGTAAGAAATTTATTCATTCCCCACCCCCATGTCAGCAGTAAGTAATCATAACTGACGGTTTTTTCCTTGCGATTCTGCGCTAAGGTACTGCCGGTTATTTGTTGTGACCCCAGGCATAGGATTCCATGGATAAAATTCCGCAATCCACTCCGCCTGGTATGACGTCCACGTTCTCGCCGGCAGAACTGGCTCCGATTGCTACCAGCAGAGATATAAAATGTTCCTCTGTCGGGTGAGCGCGGTGGGCATGTGGAGCAAGACTGCGGTAGTTCACCAGTTTTGCAATGTCTCTGGTTCTGACGGCTTCACGAACCCAGTCTGTGAATTCAAGAATGTAGTCTGCCGGTGTACCGTGCGGCTGTCTGAATTCATGCAGATTATGCGTTATGCTGCCTGAGCCCATGATCAAAACACCACGATTACGCATGGGAGCCAGAGCCTGACCGAGTTTAAATGCGTTCTCTGCGCTTAAATCATACGGCATTGAAACCTGAAATACCGGTGTTTTTGCATCAGGCAACAGATGGAGTAAGGGAACCCAGGCACCATGATCCAGTCCGCGTTGTGCGTCCGCACTAACCCGCCAGCCTGCTTCGGCGAGCAATTTTTCTGTTTCCAGAGCGAATTGCGGGTGTCCCGGTGCCGGGTAATTCAGTTTATAAAGTCCGGCAGGAAAACCACCAAAATCGTGAATCGTTTTCGGGCTGGCCGTTGTCATGATGCTGAGCTCACGGGTTTGCCAGTGAGGTGAAACGACCAAGACAGCGCTGATGTCGGTAAGTTGTTGTCCCAGCGTGTTTAACTGAGGCCCGAGAATATTCGGTTCAATGGCAAAAGTTGGTGCTCCGTGAGAGATAAATAGCACAGGTGCTTTGGTCTTTAAGGTCATGATATCTCCATTTGGTTGCTGAGTTTAGTGCGTATAAGTGTGGTGTAGTGCATGGGGTATACTTTATTAGTTAATTTAACTAAGATAAATAGCAAAAATAAAGATTAATTGTTTCATTTGGCGGGCTAATGGATAGATTCTTAGAAATGCAAGCCTTTAATGCGGTGGTTGATGCCGGTAGCTTTGTAAAAGCGGCAGAGGTATTGGAAATGTCCAAGGCATCGGTTTCGCGTTATGTGTTTGATATGGAGATGCGTTTGGGGGTACGTTTGCTTCACCGTACCACACGTCGCCTTTCTCTGACGGAAGAAGGACGGGTTTTTTATGCCCGTAGTAAAGAGTTGCTGGAAGAACTGGAGCAGGCCGAGGCTGAAATTACCTCGCGGAGTGGGGCGGTAGGCGGACTCTTACGTATTAATGCGCCGTTTACTTTTGGTATTTTGCATCTGGCGCCGTTGTGGGGTATTTTTAAGGCCGGAAATCCTAAGGTGACGCTGGACATTACACTCGCTGACCGGGTCGTTGATCTGGTTGATGAGGGGTATGATCTGGCGATACGTATTGCCAGGCTTGAAAATTCAACGCTGGTCAGCAAATTGCTGACTACCACACGAATGGTACTTTGTGCCTCACCCGAATACGTAAAAGCACATACCGCACCAAAGCATCCCGCCGATCTGGCCGGTCATTCTGTGATTGCTTACAGTTATTGGTCAACCAAAGATGAATGGCACTTTGATGGGCCTAAAGGGGCGGTAAGCGTTAAAACTAATCCCATTATTTACACCAATAGCGGTGATACATGCCGTGCCGCAGCGCTGGCGCACCAGGGCATTATTTTACAGCCGACGTTTTTGGTGGGACAAGATCTGCTGAACGGCACGCTGGTGGAGTTGATACCGGAGTTTCATTCTCAGGAGATGGGGATTTATGCGGTTTACCCGACACGTAAACACCTTTCTGCCAAAGTACGCGTTCTTATCGATTTTCTGGTCAGTCATCTCTCCGGTCGTGGGCCTGCATGGTGAGTTGTCATTTCTGATTGTGTCAATTTTATATTTATAGGGTTGGAAATGCGTGGATTTTCTTCGGTTGCTGAATTTTTAGGCGAGCTATTCATTTCTTTTTAAATCAATGGCTTGGGGGGCTATTCTGGTTCAGATGTCATACTTATCCACAGTAAATGTGTAAAACTTTATGGCGGCAGCTTGCATTTGGCCGATAACCGGCAGGGAGAGTTACTGATGGTGATGTGCTGTGACGGTGGCTGGTAAGCCAGACTGCGGAGCCCGTACCCATAAGGTTTACCTGCCGGAAGGTCTTACAGGTAAACGGATTTATATGGTGATGGCATGGTATAGGGTGCGGTGGCCTGAGTCCGGAAATTCAGGCTACCTTGGCAGTCATACATATCAGTTGTATGTACTGCTTAGGTAAACAGAATATACCACTTGTGTGACATATTCATGACTACAAGTGCAATGTATGGAAATCGTGTTTTCTTTTTACGACAATGCGATGCTCTGTAGCAATCACTGTTTTTTAATTTATTTTTTACGCATATACCGCACGGCGGACTTTTTTAATTTTTAATATCTCTGAATAAGTCAATAATAATCAGTGGCTTAGGTCTGCATTGTGTATTTACATTTACGTCGTGA
>CAIWPG010000144.1 GCA_903914535.1 uncultured Oxalobacteraceae bacterium
CAGGGATGTTTTTACCCAAACGGGCAATTTCTTCTTGCTCAAGTTGTTGGATCAGATCCATTTTTTAGCTCCTATAACCATCTTGCCGGTGCCTGAATTTCCAGCCCGGTAGAGGATGGGATTAAACATGTAAGTACGACATTGCCGCTACTTACGCAAATTAGTCCGGTTAATGCCGTCCTGTTTTTACCACCTTACTACTTTACTGCTTTACTGTATTTTCTCAAAACAGCTTCATCTGCCGCAGTCAGCAAACCGGCCGACCTTAGCGGGTCAATCAGATCAGGACGCTTTTTTACGGTTGCAAGCAATGATTGTTCACGCCGCCATTTTTCAATTTCAGCATGATTACCACTCATCAATACCGCAGGAACACTACATTCCTCATGCGCCAGCGGGCGCGTGTAATGCGGACAATCTAACAAACCATTCACAAAACTGTCTTGCACAGCGGATTCCTCATCGTGCAAAACCCCCGGCAATTGCCGGATCATCGAATCCATCAGTGCCATTGCCGGCAACTCACCCCCGGATAACACGAAGTCACCTAAGCTGATTTCTTCATCTACACACGAATCGATCAAACGCTGATCAACTGCCTCATAACGACCACAAAGCAATACCAAGCCAGAACCAGTCCCTAACTGCATCACACGCTGATGCGTCAGAGGCTTACCCTGAGGTGATAAATAAATCACTTTCGGCGCCGCCAGACCTTGTTCAGTCTGGCGCTGCTTAGCCGCCTGTATGGCTGTCTGCAAAGGCTTAACCATCATCACCATTCCCGGCCCGCCACCATAGGGTCTGTCATCGACAGTACGGTGTTTATCGGTAGTAAAATCACGAGGATTCCACAGTGTCAGTGCGCACTTTTTTTGCTCAAAAGCACGTCTTGTCACACCAGATTGGGTCAGCGCTGTAAACATCTCAGGAAACAGCGTAATGACATCAAATTGCATCTTGACTGCCTTTTGCCCTTGTTTGCCGATACCAGCTACTGTGACTAATAGTCCAGTCCCCAGTCAACAATGATTTTTTTGCTTTTTTGATCCACGGTTGGCACAAACCGATCAACAAAGGGAATCAAATACTCCCGCGCAAGTGCCGGATGTTCCGGGTCTTGCGACACAGTCGTGCTGGTTACGCGAAGTATAGGATGTGCGCCATTATCAATCAAATCGGCAACGTATCCAAGGCTTTCGCCCTGACAATTTTCAACAGCCAGACCAATTAAATCCAGCCAATAAAATTCACCATCCGGCAACACAGGAAAATGACTACGACGAACTTGCACCACCGTACCCTTTAATGCCAGTGCTGCATCACGACCTATTACGCCGATCAGACGTGCAACTACGTCTTCGCCATGCCGCTTTGCTTCCAGCTTTTCGACATCACGGATTACGGACGGCAATTGAGAGCGATCTTCCGATTTCCCCAACCACCAGGTTTTTGCATGAAGTAATGCATCCGCCTGCGCTGAATAGGGATGTATTCTGACCCACCCCTGCACGCCATAAGGGCCCGTGATATGACCAACAGCAATCAGATCAGCAGGAATCGTTACCGATCCGGCTGCGGAACCAGTTGCCAGGCTACGTGAGTCAGCATCAGCCGCTACGGCCTCAGCTACTTTAGCCACTCTCGGCACTACGTGATCAATCAAGCTGCTTGCTTGCCGATCTGGGCTACCAGACGAGCAACAGCCGGCGACAATTGTGCGCCACAACCTTGCCAGTAAGTTAAGCGATCTTGTGCAATACGCACTGTCTCAGCTGCACCTGAAGCAACCGGATTGTAAAAACCGATACGTTCAATAAAACGACCATCGCGACGATTGCGTGAATCAGTTGCTACGATATTGAAAAAAGGGCGCTTTTTGGCACCACCACGAGCTAAACGAATAACGACCATAATAATTCCAAAATAAGTGTACGAAGACGGAAAAACCCCGAATTATAACCTACCCAGCCAATTAACAGCAAGAAATGCAAGATAGGCAGAACCCCGACAGTATAACCAATTAAGTAAGCCCGACGTAATATTTTCCAATCGTTTTACGTTCCGGCCTCTTTTCAGGGCAGAATAAACGACTCTTTCTGTACAATATAGAACTTCTTTGCTAATGGCACACCATGACCACCTCGCATCCAATCCACAAAAACAAAACCATTGCCACTTTATTTGCCTCATCAGGCGGCTGTCTTGGTTTATATCGTTTTTATTTGCGCGGCCGGAAAGATAAGGCTGGCTGGCTGCATGTAAGCAGTTTACCTGCCTCCCTGCTGCTTTATCTTGTCATCCCTGATGCACCGGTCCTGTTTATTGCCGCACCACTGGTGGTATCGGCGCTGGCCGGCATGATAGCCGGGCTGGTCATTGGCACCACACCCGATGAAAAGTGGGATGCGCAATACAACCCGCAATCACAACAGTGCTCAGCCTCCGCCTGGCCACTGGCTTTAATTCTGGTACTGACACTGGCCATTGGCGCCGGCGGCATGATCTCAGCTATTGCACGCACGTTTGACTTGCTGTTCACCGGCGGTGCCTACGGCTAAATCAGGTACATTAATGAACCGACCGGTAGACAGCCGCTACCGCACACTGACATTTTTCAATTGCAGCCAATACATAATGCCGCTCCGGCGCCAAAACCACATCAACGGCAGCAGATGATACCGACCTGAGTTGCTGACCGGTCTGCCATTGCGCATCATCCTGCTCATAATCGCTTTGTGCCTGCTGCAATGCCTTAAATTCAGGTAAGGTACCATAATGCAATGCACCGTGCGTACAACACCACTGTTGGAACCGGGTTTGCGCTGTGGATGTAATCTGTTTTTTCAGGCCCAAAATTAATGGTGTCTTTTCCGCCGTTTTAGAGACAGCGGCATCATAACTGGCGACCAGTAAAGGAAGATCATTCATATCCCACTGAATATCCATCCACAATGTCCAGCTGGCCGGTGGTTTATACTGACTGATCCAGTTGACGACATCTGCTGCCGGCATTGGCCGGGCAATACCATAACCTTGCGCCTGATCACAACCGAAACGCATCAATAATAAACCATGTTCCGGCGTTTCAACCCCTTCGGCAATCACCTGACGCTTACAAACGGCAGCCAAACCAATAACCGCTTCAACCAGGCCCAGACCATCAGCATCGTCCAGCATATCACGCACAAATGACTGGTCAATTTTGAGCAACTCTACCGGCAGACGTTTTAAATAAGTAAGTGATGAGTAACCGGTACCAAAATCATCCAGTGCAAAAGAGATGCCTAATTCCCTACATTCATCAATCACATTGCGCACATGTTCAAGATCAGTCACTGCAACCGATTCAAGTATTTCAATTTCAAGATAACCTGGTGGCAAATTCGGGTGACGCGATAAAATTTCTTTGAGGCGCACAACAAAATCACTACGCTGAAAATGACGGGCTGCAATATTCACACTAACAGGTAAACGGGCATCGCCCCAAATCAGTAGTTGATCCAGCGCTTCGTGCAGAACCCACTCACCGATATCAACAATTAAATCGGTTTGCTCAATTGCGGGTAAAAATTCACCGGGAGCAACAATACCCCGCTCAGGATGCTGCCAGCGTAACAATGCCTCCATACCGATCACCTGACCAGTCCGCATATTTACCTTAGGCTGGTAATACAGCACAAATTGACCGTGCTGCAAAGCACGGCGCATATTTTCGAGATGATGGTAGCGACTCTGCGATGCCAGGTCACTGGCAGCATCGTATAACTGGTAACGGTTGCGGCCGTTTTGTTTGGCACGGTACATTTCCTGATCGGCATAACGCAACAAAGTATCCGGATCGGCATCTACCTGAGGAAGTAATACAACGCCAATACTGGCTCCCACCTGCATCGTGCGCCCCAATACAGAAATGGGCCGGATCAGTTCTGCCAGCACACTGTTTAAGAGAGTATTGAGCTGCTCCATTGATCCGATATCATTAAGAAGCAGCGCGAATTCATCCCCCCCCATACGCGCCATGGTATCGCTGCCGCGCAGCAATTGCGCCAGGCGCAAGGCAACCTCGATAATAACCCTGTCTCCGACATCATGGCCATACGCATCATTAATGGGTTTAAACTGATCAAGGTCAAGCAAACACAATGCCAGAATTCTTTTATCGGTATGGCTTTTTAATGCGGCACGTTTAATCTGCTCAATTAATGTTGTACGGTTAGGCAACCCGGTCAGCACATCATGTCCTGCCTGCCAGGTAAGCTGCCGCTGTAAATGCCTGCGTTCGCTCTTATCCCGGAGCACCAGCACACAGCCCAGCATTTGCCCCCTGTAGCCACAGACCGCAGCAGCACTTTGCTCAACCCAATATTCTTTACCACTGCGCACACGTAATAAACTGGATGAGGTGTGACCGATTCCATTTTTCAACATGCACAATAACATCACGCTTCCGACAACGGATTGGCTCACTTCATCCATCAGCTGAATAACATCATCAAGTTGCAAACCTTTGGCATCTTCTGCTTTCACTCCCACCAATTGCTCTGCTGCCGTATTTAAAGTGACTATATTTCCATCCAAATCCGTTGAAATTACCGCGTCGCCAATCGACGACAAAGTTACAACAGCACGTTCTTTTTCTGATTGCAACTCCAATTCCATGCGTTTACGATCAGTGATATCAATAATGGCTCCAATCACACCGGAGGCAACACCATCCACACTCATCACCGTCGAACTATAGTACAAGGTGTGATGATCCATCCCGTCCGGCCCGCGAAACATACGCTCGGCCATCTTACGTCCGGGATGCGCAAGAAGATCCGCATCATTGAAACGCCACGATGCTTTGTCCGACATGGAACAGGCAGGTATAACATCACTATTTTTACCAATAATCTGCTCTTCGCTCACATCAAAAAACTGTTCAAATGCAGGATTTACCCATAAATAACAACCGTGCATATCCCTGGAAAACAAGGGCATGGGCAGCACCGAGGTTAATTGCCGGATAAAACTCAACTGTTCTTCCAGTGCCTGATTCCCCACATTCAGAGATTGCATGGAACGATCCAGATTTTCAGCCATTTGATTAAACGCACCAATCAGTGTGCGTACTTCCAAAGCACCTTGCTCTTTAACATGTATGCGGTAATTGCCTTGCAAAATCAATCTTGATGCAAGCACCAGCCTGGACAGCCCCCTCAGATTATTTTTAAACACCTGACCGAGCACCACAAGCAGTATCGCAAAAAAAACAATAAAAAATTCATTGGGGCGTACAAACTTCATCCACAATCTGTTTTGCAGTGATATCGGGTTAAAAAATAAGGTCAGTCCGGAATGTGTCGTACCGGCTGAATCCAGGTCCACATCGAGAACCGGCGACGGCAGCGCTATCCATTTGGTAAACCACACAGGCGCACTCACTTTTTCTGTACGCGCTATCAGAATATTGGTGACCAGTGTGCCACGATGCCATTCGACCTTGCTAAGACTGAGACGATCATTAAATTGAGAATTAGCAACATCACGCATGGCGGCAACATCTCCCGACCTGGCTTGTTCCATGAGCAGAAAACGGGCATAGTTTTTTACATCTTTTATTTCACGTTGATAGTTATTTTGAGTATCAGCGACTTCTTCGCTAAAAGTTAAATAACATCGGACAACATTGCCAATTAAAGCGAATAAAATGATGGGTAATAACACACGGATATGCAACCCAAAACTGTCCCACACTCGTTTTATCATTCGCATACAGCACACCTCAACTCGCACAATTTACGTTAAAACTTCCCCTGCCGGGCAAAAAATGACGGCACCAATGTTTCTATTTTAGAAATTACAAAAGACAACGATGTGATTATTCGCAAGCACACGTTCTTTGGTTAAACATTAAACCATTAAAAAAGCGGCATATAGCCGCTTTTTTACACTAAATACAAAATATAACATTAACCTAATTAATAATATACATCAAAACTGGTCAGCAGATAAAGCTAAGGTTCCGACACTACCAAGCAAAATACTGGTACTAAGACCCTGAACCTGTACCAGGTAATGTTCTGCAAAAAAACGGGCTGTTGCCACTTTTGCCTGATAAAACGACGTATCGGATGCCCCCGTCTGCAATTTTTCCGCTGCCACCAGTGCCGCACGTCCCATCTGCCATCCGCCCAATACAATTCCGGCCAGCTTCAGGTAAGGTACACTACCGGCAAAAACAGCTTTAATGTCCGTTTTCATATTCGCTGCGACATAATTAACCACTGCTTCCATTGCTGTAACGGCAGATGATAATTGCACCTCAATAGCAGATAAATCCGGATGACCGGCAGCAGCCAGTTGCACAGCAGTTGCGCGTACTTCAGCCAATATTGCTTTAGCAGTAGCGCCGCCATCACGTACCGTTTTACGTCCGATCAAATCATTTGCCTGAATCGCGGTAGTGCCTTCATAAATAGTCAGAATCCGGGCATCGCGGAAATGTTGTGCTGCACCTGTTTCTTCAATAAAGCCCATCCCGCCGTGTACCTGAACCCCGGTGGAAGTAACATCCAGAGACATTTCGGTAGACCAGCCCTTCACGACAGGAACCAGATATTCATACACGCTTTGATTATGCTTACGTACATCAGCATCAGCATGATGATGTGCCACATCCGACGTAGCAGCTGCCACATAGGCCAGTGCACGTGCTGCTTCAGTCTGAGCACGCATGCTCATTAACATACGTTTGACATCGGGATGATGAATAATAGATACCGGGCCGGCTGAGCCAGCCAGATCGCGTGATTGCGCACGGTCTTTGGCATAAGCCACCGCTTTTTGATACGCGCGTTCCGCCACACTGATACCTTGCATACCAACGCCAAAACGGGCCGCATTCATCATAATAAACATGTATTCCAGGCCGCGATTTTCCTGACCTATCAGGGTACCGATAGCGCCGCCATGATCACCAAACTGCAACACTGCAGTCGGACTGGCCTTAATACCCAATTTATGTTCTATCGACACGCAGTAGGCATCATTACGGTCGCCAAGCGTTCCGTCCGCATTCACTAAAAACTTAGGAACCAGGAATAATGAAATACCTTTAACGCCTTCAGGAGCACCAGGTGTTCTTGCCAGAACCAGATGCACGATATTTTCTGCCATATCATGCTCACCGTAGGTGATAAAAATCTTGGTGCCAAAAATTGCAAACGTACCATCACTGCGCGGTTCTGCACGTGTTCTGACCATCGCCAGATCCGAACCGGCCTGCGGCTCGGTCAGATTCATAGTACCTGTCCATTTACCACTAATCAGATTTTCCAGGTACAGTGCTTTTTGCTCGTCACTGCCAGCCGTAAGCAGCGCCTCAATGGCACCATCCGTCAGCAAAGGGCACAAAGCAAAAGACAGATTGGCCGAATTGAGCATTTCAATACACGGCGTTGCCACCAGCTTAGGCAGGCCCTGACCGCCGAACTCCTGCGGGTGCTGCACACCCTGCCAGCCTGCTTCGCCGAATTGCTTAAACGCTTCTTTAAAGCCGCCGGAAGTAAAGACTTCACCATCTTTCCAAAAACTCGGTGCCTGGTCGCCAGTCCAATTCAGCGGAGCAACCACTTCACCGGCAAACTTAGCATTCTCTTCCAAAATAGCTTCCACCATGTCAACGGTAGCATCACCACAATCAGGCAAAGCATTGACTTGTGAAAGTCCGGCCAATTCATTAATGACAAACAACATATCTTTCAGGGGGGCGCTGTAACTCATATTTCACTGCTCCAAAAAAAATGGACAGGGGGGCAGTGTTCACTGTCCATCCTGTCCTTTATTAAATTAAAATCAATAAATTTATATAATTAGTTATCACTTAATAATGTCGCATCAACCCAATTCAGCGATTAATTGCGGCACGATGTCAAATAAATCACCGACAATACCGTAATCCGCTACCGAGAAAATCGGCGCTTCCGGATCTTTATTGATTGCAACAATTGTCTTGGATTCTTTCATTCCGGCCAAATGCTGGATTGCGCCAGAAATACCAACGGCAATGTACAAAGCAGGGGCAACGATCTTACCGGTTTGTCCGACTTGCCAGTCATTCGGTACATAGCCAGCATCAACAGCTGCACGTGACGCACCCATAGCAGCACCCAATCGGTCAGCCAGCGGCTCCAGTAACTTGAAGTTTTCGCCCGACCCCATACCACGACCACCGGACACAATCACTTTGGCTGCCGTTAATTCAGGACGATCCAGTTTTGCCACTGCGCGTGAAATAAATTGGGATTGTCCGCTGTCAGCCACCGGAGTAAGCTGTTCAGTCACAGCACTTCCGCCTTCGGCAGCTGCATCAAATCCGGTAGAACGCACAGTAATCACTTTCACTGCATCAGTTGACTGCACTGTAGCAATTGCATTACCAGCGTAAATCGGACGTTCAAAGGTATCCGGTGCATCGACTTTAGTAATTTCAGAAATTTGTGCGACATCAAGTATGGCAGCTACGCGTGGCAAAATATTTTTACCATAAGCAGTAGCAGGAGCCAGAATATGACTATAAGCCGCAGCAACAGCCACGATCTGCGCGGCCACATTTTCAGCCAGGCCATCTGCAAAATACGCCGCATCTGCCACGATGACTTTTGTCACCCCGGTCAGCTGTGCAGCAGCTTGTACGGCAGCAGTACAGTTATACCCGGCGACCAATACATGAACATCGCCACCACACTGCGTCGCAGCGGTAACAGTATGTGCTGTACTACCCTTGAGGCTAATATTATCGTGTTCAGCAATAACAAGTGTCGTCATTTAAATCACCTTCGCTTCATTTTTAAGTTTGGCGACCAAAGTAGCCACATCCGGTACGATGATGCCGGCAGAACGCTTAGACGGCTCTGTCACCTTAATCGTTTTCACGCGGGAGGCAACATCCACACCCAGTTCGGCCGGTTTCACGTTATCCAGTGTTTTTTTCTTGGCCTTCATGATATTAGGCAAAGTCACATAGCGTGGTTCGTTAAGACGCAAATCAGTCGTAATGATAGCTGGCAATGTCAGCGACAATGTTTCCAAACCACCATCAACTTCACGCGTAACGCTCACTTTACCGTCGGCAACAACAACCTTGGAGGCAAACGTCGCCTGTGGCCAGCCCAGCAAGGCTGCCAGCATCTGACCAGTCTGGTTGCAATCATCGTCAATTGCCTGTTTGCCCAAAATAATCAGGGAAGGTTGCTCTTTATCAGCTAATGCCTTCAACAGCTTGGCAACAGCCAAAGGTTGCAGCTCAACATCAGTTTCAACCAAAATACCACGATCAGCACCAATAGCCATTGCGGTACGCAAGGTTTCCTGGCATTGCAACACGCCGCAAGAGACCGCAACGACTTCCGTCGCTACGCCGGTTTCTTTCAAGCGCGTCGCTTCTTCAATGGCGATTTCATCAAAGGGATTCATCGACATTTTAACGTTGGCAATATCAACGCCAGTGTTGTCAGACTTGACACGCACCTTCACGTTATAGTCAACCACACGCTTGACTGGTACTAGTATTTTCATATTTCGCCTGTGCAAAGTTGTACAAAATTCAATTTACGTTCACGTTAAAGCAATTATAAGCCCAGAATGTACTCAAAAACAATAATTAGAGGGCAGTCCGGGCAGATTTGCCTGCAATATTACGCGATAATTAGCACGATCGTACTATTTATTATTAAAAAAATAGTGCATAAGCACTCTGGTTTGGTACAAAAAAACAATTTGCCAAACCATTACTACTCTGAGCTCACCCCGATTATAAAAAAAACCCGCTAAATGCGGTATGCATGGCGGGTTTTTTTAAAGAAAAAGAATTCTGTTGTTATTTGACACAATCAAGGTCAATTTTGCCTTGTTCCTCGGCGCCTTGTTTTACTTACGTTTAATGTAGTACTCAAATTCTTTACTATGTTCTTCATGCGACAACAATTCATTGCCGGTTTGTTTTGAGAATGCCTGAAAATCACGAATAGAACCAGGGTCAGTTGAAATGACGTGCAATATCTCGCCACTAAGCATTTCAGCCAGTGCCTTCTTGGTCTTCAGAATGGGAAGCGGACAATTAAGTCCACGTGCGTCCAGTTCTTTATTGAATTGCATAATTTCTATCCAGTAATCAATGGGATAAACAAACGATGCACCAATTCTACCGGAAAAATGAACAACATGGTGCATTGCAACAAAAAACTAATAAAAACAAGTAAAAGTTCACACTTTTTAACAAATTACCAG
>CAIWPG010000145.1 GCA_903914535.1 uncultured Oxalobacteraceae bacterium
CGGTAATGGTAGAACCGGATTTTTCTTTCCATTCCCACACTTTTTCAACAAATTTTTCACGACCCAGGTCATGACGAGACACTTTTTGTGCATCGAGCTGACGTTCCACCACAATTTGCGTAGCAATACCGGCATGATCGGTACCCGGTACCCAGGCAGTATTATGACCACGCATACGATAGTAACGCGTTAAACCATCCATAATTGTCTGGTTAAAGGCATGTCCCATGTGCAGGGTACCAGTAACGTTAGGCGGAGGTAACTGAATACAAAACGACGGCTTACCGGCGTCCATGGTGGCGGCAAAATAGCCGCGCTGTTCCCACGCGCTGCGCCAGGTTTGTTCGATTTCCGCAGGCTCAAATGACTTTGCTAATTCCATAGTAGTGGTAGTTTTTTTTAAACAGAAGAGGCCGATTATAAACCCAGACACCCGTAATGCGACGCCGGCCTGTGCCGCAAACAGAGGGAATATGAAATTTAGTTACTTGCTGATTAAAATCCACAAAATGTAAGACTCACGTAAAATTGCTTAAGAGAAAATTTCAACACTGTTGTTGAAATAATTTCAAATAAGCATTACCAACTGTATTTATTCAGAATACGGCACAAGCACAATAAAAAACACAAGATCAACACGACACAAATAATTACATTAACACAACAAATAAATTGCCGGTAAATGAACAATGAATATAAGCACTAACGAAAACAAATTATTCCTCCCTTCCCTGGCACTGCTGGGCAGCCAGATTTCTGTCAACCTGGGAGCAGCAATTGCTAAAAATCTGTTCAGCGTCATCGGCGTCGAAGGCATGACAGCATACCGGGTCGGATTTGCAGCTCTGTTATTAATGGTGCTATTCCGTCCATGGCGTTTTCATCTGAATAAACGGGATGCCCTGACACTGATCATCTACGGCACGGTACTGGGACTGATGAATTTACTTATTTACCGGGCGTTCAACCGGATACCGATCGGCATCGCTGTTGCCATTGAAGTCACCGGACCGCTGGCAGTAGCCATGCTGGCAACACGTCGGCGACGCGACCTTATTTCCATCACCTGTGCCATATTTGGCCTGTATCTGCTGCTGCCACTGCACCAAAGCACCGGCCAGCTTGATCCCGCAGGTATCGCTTATGCATTCGGCGCAGCCTTATGCTGGGCTTTATATATTGTCTTTGGCAAACGTGCTTCTGTGTTACGCGGCGGACAAGCAGTGGCATGGGGCATGTTAATAGCGGCCGTAATTACTGTTCCGATAGGAATCGCTTACGCAGGCGCATCCTTACTCGCACCTTCACTGATATTAACCGGACTAAGCATTGCAGTACTGTCCAGTGCATTTCCATATACGCTGGAAATTTTTGCATTGCGCGCATTACCGCAGGGTTTGTTTGGTATGCTCAGCAGTGCTGCCCCGGCGGTCAGCGCCCTGGCCGGCATGCTGATACTGGGAGAACATCTCAATAGCATGCAGTGGCTGGCCATTGCCTGCATTGTGGCTGCATCAGCATTCAGCACAGCAAGTGCAGAATAACAAACAGCGATAACGCAGTCCTGATCAAATCAGGACTGCGCCTGCCAGCGTGTTCCATACCAGGCAGACAGAATGCTTTCTTTAAAAAAAATTAATTCCCCCACAATTAATTACATAACATCGGATAATCAGTTTATCCCTGCTCTGGTACAATGCGGGGGATTAGGCTATTAAATCGGCTGGAATTAATGAAAATGCAATATTTATCTGACATGACAGGCTTAGTGCCGCATTCTGATTAATACTTGCCCCATGTCAAAACATCCCGATATAGTCCGGCCAAACTAATCAACCCACCACTATTCCATACTAAATACGATGAAAATCTCTCAAGACACCGTTGTTAGCCTCAACTACACCATGTATGACGACGAATCACGCATTATCGATAAAAATGCAGAACCGATTGTGTATTTGCATGGCGGCTACGACAACATTCTTCCTGCGGTAGAAGATGCGCTGGAAGGCTGTACTGCCGGTGATTCCATTGATGTCAGCATGAGTGCTGATGAAGCCTTTGGTGAAGTTGATCCGCGTCTGGTACGTGAAGAAGATGTTGGCCTGTTTCCTCCAGATCTGGAAGTCGGTATGATGTTTGAAACACGCGACCCGGAAACAGAAGAAACCCATCAATTCCGCGTTACGCAGATTGATGCAGGCAAAGTCACGGTCGATGGCAATCATCCACTGGCCGGCATGGCAATCCGCTTTGAAGCACAAGTACTGGAAGTACGTGCTGCCAGCACAGAAGAAATTTCCCACGGCCATGTGCATGGCGCACACGGACATGAGCACTAAGAATGAATTCTGGCAACAGCACGAACACTAAAGATCCGTATGTCGTGCTGGGCCTTGCCAGCACGGCCAGCCCCGACGACATCAAAAAAGCGTTCCGGCTGAAAGCATCGGAGTTTCACCCCGATAAAAATGCCTCCGCGCTGGCGCCAGGCAAATTTCGCGAGGTCAGACAGGCGTATGAGATCCTGTCCGACCCCGTTGCGCGTGCCGCTTTTGACGAAAACCGGCGCCGCAACCTGCTGGACTCACCGCTGGAAACAGCCAGTGAGATTTGGACTAATTATGTATCAGGAGTATTAATTTGAAGTTGTCCCGCTTTTTTTCCGAACTCAAACTGGCCTACGATGCCGAACTAGATGATCTGCGCAGCGATTCAGAGGGGAATAATGTCCTCAAAACCAGACTCAATGAAAAGCGTAAACAAGTTCCGCAATTGTTGATGATGCTAAAAAGCAACCCTGAAATGGTTGCAGTTGCATTTCATGGCGGAATGACATTTAAAAACACCATGGCAATGGAATCCCTGATTACCAAAGAATTCAGCAAATTACCATCCTGGAGCGTACTTCAGAAAGCGCTGATACTGGAACCGTGGGCACAAGCCTTAGCAACAACGGCACTCACCGACCCGGATGGGGCTGCATTTTTATGTACGGCCGCAGGATTGGAATACCTGAATAAAAGCGCACAATCACGTGCTGCCAGTCCCTCCAACGCGGAAGACGGGACGGATAACGATTTCGATGAACGCTATAACGATAGCATCGATGAACATGACGATACCGAACGCAGCGATAATTACCTCGACTCGGACGAACGCATGGGCGATGAAGGCGAAGATACCGAACACGACCTGGATCAGGCTGGCGCAGAATGGCTGGCAGAACAAGGATTTGACCGCAAAGAGTAGGCAGGCTTATCTCATCATGGTCAGAAACGGTCAGTGAAAAAACCTGACCGGTTCACCCGGCAGCCCGTTCCGCCTATCCGTCAGCAACCTTTTTTAAATACAGTTAGCCGACACCAGACAAAACTAAGCAAGGAAAAAAATGAACACTCCCGCACTCCTCAAAGCGCAAAGCCTGGTTAACGCTGGTGATATCGTCGGTGCTGAATCGGCGCTGGCCAATCTGGCAGAAACTGAAGGTGATCACGCTCTGGTTGAAGCACTGGATCATTTTCCTGCCAAAGATTTACTGGCTATTATTCGCGAATACGATTGCTCTAAAGAATCACTGGTGAATCTGCTCGTTACGCCAGAACAATTTGCTCAGGCCGTCGTACTGGAAAAGCGTTACGCTGATTTAAGCCACGAACAATTACGCGGCATGATTAATTCCGTCATTTTTCGTGATGACGCAGATCCGGCAGAATTCTTATATGCCATCAGTGAAGTTGATGGCGGTTACGATGCATTAGCCGATTACCTGTCCGAACGTACCCAGCGTATTGAATATTTTTACCGCTATGCCACCTTCGATCTGTTTGAGTACGGCGACGATGCAAAAACACAAGCCATAGACGATGATTTGCTCAACCTGACACGGGAATCCGAATCACAGTCATCACCGCTGGATATGACAAATGCAGAAGATCACGACTGGATGGAAGTCACGTGTATTTTACGTTACCAGCATCCGGATATTTTCCGTGAAGTACTACTGAAACTACGTGCACGCCTGAAAAAAGAATTGGCACAACAAGAAGCCTTTATGGAGTCTATTGATGAATTGCCCGAAGGCGTACTGGACAACGACAAACCGATGCCAACACAAGACAGACCCGATTTTACCGGTTTAGAAGAAGAGTCCGCACTTTGATTCCAGCCAATTTCCAGCTTGCCGCCTTTGAAGACCGGCCTTTCTTTGAACAGGCGCTGCGCTTCGGCGTGCAAAAAAAGATCATCAGCGCAGAAAAAATCGAAGCGATCAGTATTGAAGCGCCCAAGGGCATCGTGCAAATTGCCGCTGCCTTTGGCAGCCAGTACCTGCGTCCGGAAATTGAACTGGCCCGGCAACGCATCGTTAATTTAGCCAGCCTGTATCTGGATGAAACAGCTGATGGCAATCTGGAAATTGCCGCTAAACTCATTCAGGACAATACCTTTCTGAGTTTATCTCGCGGCGGCTCCAATTTACTAAAAGCACTGTTTGCCCTGCCGGAATATGCAGTTGTCGGCCTGACTGAAAAAGGCCGGATAGAAGATTTTTTAGAATACTGGTCCCGCAAAAATACCCGGCAAGAATACCAAAGCACCAAACTCCAGCGCCAGCATAATCAGCTGGAAATTGCCCTGGCATTAAAACTGGCACGTACGCTGGGAGTACCGGCTAATGATTTTAAAGAACAGCACAGCGAAGCCGATGCGGTCATACGCAGTGCGCTGCTCATTCATTTGCAAAAAAAATTACCAGCCAATTCACGCTGTTTCAACCAGATTGAATTTGCCACCCTGCTCACCGTCACCCGCAGCAAGGGCACAAGAAAAACCGCCAAATTTTCCGGCCTTATTGCCGGACAGGACCCGTTTTCTGCTGCGGAGCAAGACATCATCGCCCGCTTACAACGCGATATTCTGGAACACGATTTACCCAAAATTCAAGACAATGACCTGTCTCTGGATCAACTCATCAGTCAAATCAAAGATCGCTATTTCATTCGCGATAATGATATGGAAGATACGGCCAGTTACGACGCGCTGGTTTCTAAAGAGTGGAGCAAATTCACTAAGGGAAAAAATGACATCGATACGATACTGACCTTGTTACTCTGCATGGCATCCGGTGTGACGGCAAAAACCAGTCTGACCGAAAAAGCCGCAAAAACCCTGGTTAAAAAGGTGCGTAAAGATGGCTTTAATACCGAACTGGCCAGTGACTTTATCAGGCAACACGCCCCGCACGAGAAACAAGCCAGCCTGATGGAAGACTGGGTCGATTTCGCACACGATGTTCACATCTATTTACTCGACGACTGGGATAGCAATTTATACGGCGCAATGCGGTTTTTGCAAGAAAACTGCACGATTGAAAAAGCAAGCGGCACATAGAAGAAGATTCCTTTCATACACCAGATCAGAAATTATCGCTATAATACGCAGTCAGTACCGAATACCGCTAGGGGTCCTTCCCGGGATAGAGACATTATCTTGTGTAGGTGAGAAATACCCTTGACCTGATCTGGATAATGCCAGCGTAGGGAAGCAACGTCGCAAAGGGCACGCATTATAGTTTGTCGCCCGGCTGCTTCCCGCCTTCCTTCGCAGCTCACCCCAGACATCGTCGATCCTATTTTTCCACATAGACATCCTCTACACGGTAGTAATCAGCTGTATTTCACACAGAACCACAAAATTACACCAGGAAGCTCCATGAACGTAAAAGCCAATCCCCAGTTTTTGTCTGCTACCGCTACGGTTGATGCCGCTGCCATAGCGCCATTACCGAATTCACGCAAAGTCTATGTGCAAGGCAGTCGTGCCGACATTCAGGTTCCCATG
The DNA here is from genome assembly GCA_903914535.1 of uncultured Oxalobacteraceae bacterium. Lineage (GTDB taxonomy): Bacteria > Pseudomonadota > Gammaproteobacteria > Burkholderiales > Burkholderiaceae_D > Solimicrobium. Next base: position 5,842 of record CAIWPG010000145.1, read on the forward strand.
CGTGAGATCAGCCAGTCGGATACACCGGCTTCATTTGGTTTTGAAAAAAACCCGCCTATTTATGTTTACGATACGTCCGGTCCATATACCGACCCGGATGCAATTATCGATATCCGTTCTGGTCTGGCCGCCGTTCGCGCCACCTGGATCGCTGAACGCGGGGACACCGAAGAATTATCCGGCCCATCCTCGGCTTACGGCATTGAACGCTTAAATGACCCGAAATGCGCAGAATTACGCTTCAACCTGACTCGCTTACCACGTCGTGCCAAAGATGGTAAAAACGTCAGCCAGATGCACTATGCACGTCAGGGCATCATCACACCGGAAATGGAATACGTCGCCATTCGTGAAAACATGCAGCGCAAAGAATACCTGGCGAACTTGCGTGAATCCGGCGTCATGGGTAATAAACTGGCAGACCTGATGGGACGTCAGCATCCCGGTCAAAATTTCGGAGCTGCTATTCCGGCAGAAATTACGCCGGAATTTGTGCGTGATGAAATTGCCCGTGGTCGCGCCATTATCCCTGCCAACATCAATCATCCTGAAGTGGAACCGATGATTATCGGCCGTAACTTCCTGGTCAAAATTAACGCCAACATCGGCAATTCTGCCGTCACTTCCTCCATCGGTGAAGAAGTCGAAAAAATGACCTGGGCGATTCGCTGGGGCGGCGATAATGTCATGGATTTATCTACCGGCAAACACATCCACGAAACCCGTGAATGGATCATCCGCAATTCACCGGTACCTATCGGTACTGTGCCTATTTACCAGGCACTGGAAAAAGTCAACGGCAAGGCGGAAGATCTGACCTGGGAAATTTTCCGCGATACCTTGATTGAACAGGCAGAACAAGGCGTAGATTACTTCACCATCCATGCCGGCGTACGTTTACAGTACGTACCAATGACCGCCAAACGCCTGACCGGTATCGTGTCACGCGGCGGCTCAATTATGGCAAAATGGTGTCTGGCTCATCATGAAGAGTCATTCCTGTATACGCATTTTGAAGATATTTGCCAGATCATGAAGACTTATGACGTTGCCTTCAGCTTAGGCGATGGCTTGCGTCCCGGCTCTATTTTTGATGCCAATGACGATGCACAATTGGGTGAATTAAAAACATTGGGCGAACTCACGCAAATCGCCTGGAAACACGATGTGCAAGTCATGATCGAAGGTCCTGGCCATGTGCCGCTGCATCTGATCAAAGAAAACATGGATCTGCAACTGGATCAATGCCATGAAGCACCTTTTTACACACTGGGACCGCTAACCACCGACATCGCTCCGGGCTATGACCACATCACTTCCGGCATCGGCGCTGCCACTATCGGCTGGTACGGTACTGCCATGTTGTGCTACGTCACACCAAAAGAACATTTGGGTCTGCCCAACAAAGCCGACGTCAAAGACGGCATCATCACCTACAAAATTGCTGCTCACGTAGCCGATCTGGCTAAGGGACATCCCGGAGCACAAATACGCGACAATGCCTTATCCAAAGCACGTTTTGAATTCCGCTGGGATGATCAGTTCAATATCGGTCTGGACCCGGACAAAGCACGCGAATTCCACGATGAAACATTGCCTAAAGATTCTGCCAAAGTAGCACATTTCTGCTCCATGTGCGGCCCGCATTTCTGTTCGATGAAAATCACACAGGAAGTCCGTGAATACGCAGCACAACAAGGTATTTCAGAGATTGCCGCACTCAAAAAAGGCATGGAAGTAAAAGCAGTAGAATTTGTAAAATCCGGTTCGGAAATTTATCGCAAGCAGTAATGGAGTGACTATGGAAATCACTCTTAACGGCGCAGCACACCAGATAAACCAGCTTGTTTATTCGCTGGCCGATCTGGTTGCCGCCTTAAATTTATCAGAAAAAGCGATTGCCGTCGCAGTCAACCGCAGCATCATTCCCCGTCAGCAATGGGAACAACATCAATTGCAGGCGCAGGATATAGTTGATGTGGTGCGGGCAATCGGCGGCGGCTGACGATAAAACCACCCCGGTTCCGGAGCCGCGCAAGCTGCGGCTGCGGCTGCGGCTCCAGAACCGGGTGGCAGAACCCATACCTACAACACGCACAAAAAACACCTTACATCAATAATTCAACACAGCAAGTTTTCCCTTTACAGGAATGCACATGTCTCAAGAAATCACCGGACTGACTATCGCTGGCACCACCTACTCTTCCCGGCTATTAGTGGGCAGTGGAAAATACCGCGACCTGGAACAAACCCGTCTGGCAACAGAAGCCAGTGGCGCCTCTATCATTACCGTGGCAATTCGCCGGGTAAATATTGGCCAGGACCCCAATGCACCCAGCCTGCTCGATGTAGTTCCGCCGTCACGCTACACCATACTGCCCAACTCGGCCGGATGCTATAACGCCGCCGATGCCGTCTACACGCTGCAACTGGGACGTGAGTTACTCAATGGTCATAAACTGTGTAAACTGGAAGTATTAGGCGATGAAAAAAGCCTGTTTCCCAATATGCCTGAGACCTTAAAAGCAGCAGAAACACTGGTCAAAGATGGTTTTGATGTCATGGTGTATTGCAGCGATGATCCGATTCAGGCCAAACTGCTGGAAGAGATCGGCTGCGTCGCAATTATGCCGCTCGCCTCACTGATCGGCTCGGGCATGGGTATTTTAAATCCCTGGAATCTGTCGCTCATTATTCAGCAAGCCCGTGTTCCGGTCCTGGTGGATGCCGGCGTAGGCACCGCATCTGACGCTGCAATTGCAATGGAACTGGGCTGCGACGGTGTACTGATGAACAGTGCCATCGCCGGAGCACAGGACCCGGTCCGTATGGCCCGTGCCATGCGTCTGGCAGTCGAAGCAGGACGGGAAGCCTTTTTAGCAGGTCGCATCCCCAAACGTTTCAGCGCCTCGGCATCATCACCACTGGCAGGACGCGTCGTTTAAACGGCATGATAATAAGACTATCACCGCAGACTATCACCGCAGACTATCGCAGCAGGCTCTCATCCCAGGCCATCACAACTGATCGTGATGCCTGCTTCCCAGCCTGCTTCCCAGCCCGCTTTCTGCCCTGTTGATTATGTATGTCATCCTGTTACGCTTATCCTTATTTAATTCAGAAAAAATATAAACTCCATGCAAAGAGCGAGTGTTTTAGTTTTTGCCGGCAGTGACCCCAGTGGCGGTGCAGGCATACAAGCCGATATTGAAGCCATCGCCGCTCAGGGTGCGCACGCACTGCCCATCATTACCGCACTGACGGTACAAGACAATGACAGGGTGTATGCAGTGCATCCGGTAGCCGCCGGCATCATGCTGCATCAGGCGCAGGTATTAACCGACAAAATACCCATAGCGGCGATCAAAATCGGCATTATTGCCAGCAAAATCAATGCACAAGCCATCGCTGACTGGATTATCAGCTACAAAAAAAACCACCCGGCACTCCCTGTCATTCTTGATCCGGTACTGGCTTCCGGTCACGGCGATGCGCTGGCAGTAGAAAATGCGGCAGAAGCCCTGCTACCGCTGCTACGGATTGCGACCCTGATCACCCCCAATTTACCAGAGGCAGCGGCACTCTGTACCAACACAACTGATTTATCCGCACAGGCACAGCACCTGTTCTCGTACGGTGCCAGGGATATATTCATCAAAGGCGGGCATGGCAATGCTAATGTTATTACTAATAGCTGGTTTCATCAGCCGCACACAACACAGGGTGCAGCACAGCTAAACACCTGGCAATGGCCACGTCTGGAAGGTGCATTTCATGGCAGCGGCTGTACCCTGGCGGCCGCCATCGCTGCGCAACTTGCCAACGGACAGCCAATGTCAGCGGCGTTACAGGAAGCTCAGCTATATTGCCAGCACAGCCTGGCACAGGCGTACAGCATCTGCCCCGGTCAACGTATCCCCGACCGCAAACCAACAACACCTTATTCTGCATAAATCATGACGACCTCCTCCGACACCTTTGCAACAATGACACCAGGCACGCCACTTCACGGACTCTACCTGGTGACCCCCGATTGGGACGATACGGAAAAATTAGTCGCCATCAGCGAACTGGCCTTACAAGGCGGCGCGTCTTTACTGCAATACCGTCACAAAACTGCCGGTGCACAATTACGCTTAACACAGGCCACCGCCCTGCTGGCCTTGTGCCGCCGCTATCAGCGCCCGTTCATCATCAATGATCATGTTGATCTGTGCCTGACGCTGAATGCCGACGGTATTCACGTCGGCGGAACAGATGCCTCCGTCGCGCAGGTACGTGCACTGGTCGGCCCGGATAAAATCGTCGGTGCTTCCTGTTACGGTGATTTACAACTGGCGCACACAGCGCAACAGCAAGGTGCCAGCTATGTGGCATTTGGTGGGTTCTATCCGTCTCGTATTAAAAAATACCCGGTAACAACATCCCCTGATATTGTCACGCAAGCCGCTGCCGCCATCGCGTTACCTAATGTAGTCATTGGCGGCATGACGCTGGAAAATTCAACACCACTGATCGCAGCCGGAGCCAACATGGTCGCTGCCATCAGCAGTATCTATTTTGCCGCCGATCCGCGTGCAGCAGCACAAGAATTTAGCAGCTTGTTTAAAATACCTTAATAAACAAGTAAAAAGCGATAGGGGTTCAACACGCATTCAGTCCCGCAACGCTATCCCGTATAATCACGGGATGCACAATCTACTCAACAACCTCAATCCGGAACAGCTTGCTGCTGTTACCCTCCCCGCCGAACCGGCACTCATTCTGGCTGGCGCCGGTTCAGGTAAAACACGGGTACTGACTACCCGTATTGCCTGGCTGATTCAATCCGGCCAAATCTCTCCCGGCGGCTTAATGGCGGTAACCTTTACCAACAAAGCTGCCAAAGAGATGCAGGTACGCTTATCAGGTATGTTGCCAATCAACACACGCAGCATGTGGATAGGTACCTTCCACGGATTATGTAACCGCCTGCTACGGTCGCATTACATGGATGCAAGTCTGCCGCAGACATTTCAGATTTTAGACAGCCAGGACCAGTTAGCCATGGTCAAACGCATCCTGAAGGCTAACCAGATTGATGATGATAAGTTTCCGCCGCGTTCAGTGGTGTACTTTATTAACGGAGCCAAAGACCAGGGCTTACGTGCGGCACAGGTCACCACCCACGACCCGTTCAGCCGCCAGATGGCGGAGATATACAACATTTACGAGCAGCAATGCCAACGTGACGGTGTGGTCGATTTTGCTGAATTACTATTACGCACTGTAGAATTATTTTCCCGCAACCAACCCTTACGTGAACATTATCAAGCCAGATTTAAACATATTCTGGTTGATGAGTTCCAAGATACCAATGACTTGCAATACCGCTGGATCAAGTTAATGGCGGGATCACACGCCGCTGTTTTAGCAGTCGGTGATGACGATCAGAGTATTTATGCCTTTCGTGGTGCCAATGTGGGCAATATGGCAGCCTTTGAACGCGAGTTTCAGGTAAAACACCACATTAAACTGGAACAAAACTACCGTTCACATGGTCACATACTGGATGCGGCTAACGCCTTAATTTCCAATAACGTTGAACGTCTCGGCAAAAATTTGCGTACCGATGCAGGGCAAGGCGAACTGATCCGCATTGTCGAAGCCTCCAGCGACATTCAGGAAGCGCAATGGTTAGTTGAACAAGTAAAGGAACTGGCCCGACAGGGCATTCGCTCTGATGAAATCGCTTTACTCTACCGCTCCAACGCCCAATCCCGTGCGATTGAACATGCGCTGTTTTCAGCCAGTCTGCCTTACCGTGTATACGGCGGACAACGTTTTTTTGAACGGGCTGAAATCAAACACGCGATCGCCTATTTGCAACTGATGGATAACCCGCATAATGATTCTGCTTTTTTACGCGTGATGAACTTTCCGACCCGTGGCATTGGTGCAAAGGGGCAAGAAAACTTGCAAGATGCAGCACGTCAGTACGGCATTTCTCTTTATGCGGCAGTACCTTATCTCACTGGCAAGGCCGGCTCATCGCTGGCTGCGTTTGTCAAACTGATTGAAGGAGCACGCTTTGAAACTCAGCGCATGCCCCTGCCGGGATTAGTGCAACGCGTACTGGAAATGAGTACATTAATAAATCACTACCAAAATGAAAAAGAAGGCGCTGACCGCATTGAAAATCTGGAGCAACTCGTCAATGCTGCCACACTATTTCTGGCAGAAGAAGGCTTTGACCGGGATGCACCGGCCTTGCTGGGACCGGTTGCCACAGCCAGACCAGGCGCAGCCATGCTAACTGATGGTGATGATAATGGCACGACCATCCTGGATGCCGATGCAGCGCTCCATACGCTGATGTCACCATTATCCGCATTTTTATCCCACGCATCACTGGAAGCCGGCGACAATCAGGCACAGGCAGGACAAGATGCCATACAACTAATGACCGTACATTCCGCCAAGGGTCTGGAGTTTGATGCCGTATTCATCACCGGCCTGGAAGAAGGATTATTTCCTCATGAAAATAGCGCTAAAGAAACCGGCGGCATCGAAGAAGAGCGCCGCCTGATGTACGTTGCTATTACCCGTGCCAGACAGCGGCTGTTTATGAGTTTTGCCCAAAGCCGTATGCTGCACGGACAAATACGCTACAACACCCGTTCCCGTTTTCTCAGTGAATTACCTGAAGAAAACGTAAAATGGCTCTCTCCGCAATTAAAGCAAAACTGGGCTTCGCCACCGAAATCAGCCTGGGATACCCCCTCATCCTATCCGTCGTCAAAAACCTACCCGCCGGCACGTGCTCCCGGTGGCGCACCATCCCCGCTTGCCACCAATAAAGATGGCTGGCGTATCGGCCAGACCGTCAGACATGACAAATTCGGCGAGGGTATTATTATTAAACTGGAAGGTGACAGCAGTGGCAGCCGCGGACATATTCAGTTTTATAAAATCGGCTTAAAAATACTTGATTTAACTATAGCCAAATTAGAGAGGGATTAATACACCATGCCTGCCTCACCCCTGATCGAATATGCCGCAGCCTGTATTTTTGCACTTGCTGTATTGCATACGTTCTCTACCAAGTACTTCCAGCACCTGGCGCATACCGATTCACAGCATGCAGGTCTATGGCATTTACTGGGTGAGGTTGAAGTTGTTTTTGGTTTTTGGTCATTTGTACTACTCCTGTTTATTGCGATAGCCAGCAACTCCACCCAGGCCATTGCCTATCTTGAACATCAGAATTTCACCGAAGCCTTATTTGTTTTTGTCATTTTAACTATCGCAGCAACACGACCGATTTTATCTTTTGCCGGCAGCCTGGTTAACCGGATTGCAGGGATACTACCCGTCTCAATAACAATGGGACGTTATTTTTTAAGTTTGTCCTTCATCCCGCTGCTGGGCTCATTCATTACCGAACCAGCCGCTATGACACTGGCAGCACTGATGCTGCGTGACCTGTATTTTAAACAAACAGTATCCGGTCGTTTCAAGTACGCCACACTGGCAGTGTTACTGGTTAATATCTCAATTGGCGGCGTACTGACGCCCTATGCCGCACCTCCGGTACTGATGGTGGCTGAAAAATGGGGCTGGAATCTGCATTTTATGAGCAGTGTCTTTGGCTGGAAAGCCGCCATTGCCGTCTTTTTTAACGCCTTCGCAGTTAGTCTGCTGTTTAAAAAAGAACTTTCCTACTTACCGCAAACAAAAATCAGCGGGCCACACATGCCATTCTCACTGGTTGCCGTTCACCTGGCTTTTTTATTTGCTACGGTCTGGTTCAATCACCACCCTGCCGTATTCATTGGTTTATTCTTATTTTTCCTGGGTTTTACCCATGCTTACCCGGAGTATCAGGATAAACTCATGCTAAAAGAAGGCCTGCTGGTCGCCTTTTTTTTAGGGGGGCTAGTCGTTATCGGTGGCCTGCAACAGTGGTGGCTGCAGCCACTTTTATCGCAAATGCGTTCCGGTACATTATTCTTTGGCGCCGTCGGCCTGACAGCACTCACCGACAATGCCGCGCTTACCTACCTCGGATCGCTGGTAGAAGGAATCAGTGACCCGGCCAAATACGCGCTGGTGGCAGGAGCCGTGACCGGAGGTGGCTTAACCGTCATTGCCAATGCACCCAACCCGGCTGGCTTTGCCATATTAAAAGAATGTTTTGATGAACAATCAATCAGTCCTTTAAATATATTTCTGGCCGCTCTGTTACCAACGACAGTAGCCGCCTTATGTTTTTTACTGCTTTAAATCACACCATACCGCTGACAGCATTAAAACCAGAGCGTGTCAGCGAACATGACGCGCAGGCTTCAAAACAAAATGTGGTGAAAGTCCGGCAACACCATGCTTTACACTTTTTCGCCCTCTTCCTGGTGGCACCAGCTTAAAATTTACTTTGTCTGCCGGCTGATGCACGACCATCAACTGGCGTATCTCAGAAAATGGAATCGTAAATTCCTCATGAATTCTAAGCAACATCGCCCCGCTTACTCCCAGTAATCCATGACGTATTTTGCTTAGCAATGGCGCAGAAACATCCAGACGCCGACATAAAGCAGCATCATTCTTCAATCCTCCCTGTTGAATTAAGGCATCAAGCAATTGATTTTGTCCGAGTTTACGCAACTCTGATGTATTTTGTACGGGTTTCATTTTTTCTCCGTATATTTTAATTTCTTTAACGGTTTTATTTGCAATATAACCACTATATCGATCAGACAGACTGAAATTGTCATTATTTCTAAAAAAATATGAATAAAATCATTCACTAATTTCATTTAAATCAAAATTTTTATTAAAAATAATTTATATATTCGATTTATTTGACAATATTACTTAAATCGATAAAATAAATAAATAGATTTTACATAAAATTTACAAAAAGCAATAAATTTCTGTGGTGCAATTTATAATTCGGCATTTATTTGACGGCAATATATCTGTAAGTTATATCTATCACATCAAAAAATACTGCAAAACCACTTGCATAGAAATCACCTTCACCTTATTCGTTCTACCGATTTTTTCTGTCTGGCTAAAACCGGTCCGGATCAGCAGCTACCCGTTTGGGCACCGCTGCTCATCGGTGCATATTGTTCTGGATTGATGTCAGATTGTCTGCGGCCAATAACAGAACTCGGGGACATTTACCGATGCTGCCTTTTTCGCACTACAATCTGGAATCACACATAGTGCCGGCAGAATGCATTTTGCGTTTGCAAACGCTATTTCCGGGTACAGCTATGTCTGTATTTATTTAAAATAGCGCCGGATCGAAACATTCGTAACAGTGCATTTTATGGTTAATATGATACATATCATCGAATTTACTTATCCTGATTACCCCAAAAGACAAAATAACAAGTTGAAATTTCGCTTTCAACAAGCATTTATTTTCTTACAAGGTGGTCTATAATTTAGCAATTCTTGCCACCAAAAAAATGCGCATTCATGATTACAGCCCCCATTCCGCGCACCGAAACAGAACGTTTGCTGACATTACTGGCCCTTGACGTACTTGATACGTCTCCCGAAGCAGAATTTGATGCATTAGTACGAGTAGCGTCACAAGTATGTGACGTACCTATTTCACTGATCAGCTTAATCGATGCCGAACGACAATGGTTTAAAGCAAATATAGGTTTGCCCGGCGCCTCCGAAACGCATCGTGATGTGGCATTCTGTTCACACGCGATCCTGAACGACACATTGCTCGAAGTCACTGATGCGACCAAAGATATACGCTTCTCGGATAACCCGCTGGTTACGGGTGATCCCTGCATTCGTTTTTACGCAGGTGCTCCTGTCACTATGAGTAATGGTCACCGGGTCGGAACACTATGTATCATCGACAGACAACCCCGGCATCTGGATGACATGCAACGTGACATATTGTCTTCACTGGCGCGCGTGGCAGCAGCTACCCTTGAAGGACGCCGGGCAGAGCGACAACACAAAAAAAATATGCTCAGCTTGCAAGCCAGCCAAAATCACCTGCGATGTTTGTACGAATCCACACCTGCCATGATGCACTCCATTGATATGCAGGGGCGCTTGCAAACCGTAAGCGATATGTGGCTGAGTAAACTGGGTTATACCCGCGAAGATATGGTCGGTCAGTTTTTTTATAACTTTATGACCCCCGCCTCGCGTGACTACTGCCGCAACATCGTACTGCCTGATTTTCTTCGTTCCGGCCAGTGCGATAACATCAGTTACCAGATCATCAGTAAAAGCGGCATTATTATCGACATACTGCTTTCCGGCATTACGCAATATGACGCCGACAGAACTGCCTGCCGCGGCCTGATTGTCGCTGAAGATGTCACCGAACGACTCAGCATTGAACGCCAGCTGGCGCAACAGCATGAATTACTGAAAGTGACTCTCAATTCAATTGGTGATGCAGTCATTACCACCGATACTACAGGCAATGTCACTTGGTTAAATCCTGTCGCAGAACACATGACGGGCTGGGATTTAAACAGCGCCGTCGGTCACCCGCTGACCCAAATATTCCATATCGTCGATGAAGAAACACGAAAACCGATAGAAAATCCGGTAACAACCTGTCTGGGACGAAGTACCGCAATCTGTTTATCCAGTCATACCATCCTGATCTCACGCGAAGGGGAAGAATTTGGTATTGAAGACTCTGCGGCGCCCATACGTAATCCGCAAGGTGAAATGCTGGGTGTCGTACTGGTATTCCATGACGTTACCGAACAGCGCCGTCTGTCCGGCGAGATGAGCTATCGGGCTACTCACGATGCACTGACAGGATTAGTTAATCGTACCGAATTTGAAACACGGCTACGTAAAATACTGCACAATTCGCATAAATCACGCTCTGAACACACTCTGCTTTATATCGATCTGGACCAATTTAAACTGGTTAACGACTCTTGCGGCCACGCAATTGGTGATCAGCTCCTGCAACAAATTTCCAAATTATTGCATACCTCGGTACGTGATCTGGATACGCTTGCACGCCTGGGTGGCGACGAATTCGGCATTATCCTGGAGCAATGCACAGCAGAACCGGCACAACGTATCGCACAGCAAATTTGCGACCGCATGGATGATTTCCGCTTTGTCCATGATGGCAGACGTTTTCGGATCGGAGCCAGCATTGGCTTAGTGCCTGTAGACAGTCGTTGGGCAGCTACTGAAGCAATTATGCAGGCAGCAGATACCTCATGCTATGCCGCTAAAGAAGCTGGCCGCAACCGGGTTCATACCTGGTTTGATTCTGACCTGGCCATGCGTACACGTCATAATGAAATGCAATGGACTGATCGCATCGGTCAGGCGCTGGATGAAGACAGGTTTACCCTGTATGCCCAACACATTGTCCCGCTCAATGATACCGCTGACGGAATACATGCTGAAGTCCTGCTGCGTATGATTGATACCGATGGCAGCCTGATCCCGCCGGGCGCTTTTTTACCGGCAGCAGAACGGTTTCATCTGGCTTCACGCATCGACCGCTGGGTTCTCAGACAATCTATTAACTGGATACAACGTGCGAAAGCGGCTGATGCAATCGAAAACCTGAGTATCAATCTTTCTGGTCAGTCAATTGGTGACAGGGCATTCCATCGCTGGGCCATGGCGATTTTCACGGAAGCCGGTCCACATATCTGCCGTAAATTGTGTATTGAAATCACTGAAACGGCAGTAGTGACCAATCTGGCGGATGCAGCGCTGTTTATTGAACAAGTGCGCGCCAGCGGCATCCGGGTAGCGCTGGATGATTTTGGCGCAGGAGCATCGTCTTTCGGTTATCTGAAATCATTACCAGTCGATTATATTAAAGTTGATGGTCAATTTATCCGCAATATAACAAATGATTCTCTGGATGAGGCTGCTGTACGGTGTTTTACAGACGTAGCCAAGGTAATAGGCGTCAAAACCGTCGCTGAATTTGTAGAAAACGACGTGATTCTGGAGCGATTAAAATTAATCGGAATCGATTTTGTACAGGGATACCTGATACACCGCCCGGCACCAATCAATGAACTGTTGCTGGATTTACTTATATATGCCTGACACACCCAAAAACTAAGCCTGGCAATCTGCCGCCGGACTTAGTTTTATCTGCGGCTGTTCCGTGTTCACCAGGTGCAGCGACTTCTCATCACACCAGGCAAGGTACAATTTACAGTTCGTTTAAGATAACGCAACAAGCTGAACAAGGCACTACTCCCCCGCCTTACTATAAACAAACTGATCAAATCCTGCCAGCGGCAATGGCCGGCCAAACAGGTAGCCCTGATAAGTGCGACACCCCTGACGTTCTAAAAAGTGACGTTGTTCTTCGGTTTCCACCCCTTCAGCAATCACAGCCAGCCCCAGACTCTGACCCAGCGTAATAATAGTTTTAACAATGACGGCATCATCCGGATCGGTCATCACATCACGCACGAACGACTGATCAATTTTCAACTGATCCAGCGGCAAACGCTTCAGATACGATAAGGATGAATAGCCGGTACCAAAATCATCCAGTGAAAATCCGATGCCATGTGCCTTGAGCGCAGCCATAGTGGCAATCACATTTTCCACATCGTCCAATAACAGGCTTTCGGTCAGCTCCAGCTTCAGTTTTTGCGGATTTGCTCCTGTTTTACTGATCAGATCAAGTACCTGCTCAACAAAATCAAGCTGACGGAATTGTCGCGGACTGACATTCACTGCCAGCGTCAGATGTGCCATTTCCGGCAGGGCAGCCCAGACAAGCAACTGATTACATGCCGTTTGAAGTACCTGATAACCCAAGGGTAAAATCAGCCCTGTTTCTTCTGCCAGAGGGATAAATGAAATCGGCGGAACCAGACCGTGTTGCGGATGCTGCCAGCGCAACAGACATTCCGCCCCAATCACCCGCCCCTGATCGTCAACCTGCGGCTGGTAATGCAACAGGAACTGATTTTCTTGTATACCTCTGCGGATATCGGTTTCCATCGTGGCACGGGCTGTCACCACAGCCTGCATGGCAGGATCAAAAAAACGCAGCGTATTGCGGCCAGCCAGCTTGGACTGATACATCGACAAATCAGCCTGTTTCAGGATTTCATCGACCGACGTATCCTGATGTCCAAACAAAGCAATGCCAATACTGGAGGTTGAATGATGCTGCTGATCAGCCAATACATAAGTATGATCAAGCGCCGCCAGAATTTTTTCAGCAACTGTTTCAATCTGCGTGGCGGCCTCTTTCTGATTGCCGCTGAGTCCTTCCAGAATCACCACAAATTCATCACCACCCAAGCGCGCCACCGTATCGGCATCACGGACACAATCCGACAAAATCAATGCAGTTTGCTGAAGTAAAAAATCACCATTATCGTGACCGAGCGTATCATTCAGCGTTTTAAAATTATCCAGATCAATAAACAATACTGCGCCGGAATGCTGACTACGGGCCGTTGCATGTAAAGCTTGCTGCAAACGTTCATGCAACAGACGCCGATTCGGCAACCCCGTCAGAAAATCGTAAAAAGCCAGATAACGAATCTCATCTTCCGATGTTTTCTGGTGCGTTATATCGGTAATAGTACCGACATAACCGGTAACCTGACCGGCATCATCGCGGGTCGCCACCGATTGGCCATAAACCCACACTATCCTTCCTGACGGCTGCTTAAAACGGTATTCCAGACTAAACGGACGCTGATCATGTATCGCCGCATTCCATTCCGCATTCACATTCTTCCGGTCTTCTTCAAGAATACTCTGCATCCAGCCTTCACCTGCGGATTGCTCCTGAGTCAGACCGGATATATCGCACCAGCGCTGATTCACAAAGATACACTGCTGATTGGTATCAATACGAAATATCCCGACCGGATTGATCCGTGCCAGTGTCTGGAAAAAATTTTCACTGGTACGCAATCGCTCCTCAGTGTCATGATGCGCCGTGATATCACGCGCAATACCAAGCACACCAACCAGCGCCCCCCTGGCATCGTACACCGGACTTTTAATCGTCTCGAATAAGCCAAGGTAATTATCTTCAGCAAATGTCATCCATTGCTCATGGCTGCAAGGAATCCCGGCAGCGATACATTTTTTATCGTAAGTACGATAAAAGTCAGCCAATTCGACACGTACAAAATCGTAATCAGTTTTACCGATAATGTCGGCTTCCTTATGACCATAAAACTGTTCAAACCTCGCATTACAGGACAAATAAACTCCATTACTATCCTTCAGCCAGATCAGATCCGGTATGGTGGTGAGCAAAGTGCGCAAGTGCGTTCGCTCAGCATACAATTGTCTGGTGCGTTGCTTAACCAGCCGCCGCAAAATGATTCCCCACAATGCCAGTATCCCACCCAGCAATAACGCAAGCAATGCGCCATAAGCCAGATAGCGATAATAGGGCGATGGTGCCAGCGGGGTTCCCATCCATTTATCGAGCAATGCCTTGTTTTCCGGAGGAGTGATGGCTGCGAACCCACTTTTCAGCAAGACGATGGTACGGGCATCGCCCTTATGTACGGCACGATGAAATTCACCCGTCTGCAATTTAAACGCTTTGTTAAATTTTGCTTCAACACCTTCACGGTACAAAAAATAATTAGCCGGAGGCTCATCCAGACAAAATACTTTAACTTCACCGGAAATAGCCGCTTTAATCAGTGATTCATAATTAGAATAGCTTTTCAGGGTAGTAATTCCGGCATCACGCAGTTGCGCGATGCTGGCATCACCGGCTTTAACCCCCACTAAAAAACCCTGCATTGTTCCAATATCGACGATCCCGCCTATACCGGCATGCGTATAAATAGAGACAGGAATTTCTGCATAGGGCATCATGAAATCCAGCGTGAGCAGACGTGCCGGAGTCTGAAAAATAGTATCGATGACATCAGCCTGACCACTGGCCATCAGTGCCTGCGCTTTGACCCAGTCAGTCGCCAGCAACTCAACATGTACACCGGTTTTACGTTCCCACAACTGCCACAGGTCGACCAGATAGCCATTTAACGCACCTTTTTCATCCCGAAAAATATATGGGGGATAATTATCATCCATCGTCACCCGCAACGTTTCCGGCTTTTTATCAAACTGTTCTGCTGGCTGAGTCGGGTGTGCAGAAAAACACAGCGACGAAAAAAAACATAACAAGAAAAATAAACAGAGATGCTGAAATATGCCTGAAAAAGCAATATCGGAACGACGACCGTAGCAGCGAATTGGCAGCAAATTAAACGACACGTATTCTCCTCCTGATTTTTTGAATTGATTACATATCTGTCAGGATGCAATCAACCACAGCGCACCAAGCGTTCATCTTGTATGCACTGCACATAATTATATTTGCCGCACCTACTGGTAGTACCATGAAACAACGAAGCAATTCTACCTTGATAAGAGATGACTCACTCACTGATTATTGCTGCAAGTGAATATTTTTATAGGTATCAGGCTAATCAGGTGCTGCTGCGTGAATTTTATTTTTAGGCGATTACCCCGAATCATTTCAATACTGGCGGGCAACCAGCATTGACAGAGTAGACCTAAACCAGACAGTTAGCCAGTAAACAGATATGGTAATCCGCCTGTAAATGTCCAGGCTTAACAGCAAGAAAATGATCGCCGGCGGAGTAATGGGCAACCTCTGCAAACCGGGTACACGCTCATACAGGCAGGTAAAGAGCCAGGCAGCCATCACTGCGGTTTTCGTAAAAAATGGAATAGGCGTCACTCCTGTTTGCCTTCCTTGCCTTCAATACTTGCGAACCTTACATCGTGTTATTACCCTGACTTACTATGCGCATGGAAGTGCCGGGAGACAGCAACTTTCTTTATATTACTTTTATTGTGCGCAACTGAAGCTGGCCGATTGCTTACTGAACGTACCGGCAGACCACTGCCTGCCGCAACGATGACCATAATTGCCAGTGAGTGCATTAATAATTGAAATGCCGGTCACAGTCATTCAATGCTGTTTCTTTCATGCATGGAGAAAGCCACGCAGAATCCGTCAGACAAACTATGAACCACTTACTCAATGAAGCATGCAGACGCACCTGGTGTTATTCACCATCCTTCATGCGGGAATGAAAAATATAGACTGATTTACTGAAAGTTCCTACGTCATGCCTAAATGACGCACAAATGAAAACGTCCCCAGTGGAAAACCACTGAGGACGTTTTAAATACTGGTGCCGACTGCAGGACTTGAACCCGCCACCCCCTGATTACAAGTCAGGTGCTCTACCAGATGAGCTAAGTCGGCTAAACTTGAAGAACAGAATTATAACTTACTTTATTACGGTAAAGCTAGGTTTTTTTCTGTTTTCTTTTAATTTTTTTTCCGGGTCAGGTTTTGCATCATCTTTGTTAGTAACCGCAAGACTAATCCCTGATTTTGCACCACCGGCGGAGTCTGTTGTTAAATCCTTTTCAGGACTCATTACTGCATTTTCTTCCGCATCTTCTGCAGAAGGCTCCATTGTAGCCTCAAAAGCCATTCCCTGGCCATTTTCACTGGCAAAAATAGCGGTTATTGCTTCAATAGGTAAAAATATTTCACGGGAGACCCCGCCAAAGCGTGCTTTAAATCGTACCGACCGGTTATCCATCAACAAACCACTGGTGGCGCTAAAGGCGATATTTAAAACAATCTCGCCGTTTCTGACGAACTCCATAGGCACACGCACCTGACCCTGCACTTTAACGCTGAGATGCGGTGTGTAACCATTATCGGTGCACCACTCATACAGGGCACGTATCAGATAAGGTTTGGTCGAGCTTGAATTTTTTTCCGACATAATTTTCTATCACGTTACCGGCAAGCCAGCCAACCGGCCGGCTTGCCGTCATGGGTAATTAAACCCGGACTATCAACTTCAGTAATTAACGACGCATTACTTTTTCTGATGGTGTCAGTGCTTCAATGTACGCAGGGCGTGAAAAAATCCGCTCGGCGTATTTCATTAACGGTGCAGCTGTTTTAGAAATTTCAATGCCGTAATGATCCAGACGCCACAACAGCGGCGCAATCGCAACATCCAGCATCGAAAATTCTTCACCCAACATGTATTTGTTTTTAACAAATAATGGTGCCAGGGTTGTCAGACGATCGCGGATTTCAGAACGCGCTTTATCCAGAATTTTGCTTGAGCTTACCGATTTTTCATTTTCCAAAGTATGCACGTGAACGAACAATTCTTTTTCAAAATTAAATAACATCAGACGCGCACGGGAGCGCATTAACGGATCTGCCGGCATTAACTGCGGATGCGGAAAACGTTCATCAATATCTTCATTGATGATATTGGATTCATACAAAATTAAATCACGTTCAACAAGAATCGGCACCTGTCCGTAGGGATTCATTGTCGAAATATCTTCCGGCTTGTTAAACAAATCCACATCGCGGATTTCAAAATCCATACCTTTTTCAAACAACACTAAGCGGCAACGTTGTGAAAATGGGCACGTTGTGCCCGAGTAGAGAACCATCATTTTGTCAGTTCCTTAGAAACAAATAGGGTGAGACAACAGCTCACCCTGATCATACATACAAACAGCGATAAGTAGCTGTTACTTAACTTCTTTCCAGTACGACGCATTCAGGCGCCATGCCAGCAAGCTCAACAGAGCCAGCCACAAAACAACCCAGACACCCAACTGTTTACGCGTATTTTGCGCCGGTTCGCCCATCCACCGGAGGTAGGCTACTAAATCCGCCACTTCACTATCGTACTCGGCTGGTGTTAGTTTACCCGCACTTACCGTCTCAAATTTAGAAAATTTATGCACCATTTTACCTGGTTCATGTGGATTTTCTTCTTCGACAAAGCTGGCTGTACGCACACCTTGCAATTCCCACAAAGCATGTGGCATGGCTACATTTGGATAAACCATGTTATTCCAGCCTGTCGGACGGGTGTCGTCTTTGTAGTAAGAGCGCAAATACGTATACAACCAGTCCGGACCAGTACCCGATTCAGAAGCTTTTGCACGGGCAATGACCGATAAATCAGGCGGAGCAACGCCAAACCACACTTTAGCATCTGCTTTAGTTAAAGTGGTTGTCATCAGATCACCCACTTTATCGCCGGCCAATAAAAGATTGCCTTTAATCTGATCGTCATTCAAACCAAGATCTCTCAGGCGGTTGTAACGCATGGAAGACGCTGAGTGACAATTAAGGCAATAATTAACAAACAATTTCGCACCGTTTTGCAATGCAGCCAGATCGTTAGAACGATCCGGAGCATGATCAAGCGGAAAGCCTGCTTCGTTTGCAAACGCCATCGCTGGCAGCAAAACCAGGGCGGCGAACACTTTTTTCAAGAATTTCATATCTTCTGTCCCTTATTTGGCTTATTTGGCTTAGTGCGGCTTAAATGTGACACGTTTCGGCACAGGCTTGAATGTACCCATCTGACTCCACCATGGCATCAACAAAAAGAAACCATAGTAAATCACAGCACAAACCTGGGAAACGCGCTCGCCGGTTGGCGACGGAGGTTGCACACCCAAATAACCCAAAATAATAAACACAATACCAAATACAGCCAGCACATATTTATGCCAGTACGGACGGTAACGTATGGATTTCACCGGAGATTTATCCAGCCAAGGCAAAGCAGCCAGAATCACCACGGAAGAACCAAACAGAACCACACCCCAGAATTTAGCATTCAGACCAAAAGGCATCATGCCGATAATCATGAGCAAACCGAGTACGGCAATCGCAGCTTTAACAAGGAATGGTAATTTGGACTTCAGGAAAATCAAACCGACATAAGCGGCAATACCAGCCATAACGACATACAAAAATTCAGAGGTAGTCGCACGCAAAATCGAATAAAACGGTGTGAAATACCATGTCGGTGCAATATGCGGAGGTGTTTTTAAGGAATCAGCCGGAATAAAGTTATTGTATTCCAGGAAGTAACCGCCCATTTCCGGAGCAAAAAATACCACTGCACTAAACAAGACCAGGAATACTGTTACGCCAAAAATATCATGGAATGTGTAATAAGGATGTGACGGAACGCCATCGACCGGGTGACCGTTTGCATCCAGCGTATCTTTGATTTCAATACCATCCGGATTATTGGAGCCGACTTCATGCAAAGCGATAAGATGCGCAACAACCAGACCGAGCAATACTAGCGGAATAGCAATAACGTGGAACGAGAAGAAGCGATTCAATGTCGCATCAGATACCACATAATCACCACGAACCCACAACGACAAATCAGGACCAATGAAAGGAATCGCACCAAACAGATTCACAATAACCTGCGCGCCCCAGTAAGACATTTGGCCCCATGGCAGCAAATAACCAAAGAATGCTTCGGCCATCAGGCACAGGAAAATAGCAAAACCGAACAACCAGACCAGTTCACGCGGCTTACGGTAAGAACCGTACATAAGCGCACGCGCCATATGCAGATAAATAATGATAAAGAAGGCAGAGGCACCGGTAGAGTGCATATAGCGCACCAGCCAGCCCCAGGGTACTTCACGCATGATGTACTCAACCGAGGCAAACGCCAGCGTGGCATCCGGTTTGTAATGCATGACCAGAAAAATACCGGTAACAATCTGAATCACCAGCACCAGCATGGCCAGTGAGCCAAAGATATACCAAAAATTAAAGTTTTTAGGCGCGTAGTACTGACCCCACTGATCATTCCACAACTTAGTGAGTGGAAAACGGGAATCAACCCAATTTAAGGCCTTGTCGACAGCAGGTGCGTCGGCCGGAAGTTTTTTCTCAACAAATGCCATGATTTAAGCCTCGCCTTTCTCATCTTTACCGATGACAATCTTCGTGTCCGTCAGATACATGTGCGGAGGCACATCGAGGTTTTGCGGAGCCGGTTTATTTTTATAAACACGACCAGCCAGATCAAACGTAGAGCCGTGGCACGGACACAGAAAACCGCCTACCCAGTCATCAGGCAAAGAAGGTTGTGCACCCGGAGTGAACTTGGAACCCGGAGAGCAGCCCAGGTGCGAACAGATACCGACAGCAATTAACACATCACTGTGGTCTTTGCGCGAACGAGTTTGCTTTTCGCAATACTCTGGCAATGCCATGGTAAAAGGCTTTTCCGATAACGGGTCAGCGACCTTATCTTCGGTTTTAGCCAGACTTGCCATCATTTCAGGCGTGCGTTTCAGAATCCATACCGGTTTTCCGCGCCATTCTGCGGTTGTCATTTCCCCCGGTTTCAACGTGGAAATATCCACTTCAACTGGCGCGCCTGCTGCTTTTGCCCGTTCAGAAGGTTGAAACGTGCTCACCAATGCCCCAGCTGTGGACAAACCAACTACACCACCCGCCGCGCACGTGGCGACGAGCAAGCCGCGACGGCCGGAATCGACCTGCTTTTCGTTACTCATACCGACCTCATTTGTCAAAAAAATTTAAAGCCATAACAGGGAACCCCCGGCATTATCTACGCCACGCCCTTAGCAACCCTGCATTATAAAGGAGCAAGAGCGCGATATAAAGAGAAACATTGTTATCATTGCGGTCATTTGATCCATTTCAACAATTATGCGTTATTCATGCATAAACCAACATAATTAACTTGCATAAACTAGCATAGTTCAAACGAATAATCCGATATGATTAGTGTAGAATCCGGATTATGATTACAGATAAACAATAAGCAAAGGCCAATAATATGTCAATGTTACAAGAATTCAAAACATTTGCCACCCGCGGCAACGTCGTCGATCTGGCAGTTGGTGTGATCGTCGGTGCGGCATTCAGCAAAATTGTCGACTCCTTAGTTCAGGATGTCGTTATGCCAGTAGTAGGCAAACTGGTCGGCGGACTGGATTTCTCAAACTACTACATTCCGCTGAATCACCAGAGTGCCGAACTCACCCTGGCTGAAGCCAAAAAAGCCGGTGCTGTACTCGCTTACGGCAATTTTATTACCATTGTAATTAATTTTGTTATTCTGGCATTTATTATTTTTCAAATGGTACGTTTGGTTAATAAAGCACGAAAAGCCGATGTAGCCGCACCGGCAGAACCCGCTCCGACACCGGAAGACGTACTGTTACTGCGTGAAATTCGCGATTCATTAAAAAATAATTAATAATCCCGGCGACCGTTCTGGTCGCCAGTTTTTTATTTTCAAGCTTTCTTCCGCCAGTCAGCCATTTGGACAATAATCAGCTATGTGCAGATATTCGGGCATTTTGACTGGAATTTAATCATACCGCCCCAATGTGCTGTTTTAAATCCAACTCTTTACTGTCTCCCTATGCAACGACTTTGGCTTTTATTCGCACAAGTAGCAACTGTTTGTCTGGCTTTATGGCTTATCGTAAGCACCTTAAAACCAGAATGGCTGACACAGGCGCCGTTTCCCGGGCGCGATGTGCGCATCATTTCATCCACAGTTCCTATACAAGAAGCACCCGTCACTACTGCCGCACCGGGTAGTTATCGTATTGCTGCCAGACGCGCCATGCCTTCAGTTGTTAATATATTTACAACAAAAGAAGTCAGGCAGGTTAAAAATCCGCTGTTTGACGATCCCCTGTTCCGGCATTTCTTTGCACCGAAACAAAACTTACTTCCTGAAAAACAATCCAGCCTTGGCTCCGGCGTCATTGTCAGCACGCAAGGTTATATTTTGACCAATAATCACGTGGTTGATGCCGCAGATGAAATTGATGTCGTTCTTCCCGATGGCCGCAAGGCAATTGCCAGTGTAGTCGGCACCGATCCCGACACTGACCTGGCAGTAATTAAAATTAATTTACCGGACTTGCCCGCAATTACTCTGGGGCACATGGAGCAAACCGGCGTAGGCGATGTCGTTCTGGCAATCGGAAATCCCTTTGGTGTGGGGCAAACCGTCACCGTCGGCATTATTTCGGCATTAGGCCGTAATCATTTGGATATCAATACCTTCGAAAACTTTATTCAGACTGATGCTGCCATCAATCCCGGCAATTCCGGCGGCGCCTTAATTGATACCAATGGCAATCTGCTTGGCATCAACAGCGCAATTTATTCACGCAGTGGCGGCTCACTGGGAATCGGCTTTGCCATTCCGGTTAATACAGTAAAAAGTGTCATGGAATCCATTATTACCCACGGAAGAGTGATTCGTGGCTGGATCGGGGTAGAGCCTCAGGAAATAACGCCGGAACTGGCTGAAAGTTTCGGGCTAAAACAAAATACCGGCGCGCTGATTGCCGGCGTAGTGCGTAATGGACCAGCGGACCGGGCAGGCATCAAACCGGGAGATATTCTGACTGCCGTTGAAGGCACCCGCGTTAATGATAAAACAGCGATGATGAATTTAATTGCGCAATTAACGCCCAATAAAAAGGCACAACTGACGATCTTGCGTAAAGGTCGCGAATCCACGGTAGATGTACTCATCGCAGCACGACAAAAACCGGCGCCGCAAATGGATGAAGATCAGTAGCAAAAAAGACAGGAGCACACCAGCGGTGCACTCCTGTCTTTTGCTTAATACATTATCGGCGAATTATTTTGCCGGTTCTGTCACCATATAAATCTAGGCATCTTCTCTTTCTGGTGATACACCAATTTTTTCAAACCAAGGTGCAATCAAAAGACCGATTTCATAAAGCAGGCACATAGGCACTGCCAGCAAACACTGACTGGTAATATCAGGCGGAGTGACGATGGCGGCAACAACAAAAGCCGCCACAATAACGTAAGGCCGTATCTCTTTCAGCTTGGCAAGAGACACAAATCCCATCCGCACCAACACGATCACGATGACAGGGACTTCAAACGTCACGCCAAAAGCCACAAACATGGTCATCACAAAATCGAGATAACTTTCAATGTCCGGCGATACAGAAATGGATTTTGGTGCAAAGTCGTTAACGAACTTAAATACCACCCTAAAAACAAAGAAATAACAAAAGGCCACGCCAGCCACAAATAAAGCACTGGAAGAAATAACCAGTGGCGCGATCAATTTTTTTTCATGTGCGTACAAACCGGGAGCCACAAAAGCCCACAGCTGGTACAGCACCCAGGGCAGCGATATCAGGAATGCCACCATTAACGTTACTTTGACCGGAATCAAAAATGGCGTAATCACGCCGGTTGCAATCATTTTGGCACCAGCCGGCAAGGTATGCATCATCGGTGCCGCCAGCAAATCAAAAATAGTGGAGGCAAACGGCATCAAGGCCAAAAATACAATAACCACCGCGATAGCGCAACGCATAAGACGATTACGCAACTCGATAAGGTGGGAAATAAAATGTTGGTAGTTTTCTGATTGTGCTTGGTCGGACATAGGGTCTGTTAGTAAAACGACGGGGCAGCCTTCACCCGGGGTCGGTATTTCGCTACGCGCGCCGAACCGGATAACAAATGTGTTTTGCTACCATGTTGTTGCTTGTACCAGGCAGGAAGCGCTGAAGTGCGCACCAGTTTTTTACGTCGGAATTCCTTGGCTTTGCGTGCCAGACTGCTTGCATCCGGCACCGCGCGAGTCGCATGCTGATCTTCATGCCAGATGGAATTCACGTTTTGTTCCGCTTCTGCCAGCTTGGTTTGCATCGCCGCACTAAACTCAGACGCACTGGCTTCTACGTCAGCCTGCATTTTACGCAGTGCATCCAGTTCAATCTCACGACTGACTTCTTCCTTAACCTGATTGATATAACGTTGCGCCCGTCCAAACAGCGAACCCGCCATACGCGCTACTTTGGGAAGTTTTTCCGGGCCAATGACGATCAGCGCGACAGCACCTATCATTGCCATTTTTGCTATTCCTAAATCAATCATGAGAGCAATATCCTGTGCGCGGCAATACCATGAATACTATTTCTTTTCTTTGGCATCAACATCAACCGTGACACGGTCGGTCACTTCAGCCGTTTTGGCCGGTACTGCGGCTTTTTCTTCCTCGCCCTTTACACCGTCTTTAAATCCTTTGACGGCTTTTCCCAGATCAGTACCAATATTGCCCAGTTTTTTTGTGCCAAACACCAGCATCACGATAACCAGAACAATTAACCAGTGCCATATACTGAACGAACCCATAGTAACTCCTTATCAGACCAGCTAAAAATTGTATTTAAATTAATACTATATTCGGGGGCACATAAAACCACACCGGCGCGGTAATATCACTCACCGGGATGATTCAGGCAGACTTGCAGCGCTTATATATTTTCACGCCACGGACGCGAACCACCTATCATATGCACATGCAGATGATACACTTCCTGTCTGCTATCCGGACCGGAATTAATTAACGTTTTGTAACCACCGGAAAGATTACCCTCACTATCCGACTGAATATCACAAGCTTCTTGCACTGCCAGTTTAGGTACCAGCGCCAACATTCGCCCCAACAAACCCGCGTGACTGTCATCGCACTCAGATAAATTAGCAATATGCTGTTTAGGAATGATCAGCACATGCACCGGAGCCGCAGGATGTATATCCCGGAAAGCCAGTATTTCATCATTTTCAAAGACTTTATCTGACGGTATAGCACCCGTCGCAATCTTACAAAAAATACAATTATCCATGTGCTTTTCTTTCATACACTGTCCATTTAACGTGTTACCTGCATAAGGCACGCAGCACTATCAGGCGTTTTTACTCAATTCACTTGCATCACGCAGCGCATCTTTACGAGCCGCTTTTTCTTCTATACCAGAAATTCCTTCGCGACGTGCCAATTCATCCAGCACCGTCTGCGGGGAAATATCGTATTGTGCCAGCATCACCAGTGAGTGAAACCATAAGTCAGCGCACTCGTACACCAGACCACTGGTTTCACCGGAAACGCGCGCATCTTTAGCTGCCATGACGGTTTCTGTTGCTTCTTCACCGATTTTTTTTAGTATGGCATCATCACCCTTGGCAAACAAACGCGCCACATACGATTTTTCGGGATCACCACCATTTTTCAGCTTGCGTGATTCAATGACTTCGGCCAGCCGTTGCAGCGTTTTACTCATTTGCGCGTACTCACTTTGATTTACTTATAAATTGTTTGCGGATCTTTTAATACCGGCTCAACAGCTTGCCATTCAAGCTGACTGCTGTCCGGGCTCCCTGCACCATCCAGAGACACCTTAGCAACAAGTTGCTGAAAAAAGCAGGAATGTCGTCCGGTGTGGCAAGCAATACCACCGATTTGTTCAATTTTCAGCAGCACGACATCCGCATCGCAATCAACCCGCAGTTGTATTACTTTTTGTGTGTGACCGGACTCTTCACCTTTGTGCCACAATTTTTTACGGGAACGACTCCAGTAAACTGCCTCACCCGACTGCACGGTTAATGCCAACGCATCACGGTTCATCCAGGCAAACATCACGACTTCATTGCTCGCCGCTTCCTGGGCGATAACAGGAACCAGGCCCTGTTCGTCCCATTTTATAGCATCCAGCCACTGGCTTGCACCGGATACTGTGCCAGCGTCCGGCGTAATTATCTGAGCTGTCATGCTAACCTCATCGGAATTCCCTGCGCGGACATAAATTGTTTTGCTTCCTGTATGGTGTGTTGACCATAATGAAAAATACTGGCCGCCAGTACCGCATCGGCATGACCCAATTTAATCCCATCCGCCAAATCCTGCAAACACCCCACACCGCCCGACGCAACGACAGGGATGCCAATTGCATCAGACACTGCCCGCGTCAGACCTAAATCAAAACCGGAGCGCGTGCCATCCTTATTCATACTTGTCAGCAAAATCTCACCGGCACCGAGCCGTTCCAGTTCTTGTGCCCATTCCACCACATCCAGGCCGGTTGCTGTGCGTCCGCCGTGGGTATATACCTGCCATTGACCAGGTGCGACCTCTTTTGCATCAATCGCAACCACGATGCATTGCGATCCGTATTTATGTGCAGAATCAGCCACCAGGCGCGGGTTGGTCACGGCCGAGGTATTCATACTGACTTTGTCAGCACCGGCATTGAGCAAGCGCCGCACGTCAGCTACCACCCTGACGCCGCCACCCACAGTCAGCGGAATAAAGACTTGTGAAGCGACCGCCTCAATAATAGGCAAAATTAAGTCGCGACCATCCGAACTGGCGGTAATATCCAGGAAAGTAATTTCATCTGCACCTTGCGCATCATAACGACGGGCAATTTCCACCGGATCACCGGCATCGCGCAACTCAGTAAAATTAACCCCTTTAACAACGCGCCCGGCAGTCACATCCAGGCAGGGGATCAGTCGTTTAGCTAAAGTCATTCCAGCTCACTTAATTGGTCTGCACGTTCCTGAGCGCTCAGCAAGTCCAGTGTGCCTTCATAAATCGAACGGCCGCAAATCACGGCTTCAATCCCCTGATCCTGCACCGCACACAAGGCTTCCACATCGGCCAGTACATGTACGCCACCGGAAGCAATAACAGGGATGCTCACGGCTTGTGCCAGTCTGACTGTTGCTTCGATGTTTACGCCACCCATCATGCCATCACGACCAATGTCGGTGTACACAATCGACTCTACGCCATAACCTTCGAATTTTTTAGCCAGGTCAATAACTTCATGACCAGATAATTTACTCCATCCATCCGTAGCCACTTTACCATCTTTAGCATCCAGACCGACAATCACCTGCCCCGGAAAAGCACTGCATGCATCATGCAGAAAACCGGGACTTTTCACAGCGGCAGTACCGATGATGATATAGCTAAGACCGCTGTCCAGATAACGTTCTATCGTATCCAGATCACGTATACCGCCGCCTAACTGAATAGGAATTTCTTCAATGCCATTTTCTTCGGCATACCACTGCACGGCCTTAATAATGGATTTAACTGCCGATTCATTTTTTGGTTTGCCAGCAAATGCACCATTCAAATCAACCAAATGCAAACGTCTGGCCCCTTGTCGTAACCAGTGTAGCGCCATTTCGCCCGGATCGTCCGAGAATACGGTGGCTTGGTCCATATCGCCTTGTTTCAAGCGAACACAATGACCATCTTTCAGGTCGATAGCAGGGATGAGCAGCATGGCTTATATTAAGTGTATTAAAGTAAAAATAAAGTGAGAGGATAAAAAAAGTATCGGCAGCTCAGGGCTTCCAGGCAGCAAAATTCTGGTAAAGACGCAAACCTGCAGCGGCACTTTTTTCTGGGTGGAACTGTGTAGCAAAAATATTATCGCGTGCTACAGCACTTGCAAATGCCTGCCCGTAATCGGTCCAGCCGGTAACGTGCGCAACATCAAGCGGATTAGCGTAATAACTGTGTACAAAATAAAAATAACTCTGATCATCAACGCCGGACCACAGGGGATGATCACCCGCCTGGCGGACACGGTTCCAACCCATCTGGGGAATTTTAAAACGCGAGCCGTCTTCCTGCAACTGACCTGCCAGGTCGAAGCGTTCTACCCTGCCCGGCAATAAACCCAGACCGGGAGTGGCGCCCTCGGCACTCCAGTCAAATAACATTTGCTCGCCTATGCACACGCCAAATAACGGTTTGTTACGGGCTGCATCCAGCAAGGCTTCCTGCAAACCGGACTCTTCCAGACATGCCATACAATCCGGCATCGCGCCCTGCCCCGGAAACACCAGGCGGTCAGCACTTTTGATATCGGCAATCTGTGCAGAAATCAATACATCGGCATCGGGCGCTGCGGCACGCAGAGCCTGAGCTACTGAGCGCAAATTACCCATGCCGTAATCTACCACAACGATTTTATTCATAAGTCATCTTCAAATCTGTCTGTACGTATGTGCTGCGCACCGGTAAAAGCGCTGCGCCTGCTATATCGCTATGCACCATACGTAGCTGTTATAAGCATCTTTTTACAAACAACCCTTGGTCGACGGAATCATACCGGCAGCACGTACATCGGGTTCCACTGCCATGCGCAGGGCACGACCAAACGCTTTAAACACGGTTTCACACTGATGATGTGCATTATCGCCACGCAAATTGTCAATGTGCAGACTAACCAGCGCGTGATTGACAAAACCCTGAAAAAATTCATGAGTTAAATCCACATCAAAACTGCCTATCATGGCACGTTTGAAATCAACATGAAATTCCAGACCGGGACGCCCCGAACAATCAAGCACAACACGGGACAAGGCTTCATCCAGCGGCACATAAGCATGACCATAACGACGGATACCGGCTTTATTGTGCAGGGCCTGAGCAAATGCCTGTCCCAGAGTAATGCCGATATCTTCTACGGTATGATGCGCATCAATGTGCAAATCACCCTTAGCCTCCACTTCCAGATCAAACAGACCATGACGCGCTATCTGATCGAGCATGTGATCTAAAAACGGTACGCCGGTATTCAGTTTTTGCTGCCCTGTACCATCCAGATTAATAGAGACACGGATTTGCGTTTCATTCGTATTGCGTACTACTTCAGCATAACGCCGGGGAGTGAGTTGCTCAGATTGCATATCAAAAAATAGGTTCCAAAGTACGGTGGAGAGGAGGTCAAAATTTAAAACAATCAGGGGAAGTTTTCAAACCCTGACCGGCTGTCCGGACTAACGATCTGTCCGTGGCAGACTACTGATTTAACAGTGCTGTTTTTAATGCATCCAGAAAAAGTTGATTTTCCTCGGGAGTGCTTACAGTGATACGTAAACAATCTACTAGCAATGCATGCATTTTACCGACATTTTTGACTAAAATTTGCTGTTCCAGCAGTTTATTAAAAATTTGTGACGCCTGCGGTACCCGGATCAGGATAAAGTTGGCTTCGGACGGAAAAGCATGAATACCGGGAATGCTTTGCAATTTTGCCATAAGCTCAGTACGTTGCCCGCGAATCCGGGCAGCCTGATCATCAAACACCGCCAGATGATCCAGCAAAAATTCTGCCGCAGCAGCAGTCAGCACATTGATATTATAAGGTGGACGGACCTTATCAAATTCGTTAAGCAAAGCCGCAGATGCCGACATATAACCAAGCCGCAATCCTGCCATCCCTAACTTAGATACAGTACGCATCACAATCAGATTAGCAAACTCAGGCAAGCGTGCCATCATGCTGCCCGGCGCAAATGGCTGGTAAGCTTCATCCACCACCACCACACCGTAGTCGCCGACAGCGTGAATAATTTGCACGATCTGCGCCTCATCAAACCAGCTTCCGGTCGGATTATTCGGATACGCCAGATACACCAGTGCCGGACGGTGCTGCTCAATGGCTGCCAGCATAGCAGGCATATCCAGACTCAGGTCAGCCTGTAAGGGAACGCCGACAAAATTCAAGCCTGCCAGCTGTGCCGAGATGCCGTACATGACAAATCCGGGCAAGGGTGCCAGCGCTGTGGCACCCGGTCTGGCGCATGCCACCGATAACATAGTAATCAGCTCATCAGAGCCATTGCCTAAAATAACGTCATAACCTTCAGGCACACCAAACCGGGTACAAATTTTTTGCTTGAGTGCCTGGTAGCTTGGTACCGGGTAACGATTTAATGCAACGCCAGACAAATGCGCACCTAACTCTTGCTGCAAGGATTCAGGCAACAGGTAAGGATTTTCCATTGCATCCAGCTTAACCATACCGCTGGCATCAGGCACATGGTACGTGGATTGCGCACAAATTTCGGGACGTATAATATTCGATATTAATGACATGATCCTGATCCGTTCACTTAGTCAATTTTATGTAGTCAATTTTATTTAATCAATTTTATTCGTCAGCACGGACTTAGTTACTCAGAAACCAAGTCCGTGCCGGTACCGGCACTTAAGTCCGAAGTTAATTCCGGGGTTAATTCCTGCGATAACACCGCTACGCACTTTTTTTCTGCCGCAGCACGGGATCTGACCGGTACAGGCTGATGAATTGCTTTGCTGCTCTGCCGGACTGTCTTCACTAGCGCAGGGGAGACACCGGCCGACCCGGCCAATGCTGATGATTTGACGGATTTAGTTGCCTTGGATGCTTTGGACAACTTAATCGGTTTAGCCGGTTTTCGCACCCGAATTTTTACATTGCCCACGCCCGGACTACCCGCATTTATATCCGGAAAACCGGACAATGCCAGCGCCTCCAGACGCGACGTAATTACCTGACAATATTCCGGGTTCAATTCAAATCCGGCAAAATCACGCCCGCACCGTTTTGCTGCTACGGCAGTCGTGCCACTCCCCATAAACGGATCAAATACAACGCCGCCAGGCGGACAGGATGCTTTGATCATGCGCTCAATAATTTCCAGCGGCTTTTGGGTCGGATGCTCTGCACGTTCGGGACATTCCCGATGCAACCGTGAAACACTCCAGACATCTTTCGGGTTATATCCCAGCTCAAGCCATTTTGAGCCTTCAAAAATTTTTCTGGATCGGGCTTTTTTTGTTACTGCATCGTAAGGGATACGTATGGCATCCAGATCAAAATAATAATCGCGCCCCTGCACAAAAAATCCCACGGTATCATGCACCGAAGAATAACGCCGGATACCGCCCCCCATGGAAGGTACCCGGCGATCCCAGATAATTTCATTCAACATAGTCAGATGCTGCTTGAGCATGACAAAAATTTCAGGCGAAAAACGCCAGGTCAGAAAAATATAGAGACTGCCGTTCGGTTTTAATTTTGGCAAAGCACTGACTATCCACTCCTGCGTCCAGGCCAGATAATCCTGCTCCTCCAGTTTGTCCGAATTATTCCCGTAATCTTTGCCTAACCCATACGGCGGGTCGGTCAGAATCAAATCAATACTGCCATCAGGAATCAGTGACATATGCGCTAACGCATCGCCTGTAATAACCCGGTTGCGCCAGAGCGCATCACCGGGCTGACACAACTCCTTAGTCACTATATTAATCGGATTTTCATTCATTTCAGACGAAGTTCAGCTGAGCGCGCGTGCGCAGGCAAACCTTCACCGCAGGCCAGCTCTGCTGCCATTTTCCCTAATGTCTGCGCACCTGCCTGACTGACATGAATAATGCTGCTGCGCTTCTGAAAGTCGTAGACGCCCAAGGGTGATGAAAAACGTGCCGTGCGTGAAGTCGGCAATACATGGTTGGGGCCGGCACAATAATCACCCAATGCTTCCGATGAATAACGCCCCAGGAACAGTGCGCCGCCATGACGCACCTTATCCGCCCACTGCTGTGGATCCAGCGCCGATATTTCAACGTGTTCGGCAGCGATGGCATTAGCGATCTGGCATGCTTCATCCATATCACGAACTAAAATCAATGCACCGCGATTAGTCAGTGACGTGCGAATAACTTCATGACGCGGCATAGTGCCAATCAATCTGGCAATACTTTGCTCTACTGCTTCGATATAATCAGCATCCGGGCACAGCAGTATGGATTGTGCCAGCTCATCGTGTTCTGCCTGCGAAAATAAATCCATCGCCACCCAATCGGGATCGGTGCTACCGTCACACAACACTAAAATCTCAGACGGACCGGCAATCATATCAATACCGACCGTACCAAAAACACGGCGTTTAGCGGCGGCCACATAAGCATTGCCCGGCCCGACGATTTTATCTACCGCAGGAATAGTCTGTGTTCCGTAGGCCAGCGCCGCTACTGCCTGTGCTCCGCCGATAGTAAACACCCGGTCCACGCCGGAAATAGCCGCTGCGGCCAGCACCAATTGGTTTTTTACACCGTCAGGAGTAGGCACAACCATAATTATTTCAGCTACGCCAGCCACTTTGGCCGGAATCGCATTCATCAGCACCGAAGACGGATAAGCAGCCTTACCCCCTGGTACGTAAATACCAACCCGATCCAGCGGAGTCACTTTTTGTCCCAACACAGTACCATCGGCTTCGGTATAGCTAAAACCGGCCGAACCACATTCCTGCTTTTGAACTTCATGGTAGGCACGTACCCGCTGCGCGGCAAACTCAAGCGCCAGACGACGCTCCGGCGACAAACCAGCCAGGGCCGCCTGCATTTCTTCTTGACTGATTTCCAGTGCCACAACGCTATCGGCCTGCAAACGATCAAACTGATTGGTCGCTGTCAGTACGGCTGCGTCACCATGCTTTCGCACATCAGATAAAATCCGGATTACCGCATGTTCAATAGCATCATTCTGCGTAGCTTCAAAGGCTAGTATGGCAGACAGGCGCGCCTGAAAATCAGCATCACCGGCATTAAGTCTGGTAATAGGAAGCACATCAAAAACCGGGGTATTGGCAGTGTCGGGCATCAGATCGGACATAATATAAGGTCAGCTTAAATAACGTTAAGTGAAGCAGCTTCAAAGGCTGCCAGGATAGGTTGCAGGTATTCGCGTTTCAGTTTAAACGCTGCCTGGTTCACAATCAACCGGGAAGAAATATCCATGATTTTTTCGACTTCCACCAAACGATTGGCACGCAAGGTATTTCCGGTACTGACCAGATCAACAATCACATCCGACAAGCCGACTAAGGGTGCCAATTCCATAGAACCGTACAGCTTAATCAAATCCACGTGCACACCCTTGCTGGCAAAATGACGGCGCGCAATTTCAACATACTTGGTCGCTACCCGCAAACGGGCACCATGACGTACCGCACTGGCATAATCAAAACCTTCTTCAACAGCCACCGACATACGGCATTTGGCAATTTGCAGATCAACCGGCTGATACAAGCCCTCACCGCCATGCTCAATCAGGACATCTTTACCTGCCACGCCAAAATCAGCTGCACCATATTGCACATAAGTCGGCACATCGGATGCACGCACAATAATCACACGCAGAGCAGCGTCGGTTGTCTGTAAAATTAATTTACGCGATGTTTCAGGATCTTCGGTGACCGTGATCCCGGCGGCCTGCAATAAAGGCAGCGTATCATCAAAAATACGGCCTTTGGACAAGGCCAGGGTAAGTTGCTTAGTCTGCTGACTCATGATATTCGACTCATTTCACACGTTGAATGTTGGCACCCAGGCCGGATAACTTCACTTCCATACGGTCGTAGCCACGATCCAGATGGTAAATACGATCTATCAGCGTTTCACCCTGCGCCGCCAGCCCGGCAATCACCAGGCAGGCAGAAGCACGCAAATCGGTTGCCATCACAGGAGCACCGATCAGCTTATTCATGCCACGCACCAAAGCAGTATGACCCTCAATTTCAATTGCAGCACCAAGACGATTTAACTCTTGCACATGCATAAAACGATTTTCAAAAATCGTTTCCGTCACATGACTGGTGCCTTGTGCTACGCAATTCAATGCCATAAACTGCGCTTGCATATCAGTCGGAAAGCCGGGATATTCAGTGGTACGGAAGCTGACGGCAGCGGGACGCGCCGACATTTGAATATGAAGACTATCTTTCCCTGCGATACCAGCCGTAATCAGTGCGCCTGCTTCACGCAATTTATCAATGGCCACATCCAGGATATCAACGCGGGTATTTTTGAGGACAACATCACCACCGGTGGCAGCCACGGCACATAAAAAGGTAGCCGCTTCAACCCGGTCAGAAATAATGTTATGTTGTGCGCCATGCAAATTAGCGACGCCCTGAATAACCAGACGCGAAGTGCCGATGCCACTGATTTTGGCACCCATGGCAACCAGCATCACAGCCAGATCAACTACTTCGGGTTCACATGCCGCATTTTCTAAAATGGTTTCGCCTTCGGCCAGGGTCGCAGCCATCAGCAAATTTTCAGTACCGGTAACCGTAATCATGTCGGTCACAATACGCGCACCTTTAAGCTTTTTCGCTTTAGCGTGAATATAACCGGCTTCAATAGTAATTTCAGCACCCATGGCCTGCAGGCCTTTAATATGCTGATCAACAGGACGGGCACCAATAGCGCAGCCGCCCGGCAAAGAGACTTTTGCTTCACCAAAACGCGCCAGCAACGGACCCAGCGCCAGAATAGAAGCGCGCATGGTTTTTACCAGATCGTAAGGCGCTTCCAGCCGGTTGATCTGTCCGCCATTGAGCGTAATCGCATTTTTATCCGATGTCATGCGCAAGCCCATTTGACTGAGCAACTTTTCCATCGTGGATACGTCGTTGAGCAATGGTAAATTGGTGAGATGAACATCATCACTCGTCAATAAACCCGCACATAAAATCGGCAGTGCCGCATTTTTTGCGCCCGATATGAAGACTTCTCCGTTTAAACGCGAACCACCGGTAATGAGTAATTTATCCATTATTGCTTAAACTCATCAGGCGTAAGGGTTTTCATAGAAAGTGCATGAATCTCTGCACGCATACGCTCACCCAATACCGCGTATACCATTTGATGCCGTGCAATTAAACGCTTGCCTGCGAATGCTTCAGCCACAATAATAGCTTCGTAGCGTTTAGTATTGTCTAAAACGGCTGGTACGTAGTAGGGTGTACCGTCAGGGGCGATGGTTAAACCATACTCGTCTACACG